>CAXIBU010000034.1:0-18550 GCA_964021555.1 uncultured Verrucomicrobiales bacterium | reverse complement strand
GTTTCGCAGCCTCACTCCGCTGCGAATAGACGTTTGAGGGCGGCTTTACAGCTTTCCTTAGTCAGTGCGTAGCTCGCCGTGCGGTCGTAGCGGGCAATGTTGATCCCAACCACTTTGCCCTTGCTGTCGTAGAGTGGCCCGCCGCAGTCATTTGCCCAGATTAAGGCATCGTGGGTGATGCACTCGGGCAGGTCACGGCGGCGTTGACTTAGCTTGCCACTCGCTGCGGAGATCTCTTGAGCGGTAGAGCTAGTAGAGTCGAGGGCGAAGAGGTCGCTTTTGGCGGCGCTTTCCAAGATGACTTCAAAATTCAGTATTTCGCCATCTCGTTCGGCGGTGACTTCAATTTTGTCGCCCGGAGAATGCTCGCTGACTTTTGCGGTAAGTTCGGTCATGTGGTTGACTGGCTCGCCGTTCCATTTGGTGATCAGATCGCCTTTGAGAATTCCAGCTTTCCCTGCGGGAAACGCTTTATCAGCACTATCGATCAGGACACCTCCGGCATTATCCCCATCACTGCTAGAGACCGCGCGAATACCTAGGATAGCAGAATTGCCATTGCCCATACCTATGACCTTAGCAGGGATTTTGTAAGGCAGATTGCTAACTAGGCCGAGCATGGGACGTCCAGCGGCTGGACTGACCAGCAGATTGCCCAACCGTAGATCAGCTTTCGACCAAGCAGGCACCTCCAATCTGGAATCCACTTTAAAAAGAGCGAGATCGCTTTCCTCATCTTGGGAGATGAACTTGGCCTCCATTTTTACTCCATCAATCTTAACCCCTACCTTTTCGTCCAAATTGATCTCACTTGCCTTGCTGACAAAGTATCCATCGGATTTAATTACTGTGCCGAGAGCAACTTGTTTTCCCTCTGAAAACACTTCGATGATGGGACTGGTTTTAGGGAAAGATTTGGCAATGTCCTCTGCACTGTCACCAAATTTAAGGCTTAGCTTAGCGTAGTTCGTAAGCTTCGTCGGGATGTAGCCGAGCTTCTTTAAGTCGGCCCCCATTTCGAGAAGTTTTTCGTAAGTCTCGTAGTCAGGGCTGACGTTGAGACTTCCTGTTTTTCCATCAAAGTCACATATCGAGAGTAAGATTTTTTTCATCTCTTCGGTCAGCTCCACTTCCAGTTGCTTGCTTAATTCTTTAAGGACGATTTCGTCGTTGCCTTTGTCCTGCACTGGCTCCTTTTCATCACCGCTACTGATGTCTAATCCGGCTTCCTTGAGTTTTGCGAGCGAGTCCGAGTTTAGTTTGACTTCGAGCTTTCCCGTCTCTTTATCGAATTCTGCTGCTTTCAGCAGAATCTCCATCGCTTCATCGGAGATTTTCTCGACCTTGAATTGCTTGAGCAAGGCCTCTTTGATCAGCTTTTCGTGCTCATTATCCTTGGCGGGAGTTTCGATTGAATCGACGTCAATGCCAAGGATCTTAGCTTGTTCAGCAGTGACTAGACCGAGTTTGACGGGGTTGTGCCCGGCCGCGATGATGTCTTTGAAAACTTCAGGAGTAATTGCAATATTAACGGAGCCGTCTGCTGGGTTAATGGTGGAAGAGGCTAGGATGATCTCGATCACCTCATCAGGGAAATCCTCACCATATTGTTGTTTCAGGAGCTCAGTCGTTTGCTTGCGATGTATCTCGCTAAGACCTTTTGGGGCGGATCGTTTCTTGGCGTGCTCTAGATCCTGCTCTCGCAAGGAATCGATGCTTGGGAGTTCTTTTTTTCCGTTCAAGGTTTCCCGCCATAGTTTCAGGACTTCGGAAATACGGGCGTGATGATTGCCAAAGGCGGAATTTTTAGCGACATTACTGTTCACCCCCGCGAGTTGACCCTCAATATCATATAGGGGGCCTCCTGAATCACCTGACACCATGGTGTTGTCGGTTAAGAGTTGGTTGTGGTTCTGCCAGTCATAGGATCCTAAAACACGGCCCAGGCGCATGGGAGCCGGGCGGTTCAACTGGATGCCGGCACTATTGCCGAAGACGACACACCAATCGCCCTCTTGGAGGTCGCTAGTGGTTCGCACCGGGCGGTAAGGCCATCCGCCTGTCGGGGCTTCATCGAGAATTTTTACCAATGCCACGTCCAGTTCTTCGTGGCCGTAGACGGTGATGGCTTTAGCTCGTTTCCCATCAGCCAAGATGATTTCAAATTCTCGACCAACGTTGCCGACGCAGTGAAAAGCAGTGATCAAGAGGCCGTCTGGAGTGACGATGGTCCCGGTTCCTTGAGCATTGCCAACGGTCATTCCAACCGTCGCAAGTCGACAAGATTCAGCGATGCTTAGAGTCGCTTGTTCTAATTCTGTTAGGTTCGTAGGTTGTGATTCCTTGGCCTGAGTTGGATTGAGAAACCCAAGGGCGGCGACGGCGAAAAGTAAGGTCTGAGGACGAGAAATTTTCATTATGACACAAAGGTAGCGACATGCTTTGGGTATCTGTCTCTCGAAAACAAATATCTTTTGTGTCCCAGCCAATGGAGATCTTTCCTGCCATCTGGCGCTCTTCGTAGGGGGTGATTTTACTAAAGATAACAAGCAGAAGACAGCAGGGCCAAGCCGAGGATGATCGATGGACGTTTCCTGACTGCTCGAAACCATCCAAGATTGGGTAGGAGCATGATACCAAATATGATCGATTGGAAAATGGGATTCGGCAGGGTATCAAATTCGTATTTGGCACCGCTGTAGGAAGCGATGAAGAGCTCGGCGCCGAGGGAATACAGTTTCGATAGACTGGCAATAGTGAAAAAGATTAGAGCGGGCTTAAGTGGCTTGAGAGCCATTAGATCACTTCTTCGAAGCCGTATCCAAGCGAGCGCTGCGACGAAGGCGAGCACCAATGAGGCAACGAAGTGAAGAGGAACTACGAACGACAGCATCATATTGGGGGGATCAATGCGCCTGAACGAAAATGCCCGAGGCCGACAGCCTCGGGCACTTTGCAATATGGTCACTTAGGCGAAATATTCGACGCCCGCCTCGAAGATGGGCTGGTCTTTTTGGCCGGGGTGGTTGAGGGCGACGGCGGGACCGACGCGCTCGGAGTGGCCCATTTTGCCGAGGACGCGTCCGCAGGGGGAGGTGATGCCCTCGACGGCGTAAAGTGAGCCGTTCGGGTTATGCGCGATGTCCATGGAGGCGGTGCCGGCGTGGTCGGTGTATTGGAAGGCGATCTGACCAGCGGCTGCGAGTTGGCGAATTTCCTCTTCGCTGGCCCAGAACTTGCCTTCGCCATGGGAGAAGGCGATCTCGTGGAGTTCGCCGACTTTGCACTTGGCCAGCCATGGCGATAAATTCGAGCTGACGCGGGTGGTCGCGTAGCGTGCGATGTGACGACCGATGTCATTGAAGGTCAAAGTCGGTGCGCCGGGCTGCGGGTCGCGAATTTCACCGTAGGGGACGAGCCCGGTTTTGATCAGGGCCTGGAAGCCGTTGCAGATGCCGATGACGAGTCCATCACGCTCATGAATGAGCTGGTGCACGGCATCGCGGACCTGTGGGTTGCGGAGCACGGTGGCAATGAATTTGCCGGAGCCGTCAGGCTCATCTCCTGCGGAGAAGCCGCCGGGGAGCATGAGGATCTGCGAGGAGCGAATGCCCTCTGCGAGGCGTGCGAGAGACTCTTCCACCGCAGCCGTATTCAGGTTGCGGAAGACCTGCACTTCGGTGCTGGCTCCGGCGCGCTGGAAGGCGCGGGCGCTGTCGTATTCGCAGTTGCTGCCTGGGAAGGCGGGGATGATAACCTTGGGCTGGCTGCCGAGGGAGGCGGAGCGTTTGCGTGTCTCGCCCTTGAAGGTGAAGGTCTCGACCTCGGGGTGAGGAGAGGTGGCCTGGGTCGGGTAGACGGGCTCGAGCTTGGCGGTCCAAGTGCTGATCAGGGAGTCGATGCCGACTTTATCCCCGTTGAGAGTGATGGATTCTTCCGCGCAGGTGCTACCGATCTTAGTGAAGCCGACGAGCTCGGATTCGGTGCTCTCGACGAGGAAGCCGGTGTAGCGCTCGGAGAAGAGGTCCAGCTCGGTCTCGACGCTTGCGCCAATGCGGTTACCGAAGCTCATTAGCGCGAGGCCGTGGGCGATGCCGCCGGAGCTGAGGCTATGCGCGGCAAGGACTTTGCCGGACTCAATCGCATCGCTGAGCTGGTCAGCGAGGATGCGTAGGGAATTGAAGTCAGGGATGCCGTCTTCGCCACGGTTTGCTTGCGCGAAGAAGAGGTTTGAGCCTGCCTTTTTGAATTCGGGGGAGACAACGGATTTCGTCGAGCCAGGGGCGACCGCGAAGGAGACGAGCGTCGGAGGGACGTCAATGTCCTTGAAGGTTCCGGACATGGAGTCCTTACCACCAATCGCGGCGAGGCGGAGCTCATCTTGCACAAGATAGGCACCGAGCAGGGCAGAGAAGGGCTTGCCCCAGCGGACGGGGTCTTTGCCGAGTTTCTCGAAGTATTCCTGAAGGGTCAGGCGCGCATCGGAAAGGCGTGCGCCAGAGCTGACGAGCTTGCAGACCGATTCAGTGACAGCGTAGAGGGCTCCGTGGAAGGGTGACCAGCTGGCGAGGTTCGGGTTGAAGCCCCAGGCCATGTGGGTGCAGGTCGTAGTTTCGCCGCGAAGGACGGGGATCTTGGCGACCATGGCATCCGATGGGGTGAGCTCGGTTTTGCCGCCGAAGGGCTGAGTGACGGTAGCGGAGCCAACGGAGCTGTCGAACCGCTCGACGAGGCCCTTGTTCGAGCAATGATTGAGGTCACTGAGGAGAGCTTCGAATTTGGCAGCGGTAGAGTCCGCGGTAGAGACGCTGGCGATGGCCTGTTCCAATGGTGAATCGCCATTTGGAGCTTCGACCTCTACTGGGTGAGAGAGTTGAACGCCATTGGTATCGAGGAAGGCGCGCGAGAGATCGACGATCTTTTTGCCGCGCCAGCTCATCACCAGGCGACCGCTGTCGGTGACATTGGCGACGTGGGTGCAATCGAGGTTTTCCTTGTCGGCCTCGGCGATGAAGTAGTCGATCTCCGAAGGATCGATGACCACGGCCATGCGCTCTTGGGACTCAGAGATGGCGAGTTCGGTGCCATCGAGACCCTCGTATTTCTTCAGGACCTTATCGAGATCGACTTCCAAAGAATCCGCCAGTTCGCCGATGGCGACGGAGATGCCGCCTGCACCGAAGTCGTTACAGACTTTGATCTTCTTGGCAAATTCGGCATTGCGGAACAAGCGCTGGATTTTCCGTTCGGTGGGGGCGTCGCCTTTTTGAACTTCAGCTGAATTCTCAAGGGCGGTATCGGTGTGCTCTTTTGAGGAACCGGTAGCACCGCCGACGCCATCTCGGCCGGTGCGCCCGCCAATTAGCAGGATCGCATCGCCAGTCGCGGGCTCGCCACGGAATACATTTTCCTTAGGAGCAGCGGCGATGACGGCACCGATCTCCATGCGCTTGGCGACGTAGTTCGGGTGGTAGACTTCGGCGACTTGTCCAGTGGCGAGGCCGATTTGGTTGCCGTAGGAGGAATAGCCGTGAGCGGCTTCGCGGCAGATCTTGAGCTGAGGGAGCTTGCCTGGCAAAGTCTCGGAAAAAGGAACGGTCGGATCAGCCGCGCCAGTGACTCGCATCGCTTGATAGACAAACGATCGGCCGGAAAGGGGATCTCGAATGCAACCGCCGAGGCACGTAGCCGCGCCACCGAATGGTTCGATCTCGGTAGGGTGGTTGTGGGTTTCGTTCTTGAACATCACCAGCCAGTCCTCGGTCTCGCCGTCGATCTCGACGGGCACCACGATGGAGGCGGCATTGATCTCATTGGAGACCTCAAGGTTATCCAGTTCGCCGGACTTGCGCAGTGACTTCATGGCCATCAGAGCGATGTCCATGAGTGTCTCGGGGCGATCCTTGAGACCGTCACCGTAGACTTCTTTGCGCGTCTCACGGTAGCGATCGTAGGCACGGCGAATGAAGCCGGTGCCATCTTTGAAGCCGACTTTATCAAGCTTGGTGGCGAAGGTGGTGTGGCGACAGTGGTCGGACCAATAAGTGTCGAGCATTCGGAGCTCGGTGATGGTTGCTTCGCGACCTTCCTCGTCACGGAAGTAGCGCTGGCAGTGAGCGAGATCTTGCAGGCTCATGGCCAGGCCAAGGGAATCGAGCATTTCCTGCAGCCCGGCTTCATCGCGTCCGTTGAGATCGAGCTCTGCGACATCTTGAGGAGGAGTGATGTGCGGAGCCAAGGACTCCGGTTGGTCCATGCTGGCTTCGCGTGAGTCCACCTGGTTAATCACATAGTCCTTAACTTGTTGTAGCTCGGAGTCGGTGATTTCACCCTTGAGGATGATGACTTTGGCGCTGGCAACCAGGGGGCGGCTCTTATGGGTCAAAATCTGCACGCACTGGGCGGCGGAATCGGCACGCTGATCGAATTGGCCGGGTAGGTATTCGACGGCGAAGGCGGTTTCGTCCCCGGCTATAGCGATCTCTTGGCTGGCGGTCTCGACTTGTGGCTCGGAAAGGATGAGCGCGCTGGCGTCAGCAAATTCACTATCGCTCAAGCCATCGACGTCGTAGCGCTGGACCACGCGGACCGCCTCAAGCGAATCGAGATGAAGGTTACTGTGGAGATCGTGGTAGAGCTCTTTCGCTGGGGAATTGAACTCGGCTTGTTTTTCGACAAAGACGCGGTGCATAAGATGGCTGAAGTCAGGTTGTGAAGCTGCGTGAGGGAGTAGGGGAGAGCCAGCGAAAGGGCAAGCCGAAGCTCTCAAGCTTTCCGAGTTTTTGTGGTCCAGGTCTTCCACAACTTGCAAAAAAAATTGATTTAAGTAGAAATGCGTATAAACCCTTGCGCTTTTGTCTTGTGGTTTTTGATCTGTAATAATAGGTCTGTTGAAGGCTCAATGCAGCCGCAATTTGGACAGTCCGGCCGGGCTTTATCCATCCATGGTTTCAGGGGGTTACCTTGGGTTGATCCGGTCGGGCTGTTCTTTTTTTTGTTAAGATGGTCCTTGAAGGGACATTTGTGTCGGGAGCGGAGATTTGTAGGGAACTTTGAGTAAGTTCTCTTGATTCGTTTGAACGAAGTGTAAGATTGGGAGCGTTCCATTTACAACGAAGCTCATTCTCTTTCATGCGACTACTTTCTCCAACGACCCTTGCTTGCCTCAGCATGCCGGTGTTTTTCTTGAGCGCCTCAGCCCAAGATGCCGAGCCCGCCAGCAATTCCGAGCCAGATCCCTACTACTTCAATTCCAAGAAGGTGCCTGAGAGTATGGAGGATCTGGTGGCCATTGAAAAGGCCCTGAAAGAGGGTCGGGAAAAGGTTAAGGACGCGGTGGTGGCCATCGAAGTGGGCGGAGGCTCAGGCTCGGGGGTGATCATTAGTGAGGATGGCTTGGTCCTGACCGCCGCTCACGTCACGGCAGGCGTCGGCAAGGAGCTCGACATCGTCCTACCAGATGGGACCAAGGTTAAGGGGGTCTCACTTGGCCTCAGGTCTGACTTCGATGCGGCAATGGCACAGATTACCGAGGGTGGGCCCTATCCATTCGTTGAAGTGGAAAAGGAAGCTCCTCCGATTGGCGAGTGGGTTTTCTCTCTGGGCCATAGCGGCGGATTTGACGGTGACCGCGGAATGGTCACGCGAATTGGTCGTATCGTGCGCAAGCAGGATCATACGATCCAAAGTGATTGCACGCTAATCGGCGGTGATTCCGGCGGTCCTCTTTTTAATATGAAAGGCGAGCTGGTTGGGATTCACTCACGCGTCAGCCGCTCACTCGAGCAGAACATGCACGTGACGATCCCCATGTTCACTGAGAAGTGGGACGAAATGAAGAATAGCGAATTTCTCGGTGAAGGACCATTCGCTCAGAAAACTCCCGGATTTCTCGGGGTCGAGGTCGAAGAGGTCGACGGTGGGCTCAAGGTGCTACGGGTCGGCAAAGACACAGGTGCGGAGGAAGCTGGCCTGAAAGTGGGTGACTTGATGCTGAGTATGAATGGGGTCGCACTGGAAACCCGAGACATCCTGGCTGAGACCATCGCCTCACAAATGGCTGGCTCCAAGGTGAAGATCAAAATCAAGCGTGGAGAAGAAGAACTAGAAATCGAAGCCACATTGGCTGAAAAATTTGCAGCAGAATGAACCGACTTTTACTCATAGGATCCTTGCTCGCTGGAGCAGTCTTTCAATCCGCCTCAGGCGTGGAGAGTCTCCCTTCGGCCGAGCGCAAGCAGGGCGGTGAAGTGCAGAAAGCCTTCGAGCCCCTGCGTGAGGTGCTTCAAGCATCGAGCGCCGTGGTTTTGGCTAACAGCCCTCGCCCCGTAAAAGATCTTCGCAACAAGGACCGGATCGCCTTTGGAACCGTCATGAGCGCTGATGGTTACATCTTGACCAAAGCCTCCGAGCTGGAGGCTCGCACGGGGATTATCGTGCGGGTCGATAAGGAGCTGTTCGAGACGGTCAAGATTGTGGCAACTGATCCCAAGTGGGATTTGGCACTGCTCAAAGTCGATGCCGAAAATTTGACTCCTCTAGAATTTACCGACGAAGAGCCAAATATGGGCACGTGGGTTGTCGCCAATGGAGCCTCCGGGCGATGGCGTCGACGCGTCAAGATTGGCATCATGAGCGCTAAGTCGCGCGAAGTCACGAATAGCAATTCCCGCGCAGTGGTAGGGGTCACTTTCAAAGAAGGCGAGGAGCTCACTATTGAATCCGTCCATGAGAAATCCGGCGCTGCTGAGGCTGGTGTGATGGTCGGTGATAAGATTGTGGCGCTTGATGGTGAGGATGTGGAGAGCGCCGAGGATTTACGGGACAAGTTGTCGGAAGCAACGGTCGGTGAATTTATCCTGCTCGGTGTCGATCGTGCGGGGGAAAAAGTTTCGCTGAAAGTCGAGCTCCGGTCATCGGAAGATCTTTACGGTAAAAAGCCACCTAGCCGGAATGATGGCATGAGTGGTCGATACTCGGAGAGGCGTTCGAATTTTCCTTGGATCATGCAGCACGAAATTCCATTCTCCCGAATTTCAGCAGGTGGCCCCCTGATCAACCTCGAAGGCAAAGGAGTCGGGCTCAACATCGCACGGGCGAACCGCGCCGAGACATTTGCTATACCGACCAAGCAATTGCTAGAGGCCTACGAGAATCTTGTGGAGCAAACTGCTAAGTGAGGTCTCGGTAGATGATTTCAAACCGGCACAGGACGCTTGCAGCTTTCGCGCCAGTTGCCTGTTTGCTCGCGCTGTTGCTCTTCCGCATCCCTGGCTGGTTTTGGGTCTTCTTTGGTGCTCCTCTATTTCTGATCTGCTTTTTTTGGTTCGGCGTCGTTTACCTAAAATTAACGAATCGTTCTGACGGCAACCCGCTTCCCATGTTGTTCATTTTGACCTTTGGGGTTTTGAGTGTTCTCGGGGCTTACTGGAAGTTTCGAGAGAAAAGCCCTCCTGGCGTCACTTACGAATATCAGTATGGTGACACGGGGTCGTGGCAGGCGGTCCAGTTCTACGAGCAAGTTGACGGTGAACGAATAAAAGGGCCATGGGCCGGTGGATGGCCTGTTGATGTTCGCTATAAAGATCTCAATGGCGACGGTCATACCGACATTCGTGTGATCGGTGAAGGTGAGCGGTTGGCTGAATTTCAGCGGGTGGTGCCACCAAGAGGCAAGATTCGATGGGAGTTGGTCACGCAACACGAGCTTCAGGCGGAGTATTATCCTGCTACGAACTGAACCGGCTTTGACTTGACCTTTTTCGGGGAAGACTCTCTTCTCCCGCATGGCCATCAAGCGCGCACTTATTTCGGTTTCAGACAAGGGAGGCTTGGACGCCTTCGTTCAAGGCTTACACGAGCTCGGAGTGGAGATTCTATCCACTGGCGGCACGTCAAAGTTCATCCAAGAGCTAGGAGTGCCAGTGATGGATGTCTCCGACTTTACCGGGGCTCCAGAGCTTTTCGACGGCCGGGTAAAGACGCTTCACCCCAAGGTTCACGGTGGGCTTTTGCAGCGTCGCGACAGTGCTGAGCACCAGAAGCAGGCGAAGGATAATGAAATTCCAGAGATCGATCTGGTTGTGGTAAATCTTTACCCCTTCGAAGAGACGGTCGCTAAAGAGGGCGTCACTTTGGAAGAGGCAATTGAGAAGATTGATATCGGTGGCCCATCCATGCTCCGCTCGGCAGCGAAGAACTACAGTGCCGTCACTGTTGTTTGCGATCCTGCCGACTACGATCGCGTTCTCGAAGAGCTGAAGGAGAACGATTGCGATACTCGTCTCAAGACTCGCGAAGAGCTGGCGGTAAAAGTTTTCCTTCGCACGTCTCACTACGATGCCGCGATTTCGAATTTCCTCGGTGCTGCTGAAGAGGGCACTCGCTCAACTTACACGCTCAGCCAACCCCTCGACCGCGCACTGCGCTACGGTGACAACCCTCACCAACGCTGTGCGATCTACGGTAACTTCTCCGACTGCTTCTCTCAATTGCAGGGTAAAGAGCTCAGCTACACCAACGTATTGGATATCGAAGCTGCTGCCGAACTGATCGGCGACTTCCGTCGTCCGACCGTGTGTATCTTGAAGCACACCAATCCCTGTGGTGTCGGGCAGGATGATGATGATCTTCGCGTCGCCTGGCAGAAGGCCTTTGAAACCGATACACAAGCCCCCTTCGGTGGTGTCATCACAGTCAACCGCCCACTCACAGCTGATCTGGCCCGTGTGATCAGCGAGATCTTTACCGATGTGATCATCGCCCCTGACTTTGAGCCTGAAGCCCGTGCGATCTTGCAGAAGAAGAAGAATCTTCGCCTAATCCGCATCAACGAAGCTTATCAGAAAGTCGCTAAGGCTCCTGTGATCCGCTCTTCTCCCGGTGGTTTCATGGTCATGGATCGTGATCACACGGCTCTAGGGCTTGATAATCTTGAGGCAAAAGTCGTTACGGAGCGTCCTCCGACTGAAGAAGAAATGATCGCCATGCGCTTCGCTTGGCGCGTGGTTAAGAACGTGAAGTCCAATGCCATCGTCTTTGCTCGCGGAGACCGCACTCTCGGCATCGGGGCAGGTCAGATGAGCCGTGTGGATTCCTCACGAATCGCTGTTTGGAAGGCCAAGGAAGCCGGACTCGACCTTGCTGGGTCGGTTTGTGCATCTGACGCACTCTTCCCATTCGCTGACGGAATTGAAGCCGCGGTTGCCGCTGGTGCCACCGCGATCATCCAACCTGGCGGATCGATCCGCGACGAAGAGGTGATTGCCGCTGCCAACAAAGCCGGCGCAGCCATGGTCTTCACTGGAAATCGCCACTTCCGCCACTGATCCATTAAATTCGCCCATCATGCGCTACTCTGAGAAAGTTCAAAAGCGGATCGAAGCCACTGGCTCGGCCCTATGTGTCGGTCTTGACCCTCGTCCTGGTGACGGTGGGATCGAGGCAGTGCCGGAATTTCTCAAGCGCCTGATTGGCGAGACCGCCGAATACGCGGCGGCCTACAAGCCGAACATGGCCTACTTCGAGGCCATGGGCTTGCGCGGGCTCGAGATTCTTGAGGCACTTCTTGGCGAGATGCCAAAGGAAGTGCCCATCGTGCTCGATGCCAAGCGCAGCGATATCGGGGAAACTCAAAAATACTACGCTCAGGGCTACTTTGATCACTGGAATGTTGATTCAGTGACCTTGAACCCGTTTCTCGGTTACGACTCGATTGAGCCCTTCCTCGATTACCCGTGCAAGGGGATCTACCTCTTGGCAGTTACTTCAAATCCTGGCTCGGCGGATTTTCAGCGTCAGCTGGTCGGAGAGCGCTACGTCTTTGAGCTGGTTCAGGACCTCGCAATGCGCGCGCAAAAAGAAGGTCGCGCGACGGATGTCGGCCTGGTCCTTGGGCTTACCAATGCGGGGGAGGTCGTCGATCGCATTGCCGATCTACCTTTGCTAATCCCAGGTCTTGGGGCGCAAGGTGGCGACCTCGCTTCGCTGGCAGGGCAGGGGCGTCAGGCACCGCCTTTGATCAATGTCTCACGAGGCATTTCCTACAAGGAGCCCGAGCTCAGTTTTGCTGCAAAAGCCAAGCGCTACGCCGACGAAATCGCGAAAGCACTGGGCTAAGGTCTTCTGCCATCTTCGCCGTTTGATCTGAAACTGGGTTTCAGAATTCGATTGCTGAAAGTCAGTTTCTCACAAGAATGGCCTGATGAGGACATTCTTAGGCATTGGTCTGGTCGCGCTCTTGGCAAATTTGCAGCTCAAGGGCGAGGAGAGCACTCTCAAAGTTCTCGAAGATCTGGCCAAGGCGGATCCCAAGCCTTTCGTGATCGTCGAGGCAAGTGGCGAGAAGACTAAGGGACGTGGACAAGGCGTGGTTATCTCATCGAAAGGTCATGTGCTCTCAGTGGGGCATGTGGCTTGGATCGATGAAGAAAAGTCCTTTTCTGATGAGTTTCGAGTCAGTTTCAGAGGAACTGGCAAGGGCTTGCCAAGCGGTGCAGTTCATCGACACAAAGTGATTTTCAGTGATCGGGAGGATACTGCCTTTTTCGAAGACTATTACTCCGCCAAGCTTCAGAAGCAGGGGGAATCCAGGTTTCTCAAGGGAGGAGATTTGGCGCTATTCAAGATGGAGGGAGAAGGGGATTTCCCCAAATTGGATTTCTTCTCCAAGGACCAGCCGACTTTGAATGCGGGGGATACGCTTCACCTGTGCCATTACAGTTTTCCTCATCAAGCGGGTGATCCCTTATTTTTGATGAGTCCGTTAGAAGTGGTTGGAATTGCCCAGACCTCCAGTGGACTTCAATACTTGGCCAAAGGGTATTATCGGGTTGGTTCCAGCGGTGGTGCGATCCTCAAAGACGGGCGTTTGCTCGGTATCCAAAGCGCTGCGTATACCATCAATGCCAAAGAAGGAGGCGAACTTCCCTATGGATTGATCTCCTTCGAGCTGGTCTGGGGAGGTATGGTTGAGGGGCTCTTGGAAGACGAGGAGGCCCGGTAGCTTGCCTAGCTTTCGATCAAGCCGCGATAAAGTTCTGCTAGCTGCCTGGTGGTGGCCATATCGAGGGTGAATCTCTCACCCTGCCCGTCGATGGCACCATAGTAAAATAGTGGGCTCTTAGCTCCAATCGGGGCGGCCATCTTGAAGCCAGTTCTTTCGCGCCCGATCTCGTCACCAAATTCATCGGTCTTTTTGTATTCCACTTGGACGGCGAAGCTCGGCCTGCGCAGGGCAAGCATGGATGCTTGATGACTTTGGGGCAGGCGATTGAAGGCAAACATGGTCGCGACGGTTTCGAAGAGGCGGTTGGCGATGTTGGCGTTGATCTCGGCGCTGACGTCTTGGCCCGCTCTGGTTGCTTCCCAAGTATTGTTTAGGAAGTCGTAGTGCAGCGTGATGCTGTCCTCGGGCTTTCTCGCCTCAGTCAGAGTCATCTTGACGATGTCCATGGCAGGGAAGTTGAAGAGCCGCTTGTCACTCCATTTGTAGGGTTCCGTCGCGATTCTGGAGAAAAGGTTTTCACTGATTTCGACGACGCGCCCGCTGCCAAGGATCGTGGCGTAGTATTTGCCATCGGGACCTTTGGAGATGTTTAGAGTAGTGGGGATATCGGTGCCGAAATAAAACAAACCGATTTGGACCAGCGGTTGGTCGAGTTGGTATTTACTCAGATCAATAGCGGCATCCGAAACGAAGTTTTCCACGGATGACGAGCCAAGCACGAGGAACAGGTCAGCGAGCTGGTCTTCGTTGAGGGGCTGGGGGGCGCTGTCGTGGGTCCGGAACAGGTAGGGCTGGCCTTCTTGGCGGCTGATTAGAATGTCTTCTTGGCTCCCTGCGGTCTTAATGGTGATCGATCGCAAGCTGCGCCTGTCGAGATCAATCAAGTTGCGGTAGCGCAGGTCATTCACTTTCAAGGGCAGCTCATTGAGGCCGATCAGGTCTTCGACGCGGGAAAGTGGCAGGTGAAAAATCGCATTTGGCCGATCTGACACCGTTGCAAGGGCGGTTTTTGCACCAGCTTCAGTCGGTGGGATGATCTGGAGCTCGGTGAAGTGCTCTTCACCGAAGCGTTGAACCGAGATTGATTGGCGGTCTCCTTTTGGAAGGGTTAGAGCATCGCGGTCATCGACTCGCAGTGCGGTGAGTTTTTCGAGTCCTTCGATCAAGAAGCGCATCCGCTTCGGTGAGGTCTTCAGTGATATTGGTTTGGTGATCATCCACGGTGCGGTCGGGCTTGCCCTTTCGATCAGGACTTCGGAGCCATTGAAGTTCAACTTCAAGCGCTGCGGCTGACTGCGATGGAACAGATAGGGGCGGTGATCGCGGAGTCGCCGAAATTCAGGATCGAAGAGCGGACGGATATTTCCGGTTAGAACATACGCTTCATCCTCGCGGTCGTAAAGTTTTGTGAACGCGTAGACCGTTTGCTCGCGACGGCCGGCTTCTTCGTCTTTCCAAATCCAAGGGCTGCGATTGCCGAGCCGGTATCCGGCAACGATCTCATCCCCTGAATCCCGCAATTTGACTTTTACGGCTTCGGATTCGAGGCCCATTTTGCCGTAATCGACCTCCTCTTTAGGCAAGATATCGACAATCTCGGTGCCCTTGGAGAATTGGAAAATCGCGGCAGCGGCGCGTGGATCCATACGGTCGATCCAGGGGGCCTTTCCCCACCAAACTCCGTCCTCACGTTGCTCCATGGTTGCGAGGTTGCCGCGGACGGTAACTTCAATCGTTTTAACCTTGGTCGGATCGAATTCGAAGAGCTTGTCGCCTGCTGAGAAAGTTCTTCCGCCAAAAAGCCTGTCGAAGCCTCCGTCAAGCGACACGATCACAGACGCAGCAATCGCCACGATGGCGATGACGCTGAGGATGATGAGATTGAGATGACGGCGCATGGTTTGGTGGATAAGCGGCTTAGCGTCGGCGGACATTCCAAATGATCAGTGCGATGATCACCGAGAGCAATGGGAGTAAGCCCAGGGTGATCGCATTGATAGCGGTTGAGGTCGGCTTATCGATGCTGACTTTGAACAGCAAGGTTTGGCGGGCTCCGATGCCGGCGAGCTCTTCGCGGTCGAGCATCCAGTTGACGGATGAGGTGACGAAATCGAGCTGCTCAGAGCGCAATTTATTGGGCATCAGGAATTCGGTGTTTCCGATGATCATCATGCGTGAAGTGTTATCGGCTAAGTCGACATCCGCAGCATTACCGCGCTCGATGGCGGCGGCTAGAGCCAGGGTGCCTCCGTTGTCTTCATTGGGATTGAAGGTAGGTTCACCCTCGATGAAACGGGTTTCCCCGTAATAGCCCTTGGTGCTCTCAATCAGAGGAACGGCGCGAATTTGGCGGGCGGCAAGGCGGGAATCACCTTCTCGGACCTCTAAAGAGCGGCTCTGGCCTTCAAAGATGGTGCTGGTGGCCCAGAAGTCCTGAGTAAACGGGGTTCCCTGGGTGAAAACGGCGGTGACATCGAAGACGGGACGTTCGTTAATCACTCGTAAAATTCGATCGCTGCGGGGCGATACGCCATTTTCCCTGAGGAAGCGGTGCAGGGCTTTCGGCTCGGCATTGGGATCGAGCATCATAAGGATCCCCGACTTCGGGCGTTTCCAGTAGTTCTCCAAAACTTCGATCTCCTTGGGCTCGAGATCATACTGCGGCCCGATGAAGGCGATCGCTTCAGCATTGTCGGGGATCTTCTCGATGCCACTGAGCTTGAGCGGGGCCAATAGGACGTTCTGTAAGCGCAGGGCATTGAATAGCCGCCAGTAGGGGGCGTCTTCTCCAGAAGTGGAGCCTAGGTTGGACTTGTCGCTGATGAGGTAGACCACCCGGGGATTACCCTCGACGGCCGCAACGATGGCGGCGGTCAGTGCATCCTCGACTCGCAGCGCAACGGCGACAGGGCTACCGTTTTCATCGTTCTCATAGACGATGAGGTTTTCTTCGCTCAGCCGCTTGATTTGCGCATTTGCAGAGAGTTTCTCGGAGTTGATGTCCACCTCTGGATCTGCTGAAGGGTCAGGGCGAGCATCGACTAAGATCTGGTTTTCATCGAAGCTGAGCTGGTATTTGTTCTGAAGCTTAAGGGCTTCATTCGGGTTACGCAGCGGATCGATGAAGGTAATTTCTATCTTGCTTGAGCGATCTTGGTATTCCTCGACGAGGTCGCGGATCCGGTCGTAGTTGGTTGTGTTGCGACGAAACGCAACGGTGATTTGGATCGGCTTTTCACGTTTCGAAACGACATCACTATTGATGTAGCTGATGCTGCGATCGGATAGGGTGAAACGCTGGTTCTCGCTAAGGTCCGTGCGCTCGTATCGCGCACAGCTCAAATAATTGACCGCAATAAGGATCACGGTGATGAGGAATAACTGGAGCGCTAGGGATAGCTTACTGAAACGCCTTTGCTTCAGGGGCTTCAAACGCTCTGATTCGTCAATGGTCTTGGGATCGGACATCTGGTAATTTCAGGCGTGGATTAGCTGTTCGAGCGACGCAGATCAAGGATGAGGCGCGTGAGAAACAGGGTGAATACGGTCATGCTCAGGTAATAGACGATGATCCGGGAATCGATGATTCCACGGGTAAAGTCGTTGAGATGCTCGGTTGAAGAAACGTAGTGGAAGATTCCAGCAGCAGGGAAGTCACCCCAAATGACCGGCGCAAGTCCGACGAAGAAATGCAGAACTAAGAGTAGTGTCGACACGATTCCCGCGATGATCTGGCTGCTCGTGATGGATGAAGCCAAGCAGCCAATCGCGGTAAAGAAGAGCCCCATAAGAGTAATGATTCCGAAACAACCCACCCAATCTGAGGCTTGGTAGGCTAGCAGGACGGGGGGCTTGTAACCTTGAGTCAGCTCGACATTTTGCGCTGCCAAGTCGAAAATCAAGGGGTAGGATGCAACTGGGATCCAGAGCAGGAGGTAGAAGCTGAAGGCGGCCGCGTATTTCGCAAGCACCACGTGAGTGCTCATGACTGGAACGGTCATGAGGGTTTCCAAGGTGCCGGTTTTTTCCTCTTCCGCAAAGAGCCTCATGGTAATCAGAGGGAAGATAAACAGGTAGTAGAACCAGAAATTCGGTGCCTTGAAAGTGAAGTAGAGCAGGCTTTCGGGTTTGGGGCCGTCACTAAAAATTTTTAGAGTGGCGGATAGCCCCCAGCCTTGCATCAGGAGAACAAAGAAAAGCACGGTCCAGCCGAATGGGCTGATCAGGTAGCCGCGGAGTTCCTTCCAGAAGAGTGTAAAGAAAGTAGACATTTCGGTTAGTCCTTGCGGGTCAATTCAACGAAGACTTCTTCGAGGGTAGGTTGGTGGCGGTAGAGTTGTCTGAGGGGCCAGTTGCGCTCCTCGCAATATTTGGCGAGTTTTTCGCGAGTGTCCGTCTTGGCATCCACTCTGACTGAAATGCGCTCCCAGCCCTCGTCGAGAGATTCCTCGTGGATCACCTTTTTAACGTGCGGTAGTTCTTCAAATCCAGCTATGGCTTGATCGATAGGCGCCTGAACTTCAATAGTCACCCGCCCGGCCACACGCATGTTCTCGACCAAGTGCTCTGGGGTGTCGTTCGCCTTGATCGTTCCGCCATCGATGATGACGACGCGATTGCAGATCATTTCGACCTCGGGGAGAATGTGGGTCGAGAGGAGCACGGTGTGTTCCACGGCGAGTTCGCGGATCAGTGAGCGAATTTGGCGAATTTGATTCGGGTCCAGACCGTTGGTTGGTTCGTCTAGAATGAGCAGGTCGGGCGAGCCGAGTAAGGCGTCGGCTAATCCTACCCGTTGGCGGAAGCCCTTGGACAGGGTGCGGATCATTTTGCCCCGAACTTCCCGGATGGCCGTCTTCTCCATCGCCTCCGAGATGCTCTTGCGGGCCTCCGCGCCACGGAGCCCCTTGAGCTTGGCGCGAAAGTTGAGGTATTCCTTTACCCTGAGGTCTTCATAGAGCGGCACATTCTCGGGCATGTAGCCGATCTTGGCGCGACTTTGCATGCTCTGGGTGACGACGTTGTAGCCTCCGACTTCGGCGACACCACTGGTCGGTTGCAGGAAGCTGGTCAACATCTTGATCGTGGTCGACTTGCCTGCTCCGTTGGGTCCCAAAAAGCCTACGATTTCCCCCTTTGAGACGTCGAAAGACAGCCCGTCGACCGCACAGTGGCGGCCATAAAATTTTGTCAGTTGGTTGACGTGAATCATAATTGTTTGTCGAGCGGCGCTTGGATGCGTCAAATAAGTCGCTTGAGCCATTGACTCAGACGCAAGAGGTCTTTAAGTAATCGCAACTTTCTGCCATACCAAGCAGGAAATTCTCGAAATGAGAAACCAAGTAGAACCATTCCCACACGCATGAAATCTTCTGTTTCCGCCCGTCTAAACGCGGAGCTGCTCGATACCAAGTTCGAGCAATGGCGAAATGACCCCCAGTCCGTCGAGCCTAACTGGTCAGCCTTCTTCGAAGGATTTGAGCTAGGCGTCTCACAGAGCGAAGAACAGGAGGAGGCTGCCGCCGCTGCTGCCGCGACCTCTGC
>CAXIBU010000033.1:0-18810 GCA_964021555.1 uncultured Verrucomicrobiales bacterium | reverse complement strand
CGTTCTTGCTCGCCCGCAGCCTCCGCTGGATGCGGTCAGTTTTTCCTCAGCACTCGAGAGGCCTATGAGGCTACGGGTGGTCACTCAGCGATTAAAAATTCCTCCCACGACGGGGTTCAATTGCCGCGTGCCTATCGTCGTGAGGAAAAGCGCACCGACCTTTGTGATATCACCTCTCTGGCCTCGGTCCGCATGTATCAAAATGCGCGCGAAGTCTGGATCGGGCTGGAGAAAAATGCGACCGAGGGAATCGGCAATCCTATCAGCATCGTGCCGATGACCATCCTTCTCGGCGCAACCATCGTGCCCTTCCCTTTGATGGCGTATGTCCTATATGACTTTCAGCCCCTAAGCGCCTATCTGCTTGCCCTTACCTGCCTGACGGTCTTCGCGACCCGACTGCTACTGACCGTTCCCTACCGGCTCTCGATCAGCTCGGCCGCCCTGCATCCAGTCGGATTGACCTTGCTCTTGATCATCCAATGGAAGGCGCTCTTCAAGAAGATCCTCGGTCTCAAGACGCCGTGGAAGGGCCGAGAAGTCTAAGCGATTTGCTAGTGCCTACCTGCTAGAACCACTCTTCGTCTGCTGAATTTTCATAGCAGCCCATCACGGATCTGATAAGTGCTTTACCGCTCTGCTCTTCGTCATGAAAGACGTGCTCAATGCCATTCTGGCTCAAGCCGTCACGCTCGGTGCCGAATTTTACCCGCGCATGGATAATTAAATTCGGATTCAGCTGTTTGGCCACCCGGCTGGCTTCCTTTATGGTATCGGCATCAGGAAAACTAAATACCAGTGCCCTCGCCCGCTCGATGTGAGCTAACTCCAGCGCCTCGCCGTGCGTGGCGTCTGCAAAAAGGCAAAACACTCCGACTTCGAGGAGTGACTTCACCGTCTGTGGATTCATCTCGAGCACCACTACCGGCACGTTCGCACGACGCAAATTACGGTGCAAATTCATCCCCACCGGGCCATACCCGCACAGGATCACATGATCGTGAATTTCCTCAATTTCGCCGATCATCCCCAGCATGGAATCATCACCCGACCCCGCAATGGTCTCGCTACGTCGTTTCGCCAAATTCCGCGTGGTCCGCTTCATCAAGAAGGGAACCAGAGACATCGTCAGAGCAGTTACCGCCAAGAGGATCTGCTCGTTACGCGGACTCAAGGCCCCGAGCTCCGCTGCTCGGTTCAGCAGGACCAGAGAAAATTCGCCGCTGCTAGAGAGCGCTGCAGCCGTCACCCACCAGTGGCCACGCCGCAGCCCCGAGAGACGCCCCGCCCAAGCCACGATTAGGCCTTTTACCACCAATATCGCCAAGGAAGTCCCCAAAATGATCATCCAATTCTCCATCACCTGGTCGAGATCAATGAGCAGCCCGATCGAAACAAAGAACAGCGTGAGGAATAGATCCTTGAAGGGTAGAATTTCCGACATCACCCGGTGGCTGTAGATGGATTCACTAATGACCACCCCAGCCACGAAGG
Source organism: uncultured Verrucomicrobiales bacterium (assembly GCA_964021555.1). Taxonomy (GTDB): domain Bacteria; phylum Verrucomicrobiota; class Verrucomicrobiia; order Verrucomicrobiales; family Akkermansiaceae; genus CAXIBU01. The sequence goes on along the minus strand of CAXIBU010000033.1, from coordinate 17,316 downwards.
CACCCAAGGCCGGGCTCAATCCGAGCAGACCCGCAATCAGCGCAACAATCACACACAGCCCCACCACCGTCACAGTGAACAGCTCCCGGCTGCGAGTCCGAGCGACCGCATCGAGCATTTGAGGCAGTCCGTAGCGGGCCAAGAATATTGCCGAACCAACGAAGCCCAGTGCTTTCAAAAGAGCCAGACCCAGTGGAGCAAAACCTTGGTCGGCTGAGCCTAACAGACTGCTCAGCAGAACCACGAAAAACACGACTGCAATGTCTTGGAAAAGCGCCATACCCAGTGCGACACGCGCCTGTGGAGTCTCTGGCTGACCGAGGTCTTGAAAGGCCTTCAGCGAGACCGCGGTCGATGACAAAGCCAAGGCAAATCCGATGACTACCCCGTGATTCCACGGCATGCCCAAGGCACACGCCACTCCCCAGCCAATGCCGGTGCACAGCCCCATCTGAAGGCCTCCACCTAAAAAGGCCGGACGCTTGAGAGCCTTCAGCTCCTTCACCGAAAATTCAATTCCAAGCGTAAACAGCAGCAACACCACCCCTAAATCAGATAGCGCTCTAATGGTATCCAGGGAATCGGCACCAGCCCAGGCCAGCAGACCTGAACCGGATAAGATCAGGCCGCAAAGGAAATACCCGATCATCAAAGACTGCTTGAATCGCGCCAGAACCAGGGAGACTAGCACAACTGCAGCAAGGACCATGCCGAGCAAGATGAAAAATGGCGGGAGATCGGCCGCAGCAAGGATAGGAATCACTTGCGTGAGTCTATCCGCTAACTACATAAACGAAAACCGTTTTTTCTTTCTCAGATGGAGATTGGTGGGCATGCTAAGCCCCCATGAAGCGTCTCATTTTTCTTTTCGCTGCTCTTACAGCCACTCTTTCCGCTCAGGTCAAGGATGACACCAGTCTGCTCATCAAGTCTTACACCATCCAACAACTCGTCACACTCTCCGACAGTGGCGGAGTCCTGCTGCCGGCAAGGATCAATGAGATTGATACTCACTTTATCATTCATTCCAGTTTTGAAGGGATTCTTCTGGACTCAAAATTCGCCGAACAGAACAAGATCAAAGGCGCGCCGACCCGTGCACAGCTCAACTACGAGCTAGAGCTAAAGGAGAAGCCAAATGTTCACTTCGCTAGGATAGACAACTTGTCTGTCGGAACAGGGGCAGCATTCAATCTTCTCAGAGGAAAGAGAACTTTGATTGCGGAAACAAATTTGCCCGTCGCCGCGAAGTTCAAAAACCTAACTCTTCCTATTGCTGGGTTTGCAGGGCTCGAAATGGTCGAAGAGATTAAACCGATTATCGACTTTGGTAATTCCCGACTGCTCCTCCCCCACAAGGGAACTTCGGTTGGACTTTACTCCGAAATCGTCACCCAGAACGGTTATGAACCAGTGATCATGGTCCGTGAACGCAAAACCGGGGCCTATTATGTGGTCGTTAAATTCAAACGTAAGGACTACGGATTCCTTGTGGACCTGAATCAGACTGGCAGCACGATTGATGGCCGCATGCTTCGCCAGATGGGTCTCAAGGACGTCGATGGCAAAGTCCGCGCCACCACTGGCAGCCTAGGACTGACTCCGATCGACGACTTTACCTTCCAGAAGGCGGACATTGAAAATTCAGGTCGCAACATTTTGGGGTATCGCTACGCTGGCCGTGTCGGGGTCGACTTCTTCAAGAAATTCAATGTCGCCGTCGACTTTGCCGGCCCTTTGGCCGTAGTTCCAATCCCACTTGAGGTCGAGCGCTGAGTAGGGCTCCCCTTCGCGTGAAGGGGTCACCCCCTGGTGCTACAACGCGCTAACCACCGATAAGCTCACCAAAAACAAGCTGCCCATTGGCCGTCTGCAAGGTGCTGATGATCACGGCATCGACATTCTGGCCCATGCGGTCCATCGAGTGATTGACCACAACCATGGTGCCATCGGACAGATACCCCACGGCTTGGTGATCATCCTTCCCTGGCTTAACCAAGGTCAGGCGCACTCGCTCACCGACCACGACACGTGGCTTGAGCGCATTCGAAAGATCATTCAAGTTGAGCACAGGAAGCCCCTGAAGCTTGGCGAATTTCGCCAAGCGCTCGTCAGTCGTTAGTAATCGTGCTCCAAGCAGACGTGCGACATTGACGAGCTCTTGATTCACTCGATCCAGTGATTCCGGTGCTGGCGCACGATGAATATTCACATCGAGCACCTCGTCCTTGCGGAGCGCTTCCAAGGTCTCGAGACCACGTTGGGCGCGCTCCTTGTCCGTGGTTTCAGGCGAGTCACTGAGCTCATTGAGCTGGTCGAGAACGAAGCTCGGGATCAAAAGTCGCCCGTTCAAGAAACCTGCCGAGATCACCTGCTTAATCCGACCGTCCAAGATCGCTTCCACATCCAGAACCAAAGGCTGGCCAGAAGCCACGTCCTCGCGGAAACGAACGTAAGGGATAATGAAGGCAAAATCATCGCGGTCACTGCGCAGAGCCAGAACGGCACCAATGAAGCCCAAACTGGTATAGATCGCAGCATCCATACTCGCGCGGATAATCACCTCCGCGCCAGGCGGTGCAATCGCCTCAAACAGCTGGGTGAAGCCCACACGGGTAATCAGCCAACCACAAAACAGACCGACCAAAAGGCCGAATGTCGCTGTAGAGAAGCCACGCAGCGTAAACTCCTTCAACAAGCCCTCGATCAAAATGATGAAGGCTGCGAATAAGCACCCCGTCAAGACCGCCAACCACGGATCTACCTCCTTGGTCGTCAAGGCAATCGTGATCGCCAACAACTCGCAAATAATTACGAGAAGCACACGGGCGATTTTAACGGAAGCAGAACCGGTCATTTCGGATGAATAGGAAGAGGGTAAGTGGATACTAACGACGACGAGTTTTTGGCAACTCAGGCAATTCCTGGTCTTCTAAGTTCGGGTCGCGGTAGCGAAGGATTCCGTATTGTCGAAGATTGCTCAAGAACTCCTTTGCATCACGCTTCATTTTTGAGTCGCTCGTCAAGGCACCTAGTAGCCCGTTTCCATTGCTGAGCCCGTCCATGGTGGCGCTCGCCTTGGCCAGAGCCTCCCGGAATTGCTTCAGCGTTGCGGGCAGTTCATCAAAGGCGGGCCCGAGCTGATCGAGTCGTTGATTGGTCCGATCAATCGTCCCCTGCGCGCTATTTAGCACGCCTTGAGAATCCTTGACCGCTTTTCGCACGTCGGTAATCGCGGCATCAGCATTGTCGATTACCGGCCCAATCTTCTGACTGAGCTCACGAGCGCTGACCATGGCTTCTTCGAATTCCTTTAAACTCGAATCAATTCGATTCAAGTTGACCTCCGAAAGAAGGTTCTCATCGACCTTCTTGGTCACACTCGCAATGCTGGCCGTCGCCGACTTGATGTCACGCAGAACGCCATCGGCCTCGGCCAAAGATTCATCGATCTTTTTCATCGTTTTGACAGCCTGTTCAGACAGGTCCTCCGCTTGCTTCTGGATCGCGGCTAGTCCGGCCTCATCCTTACCGCGAACGACCGCGCCTTCCGGGATTGCATTTCCAGAGCGCAGCAAGGGCGCTTGAATTTCAATGAATCGATCACCCAGGAAATTGAGCGATGCGACTTGGAAGCTCGATCCCTCTGGGATCTTCACTTCTCCTCGAATGCGCAGTGGCACATTCACACCAGTGGATTCCTCGTTGAGCATGGGCCGGGCCGTCGTGCGGCCAATCACCGCTCCGCCCATCCGCACTTCACTGCCCTTGATGACGCCCGTGGCATCTTCGAACTGCACAGTGATCTCATAGGAATCCTCTATGCCGTCGCCGAGGCGACCGAATTGGATGACCATGATCGACATCAGGACCAAGCCAAAGAGGACGAAAAGGCCTACGACCAATTCTGTTTTCTTAGTATTCATGCTTAAAAGTGGGTTTAATTGAGGGGTAGGAATCGTAGAGCGAATCCCAGTCTTCGCCGGAACGGCCATCGATAAAGTTTTTCAGCACGGGATCATCACTGTCGCGGAATTCCTGCGGCGTCCCGATCCAGTAGACCTCTCCCGCACGGAGAAAGGCAATCCTATCTGCGATACGGAATACCGACTTCAATTCATGCGTAATGGTGATCGAAGTGGTATTTTTTTTGAGCTGAACTTCGCGGATGAGAAAGTCGATACTATCAGCAACCACGGGGTCGAGACCAGCTCCGGGTTCATCATAGAGCAGGCATTTTGGCTCAGAAATGATGGCGCGGGCCAGAGCCACCCGCTTCCTCATCCCGCCCGAGAGGTCGCCGGGCATTTTATCAATGTGCTCTTCGAGACCCACCTCGGCCAGAATTTCCAAGACCTGCTCGCGAATCTCCTTGGGCTTGAATTTGCCTTTTTCGGTGAGCGGAAATCCGACATTTTGCCCGACGCTCAAGGAATCGAATAAAGCCCCACCCTGGAACATGATCCCAATCTTCGTCCTGACTTTGCCCAACTGTCGCTCGGAGAGACCACAGACATCTTGATCTTCAACCATCAAGGTCCCCTCGTCCGCTTGCATGAGACATGCCAGATGTTTCAGGAGAACGGATTTACCGCCACCAGACGTGCCTAGCAATACCAGTGACTCTCCGCATTTTACATCAAGATTGACGCCACGAAGCACCTGCTGTTTGCCGAAGGATTTCTTCAAATCCCGGACTTCAAAAAAGTTACTGGAGCACTCGCGTTTCATTTGGCGATACCGGTTGGAAACATGACGTTGAGGATTAGCGTCAGGAGGAAATTCGCAACTAGGAGGGCCAGCGATGAGAAGACCATGGCACGAGTCGTCGCCTGCCCAACGCCTACCGCGCCATTTTTGGTATTTAGCCCTTGGTGGCAGGAAATAATCACAATCAAGCAGCCGAAGACCAAGGACTTGATCATGGTAATGAAGAAATCTGCCAAGTCGACGTAGTGAGCAATCTGATCGAAGAAGTATCCATCGCCCACTCCGAAGCCCGGAACTGCGACGATCCATGAGGCCAAAATACCACAAAATACCGACTCTACGGCCAGTATTGGCACGGAGACAATCATTCCTGCCAGTCGAGGCACCACGAGGTAATCCACGGGATGAATGTTCATGGAGCGCAGCGCATCGACCTGCTCGGTGACCTTCATCGTGCCAATCTCCGCAGCCATCGCCGAGCCGATACGGCCTGCGAGCATCAAGCCCGTGATGGTCGGCCCCAGTTCGCGGAGCATTCCAACCGCGGTCAGGGCGCCTGCCGCGGTCTCCATTTTTACCGCAGCGAATTGATACAGCGCCTGCGCCGTCAATACCGCCCCGGTGAATGCTCCGGTGATGATGATGACCGGCTGCGAGCGCACGCCGATCTCCATCATTTGCTCGAGAAAGACTCGCCAGCGCCACCTGCCGACTACCACAGCGACAAATACATCCCTAATCAACATCGTCACAGAGCCCAGATACGCGCTGAATGCGAGTATGGGCTTACCTAGAAGACGAATGGGGCTGGTGAAATCCATAAACAGGTCGGGTGCGCACCCTTAATGCAGTCTTCGCTGTCGTCAATACTCAACAGCTCTGCTAAGCTACGGTATGTCGGACAGAGCGGAAGTCGATGAAGAAGCATTTCTCCTTTTCATGCAGGCAGAAAAGCAGGCTTCCAAGCACACCATGGACTCCTACACTCGTGCCCTGCGCCAATATCGCGAATTTCGGGCCGATGCCTTCAGCTGCTGGCGCGAGGAAGAGCCAGATCATTTTAGGGGGTTTCTGATGCAAATGATGAAGCAGGAGCTCTCCCGCAGCACCATCCGATCAAGATTTGCCGCACTGCGATCCTTCTACCAGTATTTGGTGCGTCGGGAAGGGCTGGCCAAGAGTCCATTACTCGAAATTCAGCTCCCCAAGCAACAGCGGGGCCTGCCAACAGTGCTGAATTTCAAGCAGGTCGAACAACTCCTTGAGCTGCCCCTGCAACTTCCCATCGCCAAGCAAGCGCCCGACTGGTTACCTCAGCGCGACTGTGCCATCCTCGAGCTCTTCTACAGCAGCGGCCTGCGACTGGCGGAACTGGTCGAGCTCAATTGCGAGAGCATCGACTTCATCAACCAATCCGCACGAATTTTCGGCAAAGGGCGCAAGGAACGCTTGGTCCCGATTGGCGGGCTCGCCATGCAGGCCATTCAGAACTATCGATCGAAGGCCCGAGTCCACTCAGGCCCTCTCTTCTTGAGTCGACTGCGCAGGCGCATCAGCCGACGCGCCATCGGCAATTTGCTCGAAAAATACCTCAAGGCTTCCGATATCCCCTTTCACATCACGCCGCATAAGCTTAGACACAGCTTCGCCACCCACCTTCTCGACCGCGGTGCCGATCTGCGCAGTGTGCAATCGCTGCTCGGCCACAGCTCTCTATCGACCACCCAAATCTACACCCACGTGACTAAAGAACGCCTCCGCGAATCCTACGATCAGAGCCACCCCCGCGCCTAACTCCGACTTTCCCATCTTTTGATCACTCGCCGCAAAATTTCCTACCCCGTCGCCGGGCCCTTCGCCGACTACCTCAAGCACTACGAGCGCATCTCCGACATCCCTCCGATCTACGAGCAACTCTTAGGCTTCACCGGTGGCATCCCTTATGAGGCTCCAGACGGCAAAGAAACGCTCTGGCTCACCGTCATGTATACGCCCGAGCTGATGGAGGAGCTTCGCCCCAAGCTGGCTAAGATCTACGCCATTTTAAAAAGTGGCGGTGCCTCCGGCCCTGCCGAGCACTTGATCGTGGACCGGATCGACTTTGGTGAATTTGGAAATTCGCGACCTTTCAGGATTCGGATCACCAATCGGTTCAACGACAACTCTGACTACTTCTACGTCAAGCGAGCCGACGCTTCGCGTCTCTTCGGCCTCGAACTAGAGCACCTGCTCTCTCCCGAACGAATCAATTACCTGGTCCGCGACCACACGCTGATTGAAGAACACATCGCAGGGCTCCCCGGCGACATGTTTATCAATAGCTACATGAAGCGCCCCGACCTCAATCGCGTGCGCCTAGCCAAGGAATTTGTGAAATTCAACGAACGCTGTTTCATCCGCCTCCTCGGCGACATGCGTTCGGTTAACTACGTGGTCGATATCACCCCGGACTTTGAGGAGGTTCAATTCCGAGTCCGCCCGATCGACTTTGACCAGCAGAGCTATAACGGAAAAAGCAAAGTCTACCTCGCCTACCGCTTCGATAGCAACCGGCCCGTCAACCAGCTTGTGGTTGAGTGCCTAAACCGGCGCACCATTTCACAGTATCAGAAGGAAGAGCGCGCCCAGATGGGACGCCGAGCCGTGGCCGAGCAGCGACGCCTCAACATGCTCCTCTCAGTGATGCGCCAGACCGAGCTAGCGCCCCAAGAGAACGTCGTTCAGCTTCGCAGCGAGCTTGCAGAGCTCCACAAGTCCAAGCTCTTCGAGCAAGCTTGGACCATGGGCGACCTGGTCGCCACCAACATCCAGCACTTCATCTACTGATGTCGGCTGATCGATGCACGGCTGAAACTCGCCCACGAATTTTCGTGCGTATCTCCTCCCCTGTTGCACACTAGTTCCAGCGATGAGCAAAAGTAGCAGCACCACCATCGAATGCCCCAAATGCGGAAATTCGCAGTCCTTCACGATCTGGAATTCGATCAATACCGATATCGACCCAACGCTTAAGGACTCTCTCGTCAACCGCAAGCTCCAGCAGACCGACTGTGAAGTCTGCGGACACAGCTCGGTGGTGAACTACCCCATGCTCTACCACGACATGAGTCACAAGACTCTCGTCTACCACCTCTCCGGACTGAACGTCGAGCAGCTGGAAGCTGAAGAATTCGAACACCTGTTCGATGGCTACGAATTTCGCACCGTCGACAACTGGAACGGCATGATTGAGAAAATCAAGCTCCTCGATGCCAACTTGGACGACCGCGCCATTGAGCTCTTCAAGATGGTGGTGCTCGGACAGCTTGAGGTTGATCTCGATTCCCCACTCTATTTTGATGAAATGCTCAGCAATCCGGAAGGCAAGCCCGTCCTTTCATTCATCCTCGTCGGAGATGAGGCTGCGCGGAGTTTCTCAGTCCCGATGGAGTCTTTTGAGCATTTCGAAGAACGGGTCGCAGCTTCGCTAGACGAGATCCCCCTCGACGACGGGAAATGGCAACGAATCGATCGCGCCTACGCCCGTGACATTCTCGACCAGAGCACCTAGCGGTAGCCTTTGTTAAAGCGTGCCATCTCTCGGGTCGCCTCGCGCATTTCAGTGCGCTCCTTGATGTCTTGCCGCTGATCGTTGTGGGTCTTGCCCTTGGCGAGGCCAATTTCGACTTTGACGTGCCGGCCCTTCCAATACATCCGCAAGCAGACCAAAGTCGTGCCCTTGATCGCATTATCCTGCTCAAGCTTGAGAATCTCTTTGCGGTGCATCAGCAGCCTACGAGGGCGTTTGGCCTCATGCTGAAAATACGCACCTGCCGTCTGCCAGGGCTGGATATCGCAGCCATAGAGAAAGAGCTGGTTCTTATCCACGCGCGCAAAGGCATCGCGGATGTTCACGTGCCCCGCACGGATCGACTTGACTTCAGTCCCCTTGAGGTCGATTCCAGCCTCGAACTTTTCCAGGATATGGTAGTCCCGTCGGGCCTTCTTATTGGTGGCGATTTCTCCTGACATGCTTACAATCTATCTTTCTTAGAAAGGCGCGCAAGTGCCGGCGAGCGGCGACAAGAATCTATCGCGAGATAATCGCTCAGTGCCCGCGAAATGCGACCACTGCGATGCGATCAGTATTCGCCTTCTTTGGCCTGAATCTTAAAGGTCAGCTTACCCTCGATCACTTCAAGAAGTGCGATGTCAGCTGCGCCCATGCTAGGAAGGGCCTGGACGCGTGGTGCGCTACCATTGTTGAGCTGTTCGACCCTACGTGAGATAACGTTCACCAAGAGGTGAGGATCAGGAATGGTTTCAGATGCTTTTTCGACGAGCTCGCTTTTCATGGGCAAATTGGAAGATCCCTTGCGGGTAGGCTCAGAGCGAAACGGAATGACATTATCAGGCTCGCTCATTGCTTAGGTTTGTTTGGTTTCAAGGAAACGCTCGCGTGCGCAACCACAACCGGGCCGCATGTTTGAAGACACAACGATCAAAAATGCAAGGGTAAAATCACTCAGCCCTTTGAAACCTCGGTATTGCAAGCCCCCAAGGGTCAGCAAGCCCCTTCACCTTTGCTCCGTTCTTTCACTCCGTCCAATCTTCCCAGTCACGCTGGCGCACTTTGCGCCTCTCTTTACGGTGCTCGATCTGACGCTTCTCCTTCGGCGTCATGGGCCGCTCCTGTCGTAGAGATCGGCCTGCCATCAGCGATCCGAGGGGACGAATTTCAGCCACAACTTTGGCTAGAGCATGTTCGGCGATCTGTTTGCGAATGGTTTCAGCCGACTTGTAGGCCAGCGGACTCTCGCTGATATCGGGCTGCCCGTGATACCAGCGCACCTCAATACCCTCCGTGCTCTTCGCCAGGTCAGCGTCGAGTTTTGCCTGATTGAACCCGCGCTTTTTGTGCATGTAGCGGCGCACCAGGGCCCGACGCGACAAATTCCGTCCGGCACCGTGCGGAGAAAAGCTCAGATAGCGCTCATGATCACTTCCTTCAGTCAAAAGGATGGGCTCGGCCAAGTTGAGCGGGATCAAACCAAGTCTCGGCCCCGAGGCATCTGGCCAGGCCGGGGTCGCTCCCTTGCCGTGCAGGTAGCGTTCTCCCCGTCGCCACACGAAATTGTGCTCGTTGCCCGCCTCTGCAATAATCTTTGCACCGATCCGTTCAGCGAAGCCTTCGTGAATGCAACGGTGGTTCGCCTTTGTCCATCGAGCCAGATATTGCAGCGCCTCCCAGTAATCCCGCCCTTGAGTGCTCTCGGCATCTAGCCAAGCCGCCTCGTCGGGGATCCCACGAGCGTGGATGCGCGTGTGCTTCACCGCCGCTTCGAGCCCGCGAAGAAATACTGTAGAACCTAAACTGCGCGACCCATGATGGGTCACCAGCACCTTCCACTTCCGCTCCCCTTTCAATTGCTCGAACAGCGTGCCGATGGTCGAATTTGGCGCGTGATCGAGTGCCCTCTCACCCACTTCCATCTCACCGAGAAAGGCGAAGTGATTGCCATCACCCTGATCGGCCAAATGCGCGACCGCCTTATCTTGCAGACCCGAAAGGAAGGGGTTATCCCAGACTGGTTCATCGAGGACCGGATGAAGAATTTGCTCGCTCGGCTGGCGCCCTCCCGGCCCGAAACGGGTCGATGCCTGAACCTGCTCCATCAGCTCCGGCACAGAGAGTTCGCTCTGGAAAAAGCTCGCATGCAGCGAACAGCAGATATCCCCGCCATGAGCAGCGGGAATGATCGCATTGAGCGTCTCGATTGCGCCGCCAACAGGTATCGCAGCAGCGGCATCGCCCGCAGGGCAGGCATCTGGCATGAGCGCCCCGCGGGTGATTACCGGGCACTTGAGGAGCTCCTCCATTTGCGACCTCGCCTTGGCGAGATTGCGCTCGGCTTCCGGCGTTTCAGCTCGCACGGCCAGTGAGATCAGTGCGGGCTTTTCGCGCATGCGCAAGCTGGCAAAGTCATCGGGGAAGGCCCGCTTGAGTTGCTTGTTAAGGTAGTCAAAGTCCTTGGCTCGACCTTGTTCGATCAGCTCATGAGCGTGTTTAATGATTGGCTGGAGGCGGTCATCCGCAGGCCAGCCGGCCTCTTGTAGTTGTTGTTCCAATGTCATGGAAAATCGTATTTTTGTAATCGCATTCAAAGTGCAACGAAGCACAAACCCAGGCACAGCGATGCCCAGAAAAAAGGTTGGTCAACGGGTGTCTGATCGATCCCGGACCCAAGTCACCGCGTAACAAACTCTCAAACAGAGAGGTCGCGGCGAAAGATAATTACAAAAGGCGCATACGGAGAACTTGGAAGATCAGAACCAAGTTCGTCAAGACACATTTTTGAGCCCAATCCCAAATAACCAATCTCCCCTCACGGCATCAACTCGATCCCGAAACGTCGCACCAGGATCGCAAACAACCAAAAACACAAAGCCGTCCCAACAAAGTAAGCGCCGAAGCTCAACCACAGGGGCGCTCCTTTTCGTAACATCCACGGCATCACCAAGAACATCGGCAAGGTCGGGACGACATACCAGAAGGTGTAAAAGGCGTGATTGGCGATTCTTTCCGTGCGCTCGACACCGCTCAGTTCAAAAGTCCACCAGAGCATCGCCAAGGTCGTGACCAAGGGTAGCGCTGCGATGATAGCACCCAGCTTATCGGCCCGTTTGCCGAATTCGGAGACCGCGACAATCACGGCGGCGGTGACAAGATATTTGATCCAGATAGGCATGCTTGAGCTTTACCGAAAAAAGACTAACATGATCCCCATGTTGGTCAATGCTGCACGAATCACCTTTTTCACTCTCTCCCTCGGGCTCGCTGCCTGTCAGTCTCCGCTGCCCTCCAGCCCGTCATCACCTACCGCTACGGCGGGAAATTCAGCGATCAAGCTCAGTTCAGGCCAGAAGCAAAAGATCGCACGCAAGATCTGGCAAAACGAATCCGGCGGCACGGTCGCTGGCCTGACCGCTTGGAATGCTGGCGAGGAGTTTCCCTCTTTTGGAATCGGCCACTTCATTTGGTATCCAGCAGGATTCGACGGTCGATGGGAGGAGTCTTTCCCTCAGTTCATCGACTTCGCCCGCCGCTCGGGCCGTAAAGACATTCCCACATGGCTCCTAAGCACCCGTGATTGTCCGTGGAATTCGCGCGCGGCTTTTCTGGCTGATCTCAATGGTCCGAAACTCTCCGGGATGCGTCAGTTTCTCGCCAATAGCACCGAACTCCAGGCTGATTACATCATCACGCGCAGCCGCGCAGCCCTTCCAACAATCCTCAGGGCAGCCCGCCCCGCCGACCGCGAGCGGATCAGCCGGAACTACCAGAAAGTCGCCTCCACTCCTCACGGCACCTACGCCCTTATCGATTACGTGAACTTCAAGGGCACCGGCACCAAGTCGACCGAGCAATACCGTGGCGAAGGCTGGGGTCTGCTTCAGGTCCTTTCCGGCATGCAGGACGTGCCAAGCGGTCAGGCGGCAGCTCGCGAGTTTGCAAATTCCGCCAAGCGCGCCCTGTCCCGCCGTATCGCCAATTCACCACCAGCCCGAGGCGAAAAACGCTGGGAAGCTGGCTGGCACAATCGCTGCGAGACTTATGCCCGCCCTTTGTAAACTCATCTAAATAAGAGCTTTGAGGTGGGCCTTAACCGCCTGCGCCAGCCCCTCTGGCTGGTAACCACCCTCCAGCACTGAGACAATTCTGCCCTCCGACCAAGCCTCCGCATATCTAACGGCTCGCTTGGTCAGCTCCTCGAAGCCTTTATCGCTCAGCTCAAGCCCGCCAATCGGATCGCCCGTCCGCGCATCGAAACCAGCGGAGATCAAGATCAGCTCTGGCTTGAAGTCGGCGAGCAAGGGCTCAAGGGTCTCATCCCAAACCTTGAATATCTCTTGATCACCACTGCCGTGCGGCAGCTCGACATTGTGCGTCAGGGGATCGTCGATGGGGAAGCCGGTGTGCGGGTAGATATTGGCCTCGTGGGTCGAAAAGAACAGGATACGCTCGTCATCGAGACAGATGTCTTGCGTCCCGTTGCCGTGGTGAACATCCCAATCCAAAATCGCCACTCGTTTGAGCCCGTGTCTTTCCAACGCGTGCTTGGCAGCAACGGCCACGTGATTAAAAATGCAAAAGCCCATGCCCAGATCAGGCGTCGCATGATGCCCGGGCGGACGCGTCGCGCAGAAGACCCGCTTGACCTTACCCGAAATCACCGCATCCACCGCACTGATTGCCGCTCCACTGGCCGCCATTGCGACTTCATAAGAGTCCGGACAAATCGGCGTATCTCCCGTGCGCAATTGGTCAGATAGACTATCGACATCAATCTTCACCAAGTCGTGGTAATGGACCTCGTGAGCGAGCTGAATGTCAGCCGGTTTCGCAGGCTCAAATTCCAGCTTCTCATGGCGAATTCGTGAGCGCTTGAGCATGTCCTGAATCGCCACAATGCGCGCTGGACACTCCGGATGATTGGCTCCCGTATCGTGCTTGAGAAATTCACCTGACACAATGACTCCAAGCGACTTCATTTTCGGATTTTTAGTATTCTTTACTAATAACTTATCTGAGCTTTTTACGTTTTTCACCTTCTTCTTTTTCGGGGCCTTTTTTGTCGAAATTCGCTGCTTCTTGAGCAAAGTTTCATGCAAATTCGCGACATCCATCCAAAACTCATCACTGTCCTCACCAAGGAAGCTTTCCCGCTCGGCACCACAGTCCAAGAACAGATCACTCATTGGCTTGTTCCGCTTCAGAACCGATGCCCAGAATTTCTTGACTCCCCGCTCTTTCGCCACGCGCGAAAGTTCAATCAAAAGGAATCTCGCAATTCCCAAGCGGCGAAGCTTCTCGTGCACAATGAAGGCCACCTCGGCACTCTCGCCCGAGCGGTCCAGATAGAAACGACCAATCGCTCGAATCTCGGAGCGCCCCCCTACCCTTTCGAATAATCCGAGTGCCAGGTCCTTGCGCTGATCCACTGCGGTCAACTTGTAGGCACCCTGAGAATTCATGCGATCCTTCTGGTGACCGAAGCGCATTTTCACGGTCTCTGGATCATGGGAATAGAAGAACTGCTGCAAACTCCTCATGTCCGAAGGGTGCAAGGGCCGGAACAGCAGGTCTTGGCCCGCGAAGCTTACTAATCGAGATTCCGTCGCCCCTTTGCCCTCGGCCGGTGATGTCGAAGGAACGGTAAAAAAGGCAGGGATTAACTTTCTATCCCGCGCCTCTGCCAACAGACCCTCGCGGAAGTCCGGATGCGCGACTTCTGTCAGAGCAAGCACTCGCTCACGGATGCTGCGTCCGTGCAAGCTAGCCACGCCATACTCGGTCACCACGTAATGAACATCCCCACGCGACGTGCAAACTCCACTCCCCGGGCTCAGCGCAGCGACAATTCTTGAAGCCGTGCCCTCGTCATTGGTTGAGGTCAAGGTAATGATGGGGCGCCCCTTCCGGCTGTGCCCCGCTCCACGGACGAAGTCCTGGATCGCCCCGATCCCACCATAGAAGTGGTGGCCCTGGCTATCGCGAACGACCTGACCCGTGATGTCGACTTCACGAGCACCATTGATCGCCACCATGTGCTTGTTCTTAGCGATCCGATTGGGATCATTCACCCATTCGGATGGGTGAAATTCGATGCTCTCATTGTCATCGATGAACTCATAAAAGCCCTTTCCTCCCAGCGCATGGCTGCAAACGCTTTTCCCTGGCAGGATGGTCTTGAAACGATTCGTCACCACGCCCGACTTGATCAGATCAGTAAATCCATCAGTCAGCAGTCCGCTGTGAATCCCCAGATCCGAGTGGCCGTCAAGGGCAGTTAGCACGTGCTGCGGGGTGTTGCCGAGCGACACCTGGAGGCAGGCACCGTCATCGATCAATTGCGCGGTGTATTTGGCAATCTTGTCCTGACGCCTGTCGACGTTGCGTTTCCCCGAAACCGGCAAGTTCGAGGCGTATTCCACGTGCGCGGTTAGACTTTTCAACGGGATCATCGACTTCCCATGAGTGCGCGGCATTCGCGGATTAATCTGCGCGACCACTCGCTTGGCTGATTTGATCGCGGCCAAGGTAATGTCTACACTCACCCCTAGCGAGACCATGCCATTGGCATCCGGCGGCGTCACTTGGATCAGCGCCACATCGATGGGCAGGTCTCCATGTTGAAACAACCAAGGAATATCGGAGATCGGACATGGCGTGTAGTCCGCCATCCCACGGGCCACCGCCTCGACGATGGCCGGACGCAGGAAAAAGGTATTGGTCCGCAGCGAACCGTCGAATTTCTCATCGATCCACGGCATCTTGCCGAAGGTGTGCATGTGCACGAGCTCCACATCTTTAAAATACTCGGCCTTTTCAAGCATCGAGCGGATCAGCGCATGAGGGACCGCCGCCCCCGAGCCGATAAAAACCCGGTTGCCAGGTTGGATCAGTTGAGTCCAGTCGAGAGAGGAAAAAGTCGCACCATTCATCAGAAGCCAGCTTGCCAGCAAACCATCGCAAGACCAAGGTAGGAATATGATTCTTGAAGACGAGGCAGGCGATATTGTGGCAAAGGTCTTGAATGGCAAGGGCATCTCCCGAGACCAACTGAGCGAGATCACTGGAAATTCGCGCGCCGAAATCGATGCCTTGATCGATGACTACAATCTACCAGAAGACATTACCCCCATCGCGACAGCCCTCGAACTCGATGCCGAGGCGCTCGCCCAACTACATGCCTACCCCGATTTCGCACTGAACAAAGGGGCCCCGCAACAGATTATCACCCCCTTTGGCCATCTCGGGGTAAATTCGTGGTGGGCACCGGATTTCGGACCCGGGATCTTGTTCGATGCTGGGACCGATGCAGGGCCCATCATCGACTACCTTGGCAAGCACGACGCCACTCCAGCCGAGCTGTGGATCACCCACGGCCATCACGACCATGTCGATGGGATCAACGAATTGAAAAAGGCCTTTCCAAATTTGATTACCAGGGGCCCCGCATCGCTCAACCTCGATCATTCCCTTGCCCCGGGCGATTCAGTTCACGGGCTCACGGTCATCGATCTGGACGGCCACTGGCCGGGCGCTCTGGGGTTCATCAATGAGAAATTCGTCGTCGTGGGCGATGCCTATTTCGCCGGTTCCATCGGCAAGATCCCTACCAAGAAATGGGCAGAAGGCCTCGCCCGGCTCAAGGTTCAGCTCGGCGAATTTCACCGAGATCAGATCATTCTCCCAGGCCACGGTCCCGCAAGTTCAGTCCACATCGAACGACATCACAATCCCTTCTTTGCTCAGTAGAACCGCCTTTCCACGAAACAGGCCCACAAAAAAGACCGCCACCCACGAGAGGTGACGGTCTGGAAAGTAGTCGTTATCGGCTTACTTGGTGTAGTGAACCTGTGGCAGTGGCTCGAATGGGCCGACTGGCTTGAGCTGAGGATCGTCAACGTCGTTGCAGCAGCAAGAAGCGAGACCGAGAAGAGCAGCGGAGAATGCGAGAAGTTGGGCAATTTTAATCATGTCGTTTCGTAGGTTTAACCTTGAGTCTGTTTTTGAAGATAAAGCCTTGAGCTGTCAACGATGGAAAACCAATCAATGACGATAAAGGCAAAGTTTCACCTCAGACCTTGTAAGCATTGCGCCCGGAAGTGTCAGGACCACAGTTGCAGTTCGAGCAAGAATTCAGAGCGAGACAAGCGGTGGCAAGGGCCAACAACAGAGCGACTTTGGATTTCAATTTCATCCCAAATACGATGCGCCCCCACCTCCGCCAGCGCAAGCAAAGAAGCCACGGGAAAAGGATTTGCAATCTCTCAAAACAACAAGCGACAGGAAGCCAGCAGCGCAAAGCTCAAAATCATCCAAGCAAACACCCTCTGCGGCACATATTGGATCGCCTTTCGTCCAACCAAGACCCCCGCCAAGATCCCCGGAGCCAAACTAAGATCAAGCCACAGGCTCTCCCAGGTCACGATCCCAATCCCGCCGCTCAGCGGTAGCTTGATCAGGTTGATCAGTAGAAAAAACCGTGCCCCTATCCCCAGCAGGTCGAGCTTCGAAAAGTTCCGCGAAATCAGGAAAATCTGGATCAATGGCCCCGCCGCATTCGCCATCATCGTCGCAATCCCGCCGAGCCCACCCGCGAAAATGCCAAATCCCTTGGAATCCGCCATCTTCTGCATCAGCTCCGGTTTCCCCATCTTAATGATCTGCAACAGCGCCATCACCCCGATCGCCAGCCCGATCCCCTTTCCTGCCACTTCGTCACTCACCCGATCCAATAAAAACAGCCCGATCCCGATCCCCACCAAAGTCGGCAGCAATAAAGTCCAAACCGGTTTCCAAGAGCCATGCTTGCGAAAAGCCGGATAAACACACAGATCCGCCAAGATCAGCAAAGGCAGCGCAATCCCCACCGAAGCCTTCGCCCCAAAAAGCCCCTCCAAGATAAACACCGCCACCAGTGAAACCCCACTAAACCCAGTCTTCGACAGCCCAATGCAAGAAGCCGCCACCAGCGCCAAACCATATTGCCAAAGCTCCAAATCCACAGCCGAGAAGCTAGCGACAGGCACTCACACGTAAACCAAAAACGCCCACTC
>CAXIBU010000032.1:0-18890 GCA_964021555.1 uncultured Verrucomicrobiales bacterium | reverse complement strand
ATTGTGGGCTTGCCAGATGGGGGGTGGAGTTGCAGATTGGGGCTCGACTTTCTATGAAGCCGTTTTCCATTGCACGTTCAACGTCCGTCCTGTTTCTCGGCTTTGCCGGGATGTTTGGGGCGCTGGCGGAGGAGAACGATGCCCATGAGGAGGAGGCGGTGGATGAGAAGGTGACACCACCGGTCGATAAGGAGTTTCTGCCATTGGATCTGTTGCCGCCTGGGACGGTGCTGGAGGAGGTGCGGCTGCCTCGTTACCGTGAGGGCAAGCTCTTGGGTGAGGTGGTTGCGGCGCGGATGACGATTGAGAGTGCAAATTTGGTCACTGGCGATGAGGTGGATATCCACTGGAGTTTCGGCAAGGGCTCGGAGGCGATGACTGAGGCGCACTTGCCCAAGGCGAACTATGACTTCAAGTCGGGGCTGATGCGCGCGACGGGCGGGGTGACGATTTTGGACCCTCGGTTTACTGCGATGGGGTCGGATTTGGATTTGAATCTCAGCTTGCAGCGAGGATGGCTGGGCGGGCCGGTGAACACGCGAATTTTTAGAACCCTTGATCCGCCCCCGGCGGCTCCCAATGATCTTGAACCCATGAAGAATGTTTTTTTGAAACCCGCTCCGGTATTGCTCGGGGTGGTGACTTGTTTGGCGTCTCCTCCCCAAGCGCCGAGCGCGGATGAGTGGCGGGAATTCGAGGAGCTGACCGATGTGCGCTCGATGGATGCTCTGAGGCCGAGCGCTGAGCGGTGGCGCGAATTTGACGAAGCGACGAGCCACGATCCTCGAATTGCCAACGAGGCTGCTGAGGTCAACCAGCAGATTGATGAGGATACTTCACGGAATGAGGCTGACCTTGAGCGGATGAACGAATTTCTGGGTGGGCTGGATCGGCAGTTGGTGCAGGCGGATGCACCAAAGCAATCCGAGCCTGCGGGCGATGCAAAGTTGGGTGAGCCACTGGAGCTTCCTAAAGCGGATCTCGACAAGCCTGCGCTTGAGGTGAAATGCCTGGGCGGCATGTTCTTCGACGCTGCGGAGGGGGTATTCGTTTACAATGGGAAGACCCAGGTGCGAGATCCGAAGTTCTCGCTAGATTGTTCGAAACAGCTGAAGGTCTACTTTGATCCAAAAGCTCCCGCCGAGGGTGAAGAGGCCGCTCCCGCTGAACCGGCAGCTGCTCCTGCGGACGCAAATCAAGAAAAGGCCGGATTACAGAAGGGGGTGGGCGAGCTTTCACGGATCGCAGCCACGGGCAGCGTCGTGGTGCGGAGCAAAAACGCCAAGGGCGAGTCGATTACCGCAACCGCTGAGATCATGACCTATGATGCGAAGACTGGTGTCATTCTTCTTCGGGGTGGGCGCTTGACGGTTCAGCAAGGCGACAAATTCATGAAAGTCACCGGGCCGAACGCCTTTATTAAAATTTCCGAGGCGGAAGGTGCAGTGGCTGAAGGGCAGATTGAGCAACGAATGGCGCTGCCACCAAAGGATAAACCAGCTGAGGGCCAACCTTGATGATCCGATCAGATACAGCCGGTGAGGCGACCGAATTTAGGGTCAAGAAGGGCGACAAGCCTCTGCTTGAGGCCTCAGGTCTCTGCAAAGTCTACGGCGGGCGCAAAGTCGTCACGGATGTTGGACTCAATGTGGGGCCTGGTGAGATTGTCGGCCTTCTGGGGCCGAATGGCGCGGGCAAAACAACGACTTTTTACATGGTCGCTGGTTTGGTGCGCCCGGATGCGGGCTCGGTATTCTTCTCTGAGAAGGAGATCACGACTTTGCCCATGCACCAACGGGCGCGGCTCGGGATGGGCTATCTTCCGCAAGAGGAATCGATCTTCCGCAGCCTGACGGTCGCTGAGAATTTGATCGCGGTGCTGGAGACTCGAAAGGAGCTCAGCCCTTCGGATCGCAAAGATCGCGCGGCGGCCCTGATGGACCGGTTCGGGATTACCAAGCTAAAGGACTCGAAGGCGCTCAGTTTGTCGGGTGGTGAGAAGCGTCGATTGACGATTGCTCGCGCGCTGGCGACTGAGCCGCGAATTTTGCTCCTGGACGAGCCCTTCAGTGGAGTGGACCCGATTGCGGTGGGGGATATCCAGCGGATCGTGACGGAGCTCCGCGAAAAGGAGGGACTGGCTATTTTGATCACCGATCACAACGTTCGTGAGACGCTTCACATTGTTGATCGTGCTTATCTGTTGTTCGATGGAAAATTGATTCAAGAGGGGACGGCTGAGGATCTGATTAAGGATCCGCTTGCTCGTAAGCACTACCTGGGAGAGCAATTCAAACTCTGATGAAGGATGAGCCCATGGATGAGCACCCAGGTGAGGGGTGGGACGACGGTCGCCCGAATAACTGGCGGCAGTTGCGCATGTTCATCGCGGGCCTGATGTTTGCGCTGGGCTTGTTCACCTCGGTTTTCTTAATGATCCGGCTGATGCAGGTCGTGGGGATCACCTACCGTGCCAGTGCTGGTGAGGACGTTGATCTCGGGTTGTTGACTGGGCTGAGAGCTGGTTTGGCCAGCTTGCGGCTGCAGGATGTGGCTGCGCTGGGGATAATCTTCGGGCCGATGTTGATTGCGGGGCGGGCGATGATGTCGGTGTTTGTGGTCTTCCTGGTTCTCGACTTTGCGTTTTGCAGGAGCTTCATGACGGCCTTGGACGAATTGCAAAATTCGGCACTGGGAACGAGCGATCCGAACAATTGGGCAAGCGTAGTTCTACTAGGGCTGCTTCTTCTTTTCAGCCTATTTTCGACGGTGGTGATGTGTCTGCCTCAGTTTCGCAAGGCTTCCAGCGCCTGATTGAGCTTTAGTGACATAGGTGACGGCCTCGTCACGCGCATCAGGTTGATGTTTTGGAATTTACATTGTAAAGCCAAAGCCTTTTCATAGATCAACGCCCATGCGAACTCCCACTCATTCTCGCCCTGAAGCCGCCCGCGGTTTCACCTTGATTGAGCTGTTAGGGGTGATCCTGATCATGAGCATCCTTATTGGTCTGGCTGCGGTGGCGCTGAAGGATTCAAGCCCGGCGAGCAAGCGCGAGCAGGGTGCCCGGCAATTGGCCGCGGCGCTGCAGCAAGCGAGGGTGGAGGCGATCACGATTTCGGGGCGGACGGCCGTGGTCTTTGCCGGGCCCGGGGCTGGTGGGGTCGAAGGCGCTGGCGTGACTTATGGTATTTTCCGGCTTCAGGAGGGGGTGGAGGATCCGGTGGCTGGCGAGATGATTGGTCGCTGGCGCACCTTGCCTGGTGGCACGGTTTTTTCGCAGCGTGATGACCTGGGTGCCCCGAATTTATTGACGGAAATGCAAGATCAGCTCGAGGTAACGATGCCCGAGGGGGCGGTGGTGACCTTGCCCTGTGTCATTCTGAGCCCTGAGGGGCGTGTGATCAGTCCGCAAGGGCAGGCCAATTGGGCGCTGGCGATCGCGACAGGTGGGGTGCAGGGCGGCGTCGTGCAGGAAGCTGCCGGGGATGTGGCGACATTGGAACGGGTGCTGCTACGAAGGAGCACGGGGAGGGCAAGGAGATTGCCATGATTAAGCGCCATCGTTTCAAACTGCGAACTCGGGGAATGACCCTGACGGAAGTCGTCATTGCGATGGGCTTGGTGGCGGTGCTTTTACCGATGGCACTGGCAGTGATGTCGGGGACTTTTACCACGACCCGCACCGCGAGGGACGATACTCGCTCGGCGATGCTGGCGAGGTCGGTCTTTTCGGAGCTAGATATGTTCACTCGAGAAGCCGGGAGCGAATGGCTCACCGAGCAGCCGGGCGCACTGGTCGCCGGTTCTGACGATGCGGTGGTGCTGGCCTTTGATGATTCCGGGCGCTTCATCGATCAGCGCGACGGTGATGTCTGGGAAAACGGGGTAGATGACCGAAGTGCCAGCTATCTGGTGCGGCTGACGGGGGAGGACTTCCTGACTGATTCCGGCGCGAATTGCCGCAAAGTCGAAGTCACGGTCAGTTCGCCTGCTCAGGCGCGACTGTTGAGCCGCAAACGTTTCACTTACCACGGGTTATTCAATCAATGAGGCAGTCGGATCAAATTCAGCATTCACGGGGCTTTACCTTGCTTGAGGTGCTGGTCTCGGTGACGATTGCCAGCGGGCTCTTGCTGGTGCTGATGATTGCCTTTAAGAATAGCTCGGAAAATGCCTCGTCAACGCAGAGTCAGCTGCATGCCGCCGAGGAGGCACGGGCTGGGATGAGTATTTTGACCCGTGACCTGAACTTCGCGGTGCGGCTTGAGGAAATGCGCCACGAAGAGGGCTCAGGGCCGATTGCCAGTGATGAGCTCGGCTTTTACACCCAAGTGCCGCTCGAGGCGCAGGCGCAAGACCCTGCGCCGGTGGGGACGCTCTGTTACGTGCTCTACTACACCGCGGCAACGCCTGAGCTGCCTGGCGAGACGAGTGCGCTGACGCGAAAGCTCTATCGGCGTTTGGTCAGTAGCGCGGAGCTCACCGATCTGCTGAGCGCTGGGCAGGACCCGCGGACGGATGTCGATCCGGACCCGCTCTTGGACGAGCCGGTGATCTACCAATGCGCCAGATTTCGCGCGACACCCCGGGAATTTGAAGAGGGAGTGACGGAAACGTGGGTCTATCAGCCGGCAGCGCCTCCGAACCCGAATCCCGATCCGAATTTGCCGCCACCCGCACCGCCGGAAAAGCCGGATTGGCTGGACTTGGAGATCATCCTGGCTGGCGAGAACTTGAGCAGTTCTCTGCGCACCGCAGGAGAATGGGATGGCGACCAGAGGCTTAATGGTTTAGATGAGATTCCCTTGCAAGGGGATCTGCATCGCTATGAAACTCGGATCCGCTTGGATACTAGCACCACAACCCCATGAGAAGACACTCCTTCAAACGATCAACACAAGGGCAGGCGGGCTTCGCGCTGGTGGCCTCGATTGTGGTGATTGCCGGGATCCTGGTGCTGGCGCTGAGTTTGTTGATCCTGGGTCGGGTCGAGCGGCGAACGGCACGCGCCTACTCGCATCAGTATCGGGTCGAGCTGGCCCTTGATGCCGGGACGCAAGCGGCGATGGCGACTTTGCAGACGGTGGTCGAGCGCGATGACTTTTGGGTGGCCTCGCAGGCGGTGCCCAATCCGGATTCCTCGACGCCGACGGAGGTCACCTGGCTGGTCGTTCAAGATGGCACTTCGGGGTGGCGATATCTCCCCTTGTTTGGCGGGACAGAGCCCGTGAGCCAGGGCGGTGCCAGGCCTCAAATGCCCGCTTCTCCCGCCGATCTTGAGCCGATCACGGGCATTCCGAATAATCCTTTGATGTCACAGCCCGTGGCGAACTGGGAGACCTTGGATTCCGATCGATACGAGGTGCGCTACACCTATTGGCTGGAGGACCTTCATGCTGGGATTGATGCTGATATCGCTGGTTTGGTCGAGCGCGATCAGGGGCTGGATCCCAGGGAAAGTGGCTGGTTCACGCTCTTTGACCGGGCGGCGATTCGGGACACTGGCAGCTTGGCAAATTCAGACATCATCGCGAACCGTGAGTTGCTTCAGCGCACGAGAGACTTTGCGAGTGTTCTGGATGATAATCAGGACGGGGCGGCTACTTCGGATGCTCAAATTGCTGAGCGCTATCTCAACTTTGGCGTGCCCGAATCGCTCCTCGAGCGGCAGATCGTGCCGCCCTACGAAGATATCGAGGCACCGGGCGAGCCGCAGGCGGACCTCAACCAGCTTGTGGCTGATGCTGATGTCGAAGCGATTGCCGCGAAGATCAATCAACATTTGCCCGAATTTGCCGAGCGCCGGGGAGGCATGACCTCGGAGCAAGACTACGTGAAGACGCTTGCCGCCAGTGCGATCGATTACGCCGACGAAGATCAAAATCCGACCTTGGCCGCCGACTACCGTGGGGTGGACTCCTACCCGTTTGTGAACGAGATCTACGATCGTTACGAGTGGATTCGCCCTCCCGCCGGGCAGCCGGGCTTGGTTCGGATCGAGGTCAGAACCTTCGTCGAGCTCTGGAATCCAAGTGATCGTGAGATCAGCGGCTCGGTGGAGCTTGAGAACGTCAACAAACACCGGATCATCATTCCGGGCTTGGGTGAGGTCGAGTTTGGAGCGGTTTCCTTTCAGCCTGAGACGGTTTCACTTGCGGCAAATGGGTTTCAGGTTCTCGAATTCTCACCGGCAGATGAACCTAAGGTTTACGAATTTGATGCAGGCAACTTCCCCGCAGCGCCACCTCTGAAGTTCCCCAATTCGTGGACCACCGAGAGTAACTACCGCTTGAGCTGGAATGGTGGATTAGTTGATTATGCGAGGGGGGGGCTTGCACGCACGGACGGGACACTTCGCCCCTCCGAGCCGAAGTGGAAGGGGCAGGCTTCTGTCGCTCTTGATTACCGCTTGAATCAAAGTGGTGACCCTCGTTCTTCCTACCTCATCCAGACCTGGGTTTTTCCTAATACCTATTCTTCAAATTCCAACTGGGGCGGTCGGGCGCTGAAACGAGGGATTAACAACACCGATTTCAACGAAGTGCGCATCAGCGAATCTCCCGATGGGCATTGGTTCGATGGCGGGCATCAGTCGACGGCTGGTGTCCAGGCGGGTTCCGATAATCGTCTCCCGACCCAGCTCGCTTTTCCTTCTCCAGAGCCGAACTTGGCTCCAGCTCACATCTCCAACGAAGGGCGGTATTTTAATGTCGGTGAGTTAGGCAACATCTTTGATCCAGCCCAGTGGGAAGATGTATCGATCCCAAGTAGTTCGCCAAATGCAAACTCTGGTGGCGGGATCACACTGGCGATTGGCCGCCCGGAATACCCGGTATTTGATCAACCTGGAAGACGTGCGAGACATCTTACCGATCTCTTTTCCGTGAATCCCCAGGCGATCCGGTCGGCCAAGGGCTTAATAAATGTCAATACGGCCCCTCGCGAGGTCCTGAGGACGCTCTGGGCGGGGATCTTTCTCGATGATGATCCAGCGCTCCGGCGTCCGGTCCTCACGCCCAGCAACGGTGAGCAAGGCGATGTCTTCGCGGATGCGGTGATCGCTGCTCGTCAGCTGGGGCCTTTACTCGGGTTGTCTGATCTCTTGGCTCTCCGTGATAATAATGGGAACTTCATCTTTGGTGATCCAAATGCATGGACCTCTCGCCCACCCGATCCTAATTGGGATGATCAAGGCAGAGAGGCGCTCTTTGGGAGAATTGCGAATTTGGTCACTTTTCGTTCGCGAGCTTTCCGACTGGTGGTGTCCGCGGAGATTATCGAAAGGGTTGGTAGTGAGGAGCGTATCCTAGCCCGCGGGCGCCGTGAAATGAGCTTTGCCATTCAGCCCCGTCGTGACGATACGGGTGAAATTCAACCAACCCAAGGAAACGACTTTTTTCTGATTGATCGCCGACTACGATGAGCCATCCCATGAAGTATCTCTATCTCCTCGGCCTCTTTTTGCTGAGCCCCATTATTCACGGTCAGGAGGTCCCTGCTTACGGCTTCGTCGAGCTCGTTAATGCGGTGGTTAGTAAGGAGCGCCTAAATGTTGAGATTGACGGCAAAGAGCTGGTCAAGGGCGGCATCCGGCCAAATGCGTGCACCGGAGGCTTTATCCTACCAGCTGGCCCGCACGACGCGAATCTCACCATTGACGGTATCCCCTCGAGGGGGGGCAAGATCGAAGTGGAAGCAGGAAAAACCAAGGTCTACGCCATCTACCTACGTCCCAACAAGGCAAAGGATAAGGATGAAGTGCCCTATGTTCTTTCACTCAAGCCGCTGAGTGGCCCTGAATCGGGGAAAGGCTTCCACTTGAAGCTATTCAACCTTTGTCCGGAGGATCACGAGATCAGCCTTAATCGTAAAAAGGTCGCCTTAACCGCGAATCGTTCAATGGACTACCCCGGATGGCGAGGTGGTCAGATGGAGGTCAAAAAAGGGCGCAAGATCATTGGGAGATCATTGGTCGAGGAGGCGGGAACTTATCACCTTATTGTAGCGACCGACCACCAAGGCAACTACTCAAGCAGCTTCGTTAGAATCCTTGATTACGAGCTTCCTCCGTGGTTTGAAGCAGCTGAGGAGTGAATTTTTCTGAAGGTTGCTTGTCTCAGGTTGGATCACTGACGGACCCGCCATTCCGTGACCCGGTTGTTGACGAATTTGACGAAAGCGACTTCTTCGGGGATCCAGATCACATCGGTTTGCTGGAAGCCACCGCCCCAGTAGCCCGGGCCACCGTAGCCGTAGCGGCCCCATCCTGGGCCACCCCAACCACGATTGGCGAAGCCAAAGGAATTGACGGTTTGTGCTCGTTGGCGGCTGTAGGTCCAGCGCTCGAAGTTACGACCATCTTGCTCTCCTGCGGTGCGGCGGCTTGGAGATCCCCAAGCCAGTGATACGGCGGTCGTAGACATCCCGCTCGCTATCTGACCATTCTGCACTAGTTCCTGATGTTTGGGGCTGAGTGCTTGGAATTCGGCTTGGCGCATGGCGATTCTCTCGCCGAGATCCGGAGCTGTTGCACATGAGACCAAACCAAGAACCGCCAGAGCGAGTAGTGAGCGATAGAGGACCGGGAAGATGGATTTTGAAGATTTCATAAATGGTAAAAGACGAATGCTAGTGTGGATTGCCGCTTGCAATACCAAGCAGGTTTCCGCAGCTTAACCGCAAGAATATGCATCACTTCCCAAGACTTTTCAAATACCTTCTCGTGAGCCTAGTGACCATGCTTGGCTCGAATT
The DNA here is from genome assembly GCA_964021555.1 of uncultured Verrucomicrobiales bacterium. Lineage (GTDB taxonomy): Bacteria > Verrucomicrobiota > Verrucomicrobiia > Verrucomicrobiales > Akkermansiaceae > CAXIBU01. The sequence continues at coordinate 10,134 of CAXIBU010000032.1, read as the reverse complement.
TGGCGCTCGCTGAAGAAGTCCCGGCTCCGCTGGGGGCCTATTTCCGCTTCGGGGAGCCCATCAAGGCGCAGGTCATCGTGGTGAAGCATAAGGAGGATTTTCTCAAGCTGCAGCAAAAGATCCTGAAGTATCGTTCTGAGAACCAGGAAGCCTTCGATAAGCACTACGAGGGCCATGACGCGGGGATGCCTTACCCGTTCAGTGACGTCGTAGGTCTCACGGAAGAGGAGCACGCCAGTTATCTAAAGGCATGGAACCAGCGCAAGATTGAGCCATTGGCCGCGGTCATGCTCAAGTTGGAGAAAGGCGAAGGTAACCGCCACCGCCTACGCATCCAAGGGGATCCACGCGTCGTCCCTGGTGGCGTTGCGCTGTTGCGCTTCAACGCGAATACCGGAAAAATTGAGACCTTGAATAAGCCGATGGAGCGCATCGCTGATATTGATACGGCCAAGAATAGTGTTCTGGGTCCCTGGAAAGGGGTCGAATGGCGTGGTCTGGAAAGTGACGGATTGGTCAGCACCACTGAAAATCTGGTCGTTGGCGAGCGGACTGATTCCACCTACTGCTACATGATCTATCGCAAGCGCGAGATTGATTCGGATGGTCGCCCCTTGGTTGATCAGACGATGCTTCTCCGCTTCCTGCCCAAGAGCAAACGCCAAGCCAAATAGGCGGCATGGCGTCTGCCGAGAGTGCTGATCCGAAACGCCCGCTCTTCAAGCGATGGCGAATTTGGCTCGGGCTGCTCGTGCTATCGCCTCTTCTTCTGTGGGGGGGCTTGTTGCTCGCCTTCATGACCCCGTGGGCAAAGTCATGGGTCGCATCACGAATCCAGCAACGAACGGGGGTAGAGCTGCAAATTGGCGGTATTGGCTTCATTCCCGGTGGCAGAGTCTGGCTCAGCGATGTCGAGTGGAAGAATGCCGGCATGATCAGCCGGATCGAAGTTTCTCCGCGATGGGCAGGTTTGTTAAAGCGTGAACTGGACTTCACCGAGGTAAAAGTCATCGAGCCTCAGTTGGATCTTAGCCTATCCGAATTGCAGACCTTGATGCCGGTCCCGGTGTCGGCTCCCGTGCCACCGCCTGAGCAAGCCGACCCCCAATCCCAGCCATCCACTCCCGGCACTACTTCGCCGCCGCCTCCGACGCCAGTTCCCGTCGAACCAGAGGGCGGAGCAATTACCCCGAAGCCACCGTCAGCGGTCGGACCTGCTCCAGCGCCCTTGCCCCAAGCGCCTGTCACGCCTCAGGTGCAGGTCGCTAGCCAATGGCTACGTTTATTGGGTGGCTCGATCAAAGTTCGCAAGAGCCCCGAGAGCCCCGTGTTTCTCGACCTTTCGGGCCTGGACGTGGAACTTCCTCTGAACGGTGATCGTGACCCTGGTGCGATCAAAGTCGCAAGGCTCTCGGCATTTGGAATGGACTTTCCAGCGGATCAACAATGGCAGGTGAGCAACCTCAACAACGAGTGGCAAGCCCACGTGCTAGGCGAAAAGCCAGAACTTGGAAAGTTTGAGGCTAGGCTCAGAATGAGCCGCGTCACTGGGTTCCCGTTTCTCTTCGATGCCAGCGCCACCAGTCAGCAGAAATTTGAATTTGATGGCGCAGCCGTGCACGGTGCCCTACTCGGGCGCATTTCGGCCGGTGGAGTCCTTAAAAATGCGGCTTCGTGGCGAGGTAATATCGATCTATTTGGTAGTCGGGTGCGGCTAAGCATGGGCAACACTCAGCTGGCCTACTTCGACGAAATGCAGGGCCGAGCCATCTTAGCCGGGCCAAGGATACCGCTCGCAGAGTTCCGCGGCCAGGGCGATCAAGGGGCATTGATTGCCCTGGGAGAAGCCAGTTCGCAAGGTCTCGATGGCTGGGTGCGCGTGGTGGTGGCACCAGCCTATCAAGATCAGCTCAACCGGAGCCTGGAGCGAGTCGTGCCCGACTGGCGCGCCGCCGAACTCGATACGGCAGACCGCTACTTTGTCGACCTTCGAGGGTTCTACAAGCACGGCCAGTTCTGGATCGATACCGGCCAGCTAGAGCAGTCGCTCCCGCTCAGCGAGGTTCGGCAAAAGATCGAACAAGGCCTAGCCAATCCAGCGCAATTCGGGGTGGAAAGAACAGATTGAGGCTGCCAAGCTGATGCTGCCTTTGGGCTCATGCCAATGATCAGACATGTATTTGCGCTTTCAAACAAAAACGCCAGACCCACATTCTGGATATCCAACTGGTATTTTGGTGGCGGCGCATCAATTGCGCGATAGTAATCGAGTGACGATCGAGGAGGAGGGCTGGCTGCGCGATTATCTATTGTATTTCAACCAGAACCTAGCAATTCCCGAATGCCTAGAAGAGCTCAAGAATAAGAGAGCGATTTCATGGTTCAAAGAGGGCAGCCAAATGATTGATCGTGTGTGGAATCTCAAAGTCTTCCTGGAAGAGCAGGGCATTTTCATCGACGTGATAACGACAACCAAACCAGGTTTTGTGATTTACGAGGACGACGACCAGATTGTTGCCCAACCGTCGAAAAGAAGACGCTAGAGTAGCGAGATTTGATAAAATGGTGCTCATTTGGTGAGCCTCACACAGTGGGCGGCCGGGATTTCAAGGGGCGACGATGGGGAGCTGCGGGCGGCGTCTGTGCACAAAAAAAGCCCGCCGGTTAGGGCGGGCTTTCGTGAAAGAGGGTCGTGGTAGCCCCATGAGGACTCGAACCTCAAATGACTGAATCAAAATCAGCTGTGTTACCAATTACACCATGGGGCTGTCACGACGGGCAAAACTGGTATCAAAAATCTTGAGCTTGGCAACTTCAAATTCGCGAAAAGTTTCGAATCGATTTTGAAAGAAGCGAAGATACGCTTGATCGAGGCTTGCTCCGGCGGGGAATCCCGACAGAATGCGGCCAGCTTCTAAAGGCATGGATTACACTGAATTGATACAAATGCGGCGTCAGCGCTTGAAAGACGTCGAGGCGCAGATGTCGGAACCGGATTTCTTCGGTGATCCGAAGGCTGCGGCTGACATCACGCGTGAGCACCGTCGTTTGCAGGAGGTGCTGGCGCTGTGGTCGGAGCGCGAGGATCTGCAGCAGCAGCTAGCGGATAATCAGGAACTCCTCAAAGAGGACGATGCTGAGCTGGTGGAAATGGCGAATGAGGAGATCCCTGAGATCGAGGCTCGCCTGGCCCAATTAGCGGTCAGCCTGCAGTATGCGCTGTTGCCGCGGGACGAAGCTGAGGATCGGGATGCTCTGGTGGAAATTCGTGCTGGCGCTGGAGGTGACGAGGCTTCCTTGTTCGCGGGCGAGCTGATGCGTGTTTACGAGCGTTTTGCCGAGGCCAAGGGCTGGAAGTCGGAGCATTTGGAGAGCAGCCCTTCCGGGGTTGGCGGCTTTAAGGAGGTGGTGTTGCGAATTTCGGGTGAAGAGGTCTTTCGCTTTTTGAAGTATGAGAGTGGCGTTCACCGCGTGCAGCGAGTGCCGGCAACCGAGACCCAAGGCCGGATTCACACTTCGACCGTGACCGTGGCAGTGATGCCGGAGGCTGAGGAGGTCGACGTCGAGCTCAAGCCCGAGGAGCTGCACATTCAAGCGACCCGTTCCGGTGGTCCCGGCGGGCAGCACGTGAATACCACGGATTCCGCCGTTCAGATCACTCACTTGCCCTCTGGGATTCAAGTGAAGTGTCAGGATGGTCGCAGCCAGACACAGAACAAGGAGAAGGCTTTTGAGATCCTTCGCGCCAAGCTCTTCGAGCAAAAGCAGCGCGAACAGAACGAACAATATTCTGCCCACCGTCGTTCCTTGATCGGATCGGGCGACCGTTCGGAGAAGATTCGCACTTACAATTTTCCTCAGAGCCGGATTACCGACCACCGGATCAATTACACGGCGCACAATCTTGATGCGGTAATGACTGGCGATCTGGAGGCGCTCAACGAGCAGCTGCAGAAAGTCGAGATGGAAGACCGCCTGGCGGAGGCCGGAATGAAATCCGAGGATTGATCGGATGAAGACGGTGCTGGAAACGATTGATGCGGGGGCTGGGTTCCTCGAGAAGCACGGGATCGATGATGCCCGGCGCAACATGCAGTTGCTGGTGGCGCATCAGCTCAAGTGCACCCGCACCCAGCTTTACATGAACTTTGATCAGCCGATGCAAGAGGCTGATCTCGTGCCTCTCCGCGAGGCGCTGAAGCAGCGCGCCAAGGGCGTGCCCTTGCAGCACCTCTTGGGCACGGTGGAGTTCTATCGACGTGAATTTAAGTCCGACAAGCGAGCGCTGATCCCGCGGCCGGAAACGGAGGAGCTGGTCTCGATTGTTCTCAAGCAGGATTTACCGGAGCAACCGCGAATTTTGGATGTGGGGACGGGTTCCGGTGTGCTGGGATTGAGCTTGGCGGCGGAAATTCCGGGTTCTCAGGCGGTATTGGTGGATATCTCTCCCGAGGCGCTTGCGCTGGCGAAAGAGAATTCGGATTTGCTGACGATCCCAAACGCGAGCTTCATTGAGAGTGACCTTTTTGCTGAAGTGGAGGGCGAATTCGATCTGGTGGTGGCGAATTTGCCCTACGTGGCTGAGCGCGACCGGGCGCAGATGAGCAAGGAACTCGCGCATGATCCCGATCTGGCGCTGTTCAGCGGCGAGGACGGACTGGATTGCTTGCGGCGCTTCTGCGAGCAGGTGAGCGAATTTCTTAAGCCTGGGGCACTTGTGGCCCTCGAGGTTGGCTACGACCAAGGCGATCGCGTCGGAAAACTCTTGCAAGATGCGGGGCTTTCTGAGGTATCAGTGGCAAGCGATCTAAGCGGCATCCGGCGTTTCCCGATGGCCCGTAAACCCTTCAATAAGACTTTAAACCATGGATAAACTTCTCGTTCACGGCGGCCAGCCGCTCAAGGGTGCCATCAATATTAGCGGCTCCAAAAATGCATCATTACCCATTCTAGCGGCGACTTTGCTCACTGATAAGCCCTGCATCATCGGGCCTGTTCCCGATGTTTCTGATGCCAATTACATGGTGCAAATTCTCAGTCAGCTCGGTGCCAAAGTGGAACGCTCCAGCGGCACGGTTAGGATTGAAGCCGACAGCATCACTGGCGATGCCCCTTACGAATTGGTGCGGCGCATGCGCGCCTCCACCTGCATCATGGGGCCACTTCTGGGCCGCCTCGGCAAGGCGAGTGTATCTCTCCCAGGTGGCTGCGTTATTGGTGACCGTCCGATTGACCTGCACTTGAAGGGATTTGAGGCTCTTGGAGCTAAAGTCGAAATCGATGGTGGTGACATCCACTTGAGCGCACCGAATGGGCTTAAGGGGGCCAACATTGACCTTCGCGGCAAATACGGTCCGACGGTTCTGGGCACCGACAATGTCATGATGGCTGCGGTCTTGGCCGAGGGCACCACGGTGATTGAATCGGCCGCCTGCGAGCCTGAGGTCGTCGATTTGGCGAATTTCTTGAACGGGATTGGAGCGAAGATTACGGGTATCGGCACGCGCACCCTGACCATCGAGGGTGTCACCAGTCTTGGCGGCACCGAGCACACGGTTATTCCAGATCGGATCGAGGCTGGCACCTTCATGGTCGCCGGTGCCTTGGCTGGCGAAGGGGTGACCTTGCGACGGGTTAATCAAGAGCACTTGAAGTCAGTGACCGAGGTCCTGCTCGAATGCGGGCACCTCGTCGACTTTAACGAAGCCGGCAACCAGGTGACCATTCTTCCCGGCGAGCGCCGCACGGGGGCCTCCATCATCACTGCTCCTTACCCGAAGTTTCCAACGGACATGCAGGCGCAGTTGACCGCGCTGTTTGCCACTACCGAGGGCATCAGTGTTGTAGAAGATACCATTTTCCCTCAACGCTTCATGCACTGTTCCGAGCTCAAGCGGATGGGAGCTGATATTACGGTGGATAATGGGAAGGCAACAATCAAAGGCGTGAAGCAATTGAGCGGTGCGCCGGTGATGGCCTCCGACTTACGAGCCTCCGCCGCCCTGGTGCTGGCAGGCCTCACGGCCAAGGGGACAACCGAGGTCAGCCGACTCTACCACATCGACCGCGGCTACGAGCATATTGATGAGAAGCTGCTTCAGTTGGGAGCGAACGTCGAGCGCTTGCGTGCTTGATCTGGAGACTTCAATGGCTCAGGATTTTCTCCATGAAAATTTGGAGAAGATTGATCTGTCTGTTCGCCTGCGCGGCTTTTGGTCTTGGTAACGTCAGTGCTGACGAGCTGGCCGATGTCAGCAAGGAGCTGTATCCGCTGAAGCGCGAATTTCGAAAATACCTGCCCAAAGTTGACCGTTTCAAGAACGCCGACTGGAAGCAGGCTAACATGGCTTCCATCAAGGCAAAGGCGGCTGTTGGTAAGATGATCGATACCCATCCTTCGCTCGAAGCGCTTCGTCAGAAGAAGGCGGCGGCCAAGGAGGCGTATGATGCGGCTCGAAAGGCCGACGATGACGAATTGACCAAAAAGCTCATGCAGGAAATGCGTGATGCCGACGGGGAGTTGCATCGTGAGGCATTCAAACTTCAAGAGGTGAAAGACTTGCAAGCGGCTTCAGTGGCGGCTCGCCGAAAGGTGGAATCGATCCAATACGACTTGGTTGAGGCCCTTGGTGGAGAAGCCAAGGAGCTAACGAGTAAACTCCGTGCCCTTGAGGCTAGGCACCGTGAATTGTTGAAGAAGCAGTGATTTTTGTAAGTGACTGCCCTTCGCAAATTGCTGCAGGTAAACGCTAAGCTTGTGTTTTCCCAAAAGTCGTAGCAGCGTCTCCAAAAAGGAGCTGAGATGTTTGTAGATTATATTCGAGTGCATGCGCGCGCCGGTGACGGCGGCAACGGGGTGGTTCACTTCTATCGGGGGAAATTCAACCCGAAAGGTGGGCCTGATGGTGGCGATGGTGGCGACGGTGGAACCGTGACGCTACGGGTCGATTCCTCAACAGATAATCTCAAGCAGTTCTTCTACGATCCAAAGATCTTTGCGACCCCGGGCCAGCACGGTAAGGGCGCAAAAATGACGGGTAAAAAGGGCAAGGACCTCTTGGTCAAAGTTCCTCCTGGCACACTGATCTGGCGCAGCGATGCCGAGACCTTGGCGGAGGCTGTGGACCGCGATAAGAATGGTGATGGTGTGGAGCTTGAGCTAGTTGCTGACCTCACTGATATCGGGCAGGAAGTCGTTCTTTGTCAGGGCGGCGAGGGCGGTAAGGGTAACTTCCACTACAAGAGCTCTACCAACCAAGCGCCAGAAGAGCACACGCTCGGCACCGAGGGGGATGAGGGCATTTTCTACTTTGAGCTGCGCCGCATTGCGGATGCAGGCTTGGTCGGCTTTCCCAATGCGGGTAAATCGACTTTGCTGAGCCAGCTTTCCGAGGCCAAGCCTAAGATTGCGAGCTACCCGTTTACGACTTTGCAGCCGATGGTCGGCGTCGTCGATCTTGGCAGGCACCGTCGTTGCACAGTTGCGGATATTCCAGGGCTCATTGAGGGCGCTCACGATAATCGCGGTCTCGGGCACGAGTTTTTGCGCCACATCATGCGCTGCCGGATTTTATTGTTCGTCGTCGATTGCTCGGGCTTCGAAGAGCGCGATCCGATCGAAGATCTGCAAAAGCTACGGACTGAGATCAAACTCTACGATGAAGAGCTCTCGACTCGAGAGTGGTATATCTTGGCTAACAAGATGGATATCGAAGGCGCTGACGAATTTTACGAGCGAGTCAAAATGCGCTTCCCGAAGGTCAAAGTGCTGCCGATCTCGGCTGAGACGGGTCAGGGGCTCGATGAGCTGAAGACTTTGCTTGACGAGAAGGCTGGGCAAGATCCTGACCACTGGAAAAAGCACTGATCTTTTCCGCAAATGAGCGACTTTGAGCGATGCAGTCAGGCCTTTGTTTACGGGACCTTGCGCCGCTCAGGGAGTAATCATTGGCGCATGGATGGAGCCGAATTTGTCGGTGAAACGAGCTTGCGCGGTCGGCTGTATCGGGTCGATTGGTATCCGGGGCTGGTGCTTGATAGCGAAGCGGGCGAGGTGTTTGGCGAAGTTTTCACCCTGAGCGGCGTGGAACAGTTGCAAATGCTCGATGACTACGAAGGGCAGGAGTATCAGCGAATGCTGGTTCAGACCAGCTGCGGGCCGGCGTGGTGTTGGGAGTTTATTCGATCTTGTGAAGGATTGGAGCAACTGGCGTCTGGCCGCTGGGAGAGCTAGTCGGGCGAGCAGATTTCGGTGGCGAGATGGCCGCCTCTTGTAGTAACTTTTGGGAATGCTAGCTTCTGAGTTGCCCTCTAATTTTTTCCCCGTCCTTCATCCCAGTGATTGGGATGGCTTGGATGAGAGCCCAAACCGGCCACTGATCGATTGTTTGAGCAGCCCTTTACTGATTAGCTTCGAGATCGTGGATTCCGGCGCGAACCAGCCGATTCCCAAGCAAGCATTGGCCGAAATGGGTATAGACCAATCGGAACTTGAGGTCATGGCACTGGAGCGATGGTTGCAGGCATTTGCGACGACTCCGTGGCAGAACCTGGAACCGCTGAACGGGCATAAAGTCATCTTTGCCCGGTCGGAATCCGAGGCTTTCTCAAGTGGGCTGGTCTCACCGGGATACCTGAAGGGCATGCACCGAAGCCTCGGAGAAGAGAGGATTTACGTCGGTGCGCCGGATCGATACACCTTGGTTGCTTGTGCTGATCCGCTGAATTTTCGCCAGCTGGTGGAGGGCTTCTTCGATCAAGCGGAAGAGGCTGTTAAAAATCCGCTCTGCCGTGATGCCTTCATTTCGGAAGGTGGAAATTTGATCGGATACCTCGGTGAGGAAGGTGAGGTAATGGCTGCAACCGATATCCCACACCCGACTTTGCTGGGGCCGCTTCTTGGTGCTCTTTCGGTGAGCAAGGCTGGCACTGAAGGTCAGGATGAATTCACTCAGGCAAGTCAGGCGTGGCTCGCTGCCCTCGAAGAGGAGTGCAAAAAAGGGGATAGTTCGAGCGCTCTCTTTTCCCGGCAACTTCTTCGTCGGCTCGATGAAGTCGTTGCCGATGCCACGGATGCCCTCAATCACAGCTCGGAACGGGTTCTTGAGTTGATCCAGTCAGGCAGACAGCAGGCGAGTGATCGCGAATTTTACCGAGATTACGTCCTCCATCAAGCGGACCTCGCTTATCGGATCAGCCGGAATGTCAGCTCCAAACGCCAATACGCGGCGATCAAGCAGTGCCTAATCTAGGGAATCGCTGAGGTAATCAGTTGTTCCCTAGGGCAGTTTAGTCGCGGCCAAAGGCCATCATGAATCGTAGCACATACCAGAAGAGCAGGGCGACGCTGGCAAATAGAGACAGCGAGGCGGCGACGTGCTGGGTTGGGCGGTAGTGATGAATGACATTGCTGGTTGAGTAGAGGATCGAGGCGGCTGCGACGATGATCATGGCTCCGCTAAACCAGATGCCCAAAGTCATCGGGGTAAACGTTGCCAGAACAATCAGACCCAGTGCCACGAAGAATGCCATTTTCAGCATGCCCCCGAGGAACGAAAAGTCCTTTTTCGTGGTGAAGGCGATGGCACTCAGCCCGCCGAATAAGAACAGAGTCAGGATCCCTGCTTGGCCGATCAGTTCGACCCCGGCGGTGATCTCCGCCATCATAAGCAAGGGCAGGAAAATCAACGATTCCGCAACGATGTAAAGCCCCAGGCCAAAATACTGGACGCCAACCGAGGTGTCACTATTAGCCCAGCGCTCGGCGAGAAAAGAAACACCGATGAAGGCTCCCAGAACGATCAGCCACGAGAACTGTGAAGCTCCTAAAAGCCCGAAAACCTGCTCCGGAGTGATCAGTTGGAAGAGAAGGAATTCCAGTGCAGCAAAGATAGCAATGGCCCCGGCCAGATGGGCGTAAGTCCTACGGATAAAACCGACGCGCTCTGCAGGTGCCGCCTGCGCAGCGGTGATCGGTGAGGCATATGGATTGTCAAAGGAGCTATTCATAGGAAAACCATAAATCGTTGCATCTCGCACGTCTACCGTATTTCTGCATCCTCAAGTCTTTGCGTCTGATGAAATTAATTTTTTCATAACCGACTTGTTAAAAGACGGGTGTGAGGTTTTTGATCA
>CAXIBU010000031.1:0-18898 GCA_964021555.1 uncultured Verrucomicrobiales bacterium | reverse complement strand
CCGCCGCGCGTTTCACCAACTCCTCCGGGTGATTAACCCCGCGATGAAATGAAAAGGCACTCCGGGCATTCAGCTCGGCAAAGATGGGCGGCAGCGCAGGCATGGCCACTCATTATGAACTCTAATAGTAAAATGTTCAAGTGAACAGTTTTAGGGTGCGCGTAGCTTGACCAGAAAAAGCTAGCCAAGCTCAGAAAGGAGATAATCGTAAAAAATCGAATTTTCCGACTAGCGCGGAAAGAACTGTTTCGGAAACGCGTAATGATTCTCAATGAACGTAAGACGAACTCTTCTCATCGCCGCGGCCTGCGCAGTTTCCATCGGATGGCTCCAGCGTCCCGCTGCCTCCGCCTCGGAAACCAAACGTCTCATCGGCCCGACCGAACGGGTGGAGATCTCCGATGCGTCGATCGGATTGTTGGGGCGCGTTGATACCGGTGCTAGAACCACCTCACTTCATGCCGAGTCGATCCAAGTGAACGACGGAACGGTTAGCTTCTCCCTCGTTGGTGAGGATGGCGAACGGATTCCCGTCAGCCGGCCCGTCGCCAAGATCGATACGGTCCGCAGCGCCGCCGGAAGCGAGGAGCGCATCTTCGTAGAACTCACCCTTGAACATGACGATCTCGTCAAATCCGTCCTCGTCAACCTCAAGGACCGCTCCCACATGTCTTATCCGCTCCTTCTCGGCCGCAACTGGATCCAAGACGATTACTTGGTTGATGTGTCGCAATAGGGTCTAGGCTCTTCTAGAGCCCGCCCCCATTTCAGGGAGTGAAGTCGATAGCGGAATTCCAGAACTGGCGGAACTCTTTGAACTCATCCTTGTTGCCCTCCGAGCGCGGTAAATTCCCTTTGAAATAAAAGCTTCTTTGCTTGTCTGCATGAGATGTTTTCCAGTTCCACTGTCCCCATTTGGTCTTCTCTGAATCAAGTTGTTCTTCGACTGTCGAATGGTCTTCGGCAGTGAACTTTAGCTCGATCTCCCATGGAGTCGTGACTTCGAAAGGGTTCTCTCTCTTCTGGACGGGTTGAACATAGAGATAGCTTTCAACCCAGTGATTCGGGATCGTTGTTAGCTTACTTCCTGCCGAGTAGGCCTTGGCCAGTTTTCCTTTCAAGGCCACGATCAGCGGTTTGGACTGATCTTCGAGATGAGTGATCCGATTTTCGGTTACGGTGAAATTAGGCTCCAGCTTGAGCAGGTAGCTGTGCAGCTGACTGTCTCGTGATTGAGGTGGTATGCTGCTCAGGTAGCCGCGCATGTAGTCGGCTCCGACACCTTTGAAAGTGAGCGTCTCGGTTATGAGTCCACCGTTTTTGGTCTCGGGGTCGACTTTCAAATGACGTTCGATCAAGATCTTTGTCTCATCGGGATAACTGGTCACAGGCACCTCGACGAGGGGAGCGTCGAGATCGGGATTCACAATCAAAGTTTTGCTACCCATGTAGCTCAAAGGGATCTCTAGCGGCTTGGCCTTCTGATCCATCGTGGGGTCCATCCAGAGGGCAGGGCGTCCCTGATTTTTGGGCAGGTAAACGATCATGTGGTTAAACTGGTCGAGGGATGGGATCTCCGAGCTGACCAAGTCATTGGTCGCCACCAAGCAAGGGTAGGCGTCGATATCCAATTGCTTCAGCAGTCCGACTAACAGGACACTGAGATCTTTGCAGTCACCGTAGCGGTCTTTACAGGTCTTAGCTGACGGGTTGGGAATGATCGCCCGGTCGCCAAATTCGATGGCCTTGTAGGTGAAATTATCTTGGACCCAACGGAAGGCCAATTGGATCTTCTCTGCGTCGGACTTTGCCGCCGCGGAGATCAATTTTACGGCTGATTGCAATTCGTCGCCAGACTTCAGTCGTTCGGCAATCTTATCATGATACTCCTCGGTAACTTGCGCCCAATCGACTCCCTTTGCTCCTAGGTAGAGGGTAGGGCGAAAGGTTTCGACGTAAGGCTGATAGCTTTCAAAGCGATGAGCTTGCTGAGCTTCCGATACCCACCAGATCATTTTATCCTGCTTCTTGGTGCTCAATCCATTAATCGCTGAATGCTCGACTTTATCGATATCGCCAGAAATGCCGACGAGGTAGCGTTTGAACGGCTTTGAGATCACGAAAAAGAAGCGCTCGAAGTCAAAATCTTCGGACACTGCTCGATCCTCGATGGTGACAGCTGAACGGATCGTGCATCCCACCTCAAGCCCTGAGACAGGGAGATTGAGGACCTTATCGTCGTTAGCCATCGAGCTTGAGCTGTCAGTAAGGTAGATAGCTCCTCGGTCAGCCTTTGCCAAAACCTTCCCATCTTTCGAAATGACCTCGCAGTAATTGACATGGATCTTTTCGTGCAATGGTGAGTATGAATAAGTCAGCGTATTGTATCGTTCGAGAGCTTGCGCATCGTTGATGGTCAATTCTCGGTAAGTCGTCTTTCTCAGCGGTTTGTCGCTTTGGTAGTGAAACATTACCGCGACCATTTCGTAGAAAACATCACTCTTCCCGTTATTCTCAAACTTGACCTCGGCTCTAAGCGCGTCTTTAGGCAAAGGCACTGCCTCGATTGGGTCAGAAGTTTCTTTGTGGGCGGTGAGCCCAACGCGAGCTCGCGTATTCGCGATGTCCGCACGGATCGATTCGTTGTTTGGTGCAAGTTTACCGGCTTTTTCAAACTCAGTCAGTGCGGCAGCAAAATCACCCTCTTCATAGAACAAGTAACCGCGATACTGCCATAGCTCCGCATCATCGGGAATGAGTTCAATTGCCTCATCAATGAGCGCCTTGGCCTTGCCGGTTTGATCCAGGTTCACGTAGGCATCGGCCATGTGGTGAATGGCGGTTGTGTCTTTTGGATCGGTATCACGGATCTTTTCGAGGAACTTGAGTGCATCTGCCGAGCGCCCCGAATTGACCAGTGCAAGCGTGTGCCAGAGGCGCAGTTGTGTCGATGCCCCGTCTTCCAACGCGTAGTCCAGTAGTGCCGCGCATTGTTGATAAGCGGACGTTTCTACGAAGCTCCGAGCTGCACCAGTCAGCTCATCAGGCACGTATTTGCCTCTCTGGAAGGCGCGTTTGTAGCATGCTAAGGCTTGGTCAGGCTTTGACAGCTGGCAGTAACTGTAGCCTGCTGAGAGGTGAGACGATTTCGACTTTTCTTTTTCTCTTTCTTCATAGGTAAGAACCAGGCGTTGGAGTCGTTCTGCATTGCCGAGTGAAAAGATCAAGTTGTCGAAATACGCCGGATCATCTGGGTCCAATTCCGCTGCTCTTTGAAAAAGCGCGGCCGCCTTGAGGTGCTTTTCGTCATTCTCTAAGATGATCCCCATTTGGTTAATCTGAAGAGCAAGAATCGCTGGTGCCAGCGAACCTTGGTATTCATCCGAGTCTTCGAGAATCTTGAAACGAGACTGTAACTCGGTGGCTAGCGCCAGTGATGCAGCCAATTCGGTATCGTTATCTGACTTGGTGATGATCAGGAAAAGCCAAGCTCTTTCACCTTGAATCAAGAAACGGTGATACTCAGTAAGCTGGCCCTCTAGTGGGACCCTGTATTCTATGAAAGTATAGCCGCCGACCTTAAGCTCCTTGCGTGAGCGCATCGTCTCTCCAGCAGGCTCTTGGCCCCGAGTTCTGCGGTATTGGCCACGAAAAAGAAGATCGGTATCCGTATCAATACCACTGAGATCGTAGCTAAATAACTGAACGGTAAGTCGATGGCTGTAACTTGCTTGCCAGAAAGGAAAGGACTTTTGTTGAACCCACTCCTTCGAATCCATTGTCATTTCGATCCCGAGTTTTGGGAGTTTTTTGGCCACGACGGTGGGTTTGTCGGACTCCATGATGAGTTCGGGGTCGATCAAAGAAATTTGGGAGAGCGTCTGAGCTGCCAATGGCAGTAAGGTCTCGATGGGCTTTCTGTTGTCGAAAGAAAACGCAAATTGATAGGCGACTCCGCCAGTGCCATGGCTAAAATTGATGAGGCGATTGGGACCGAAAAAAGTGTCCTTTTTGGAGGCCACTACCTCGTATTTGATTCCATTGATTGTCTGTGAACTGAGTCGAAAAACTTCATGATCGGGAAGAGATTTGGCAAAATTCTCGGCGGATTTCGCAATGACCTCGGCAGAGGTAAAGGCCTTGCCAAGGACTTGGTGACTGATGGAAAGAGTCAATTTTGATCTCTTGTTCTTGAAGCCCAAATCGATTGCGTAGCCCAAGACCTTCGGGTCATCCAATTGAGTCCATTCGCCGGAAAGGTCCCACTTCAAGTTATGGGGCTGACTTTCGCCGATCAGATTCGGGCGCTCTTCTTTGGGCTCTTCCTCAACGCCTTTCGCGTCTTCCTCGGTGAGGGTGAGAGATGGAGATTTCGGCTCGACTTCAGGTTCTTTCGTGGCTTCAGCCTCGACTTGGTTCTCCGTCAACTGCGGAGAAGGTGCGACCTTGTTAGGGGCTGGATTTCTCAGTAATAGGCCTAGGAGCAACGCAAGAGCGCCCGAAATGAGAATAGGGACTCGCTTGCCTTTGGATAAGATCAGAAAAACGCACCAGGCGATTGACAACCCGATGATAGAAGCAATCAACATGCCCGCTTTTAATCGGGGATATCAGCCGATGGAAACACTTTTCAATGCGAACTTTTACAGGGGGCGACAAAGTTCTGCCCTTTCACTGGATTCGCTGAGTTGGTGTTTCGAATTCGCAGCGGTCTAGGCGGAGGATTCGTGATTCTCGGCGGAGGTGGCAGTAGCCGGAAAGGTAGTGGAGGTTGGGAGACTCTTTGTGGTGGAAGAGGTGCTCGACGGTGAAGAGTCGGAATTCGCCTGGGGTGGAACCGCCTGAGTATTGGAGGAGGAGGGGCTCGCTGGTGGCGAAGGCGCTTCTCAATGCGGCATTTTCATAGAATTCGAGCTGGTCGAGGGAACTTAAGCGGGGTTTGGAGCGCCAAGCGAGAAGAGGAAAGGGTTGCCGGTTTGAGAGTGATCCGGAGTGGCTGGGGTTGGGGGTCTTGTGGTTTGTGCTGGTGGGGTCTGCGAGAGGCTTCTCTGTCGATTTTTGTCTGGGGGAGATTGGTCGTGGTGGGGCGTTATTGGCCTTTTTCGCTGCGGATACGTGTTCAACCAGACCGAGGGCGGCGAGGAGGCGGAGGAAGGATCGTCTTTGCATGGGAGTATCCTTGCAAAGGTGGTCGGACAAAAGATGTCTGAGTGGGTTTTTATTGAGTTCTTGTCCTACAAAAGAAGTGTGGAGAGCTTGTTTTTTGCTGATTTTTCCACATGCCTTGAGTTGACAATTTGGTGAGGGAGCGACAGCTTCGCGCCACGTTATGACAGATGCGCTTCAGGAAACGCCATTGGCGGCCAAACACGTTGAATTGGGTGGGAAGATGGTCCCCTTCGCTGGCTGGAATATGCCGGTTCAATATACCTCCATCATGGATGAGCACACGGCAGTTCGCGAGGACTGTGGCGTGTTTGATATCTCCCACATGGGGCAATTCATTTTGCGCGGGGCAGGCTGTCTCGATTGGCTCAACGGAATCTTGAGTAACGACACTTCGAAGCTCGGCGATGGTCAGGGCCAATACACCTTCATGCTCAATGAGCAGGGTGGAGTGATCGATGATCTGATCATCTACCGCGAGAGCGCCGAGTGCGTTTTCCTGGTGGTGAATGCCTCCAAGATTGATGAGGACTACGCATGGTTGAGCCAACATCTTGGTGAGGGACTGACTTTGGAAAACCAGAGCGAGGAATGGGTCGGGCTGGCGATTCAGGGGCCAAATGCGCCTGCGGTTTATGAAAAGATGGTCGCTGGTCGTGAGCTGCCTCCACGCAATGGCGTTGACCGTTTCGAATTTGAGGGCGAAGAGCTGATCACTTGCCGCACGGGTTACACTGGCGAAGATGGCTTCGAATTTTTCTGTCCAGCTTCAACAGGCCCTGAGTGGCTGCAAAAAGTCGTCGATTGCGGGGCCAAGCCCTGTGGACTTGGTGCTCGTGATAGCCTGCGCCTCGAGGTGTGCTATCCGCTCAATGGATCTGATCTTTCTCCGGAGCGCACGCCGCTCCAAGCGGGCCTCGGTTTTGCGGTCAAGCTTGATACCGACTTCATCGGCGCTGAGAAACTCCGCGATCAGAAGGAGAACGGTATGGATGAGCGATTGGTCGCCATTCAATACACGGGCAAAGGTGCTCCACCGCGTCCTCATTACCCCGTTTGTGAGCCAGGGGGCGAGGCGATCAGCGAATTGTGCAGCGCTGTTCTTTCTCCAAGCTTGAAAATCGGTATCGGCATGGCATACCTGCCTGTAGCAAAAGCCAAAATCGGCACTCCGCTCGAAATTGAAATCCGCGGACGTCGCGTCGCCGCCGAGGTGGTGAAGAAGCCCTTTTACAAAAAATCCTAAATAAACTAAACACAGACCATGAACGTTCCGGAAAATCTCCGCTATACCAGCGATCACGAATGGGTCCTCGTCGAGGACGGAATCGCCACTGTTGGCATCACTGACCACGCTCAGGACGAGCTCACTGACGTCGTTTACGTTGACCCTGCTGAAGTTGGCAACGAAGTGGAAGAGGGTGACCCTGCTGCGGTCGTCGAATCCGTTAAGGCAGCCTCTGACATTTACTCGCCGCTGGACGGTGAAATCGTCGAAGCGAATGGTGATCTCGATGGTGACCCTGCTTTGGTCAATACCGACCCTTACGGTAAGGGCTGGATCTTTAAGCTGAAACTCACTGACCCTGAGTCCGCTAACGCACTCATGGATGCGGCCGCTTACAAAGAGTTAATCGGTTAGTCAAAGTCGGTTGCATAAACCGAATTTATGACATAAGGAGGCGCATCGCAAGATGCGCCTCTTTCCTTTTGCAGGGGTAGGAGAAAAGAGGCACCCAACAAGCAACCACCACACCACCACCATTTATGTCTGTTCACGCTGATTTTTGTAGCCGCCACGTGGGTGTTTTCGGAGAAGTCCGTGACGCCATGTTGAAGGAAGTCGGTTACGAGCGTGTTGTCGATCTGATCGACGACGCTGTGCCAGGAGCAATCCGTCTCCAGCAACCCATGGAGCTGCCCGACGCCCTGTCGGAGAATGCGGCCCTTGATCGCCTGAAGTCGATTCTCAGTGAGAACGAAGTCAAGCGCTCCTTGATCGGTCAAGGTTACAACGGCACTCTCACGCCAGCTGTGATCCAGCGTAACATCTTGGAAAATCCAGGTTGGTATACGGCATACACGCCTTACCAAGCGGAGATCTCCCAGGGACGTCTCGAAGCACTGATGAACTTCCAGACCATGGTCGCTGACCTCACGGGGCTCGATGTTTCAAATTCATCGCTGCTCGACGAGGCGACTGCCGCCGCTGAAGCCGTCACGCTTGCCCTGACGAAGTCACGCAAGGGCACCACGGTATTCGTTTCCGACAGCTGCCACCCTCAAACCATCGCCGTCGTTCGCACGCGGACGGAAGCTGTTGGTTTGAAATTGGTTGTTGGTGATTGGAAGACTTTCGATCCAGCGGCATGTGACGGATTTTTCAATGCCATCGTCCAGTATCCGGACACGACTGGCACCATCGAGGACTACGCGGCCTTTGCCGAGGCGGTTCATGCGGTAAAAGGCGCGACTCTTACGGTCTGTGCCGACATTCTTGCCCTGACGGTTCTGCGTGAACCAGCGGCCTTCGGGGCTGACATCTGTGTCGGCAGCAGCCAACGATTCGGTGTGCCAATGGGCTACGGCGGACCTCACGCGGCTTTCTTGGCCTGTAAGGACGAATTCAAACGTAAAATGCCGGGTCGAATCATCGGCATGTCCTACGATCCCCAGGGTAAGCCTGGCTACCGCCTAGCACTGCAGACCCGCGAGCAACACATCCGCCGCGACAAGGCAACCTCCAACATTTGCACCGCCCAGGTTCTTCTCGCCGTCATGGCCTCCATGTATGCGGTCTACCACGGTCCGGACGGTCTCCAGCACATCGCCAAGGAAATTCACTACCGCACCCAAGTCGTCGCCAATCAACTCAGTGGTGCCGGATTTGAGGTCACCGAGAAAGATTACTTCGATACCATCACAGTCAAAGCCGCCGGGCGCGCGGAAGAACTCGTCGCCAAGGCGGAGGCAGCCAACTTCAACCTGCGCCTCCTCAACGCCGACGAGCTCTGCATTTCGCTTGATGAAACGGTCAACAATCAAGAAGTCGCGGATTTGCTCGCTGTCTTCGGCGTAGAGGTCACGGCCCAACTCGTTGCAGCCGAGGTCGAAACAGGTGAAGTTGCCTGGGATGCCACTCACGAGCGCCAGAGCGAATTTCTCACTCAGAAGGTGTTCAACAGCTACCGCTCTGAGACAGAGATGATGCGCTACATCCGCCGATTGGAAGGAAAGGATCTCGCGCTCAATCACTCGATGATTGCTCTGGGTTCCTGCACCATGAAGCTCAATGCAGCCTCCGAAATGATGCCGGTTTCCTGGCCTGAGATTGGTCAAATGCACCCCTTCGCCCCAGCTTCTCAGTCGAAAGGTTACGTCAAGATGCTCAAGGAACTGGAAGACTGGCTCTCCGAGATCACAGGCTTCGCCGCCGTCTCCCTTCAGCCAAATGCTGGCTCTCAGGGGGAATACGCCGGTCTACTGGCAATCCGCGCCTACCACCGCTCGCGTGGCGACGATAATCGGGACGTTTGCTTGATCCCAACTTCCGCTCACGGGACCAACCCAGCTTCCGCAGTCATGTGCGGCATGAAGGTCGTTGGTGTTCGCTGTGATGACGAGGGCAACATCGACGTTGCCGACCTCAAGGCCAAGGCCGAAGAGCACAGCGAGAACCTCGCCGCACTGATGGTCACTTATCCGTCGACCCACGGCGTTTACGAGGCAAGCATCATCGACATCTGCGATACCATCCACGCTCACGGTGGCCAAGTTTACATGGATGGTGCCAATATGAATGCGCAGGTCGGGCTCACCAGCCCGGGCAAGATCGGCGCTGACGTCTGTCACCTCAATCTACACAAGACTTTCTGCATTCCTCACGGTGGCGGCGGTCCTGGTGTCGGGCCGATTGGCGTAGCACCGCAATTGGTTCCATTTTTACCCGGTCACGAAGCCATGCTTGAGCGCAAGGAAGGAGCGGTTTCTTCCGCGCCTTATGGCAGTGCCTCAATCAATGTCATTCCATGGATGTATATCCAGATGATGGGTGAGCCCGGTCTGACTGAAGCCACCAAGATTGCGATCTTGAATGCAAACTACATGGCAGGTCGTCTCAACGAGCACTTCCCAATCCTCTACACCGGCAACAAAGGCCTCATCGCCCACGAATGCATCATCGATGTGCGCCCACTCAGCGACCAGACGGGAATCAGCGTCGAGGACGTGGCCAAGCGCCTGATGGACTATGGATTCCACGCTCCAACCATGAGCTTCCCCGTCGGCGGAACGCTCATGATCGAGCCGACCGAATCAGAGAGTCGCGAAGAAATGGATCGTTTCTGTGATGCTCTTATCAGCATCAAAGGAGAGATGATCGAAGTTCTGGAAGGTAAGGCTGACCCCGAGAACAACGTTCTCAAGCATGCCCCTCACACGATTGAGGTCATTTGCGGCAACGATTGGGATCGCCCATACTCACGTGAAAAAGCAGCCTTCCCGCTGCCATACGTCAAAGCCAACAAATTCTGGCCTTCCGTCGGGCGTGTCGACAACGTCGCTGGAGATCGGAATTTGATCTGCACCTGCGACACCGTAGCCAACTACGAGGCCGCAACGGCTGACATGTAAATTCGGTCTGGATCTGCAAATCAAGCCACCTTCCCTGATGCCACGGGAGGTGGCTTTTTTGTTCGCCAAGCAGGAGACCTTTGCATACCTTGTCGGAAAGTTCGGTTCCGCTTTGTGACTAGTTAGTAGTCCTAGGGATCGTTTAAAGCACCCTCTGAATCTCCACCCTTAAGCCAAGATATGACTCTACCAAGTAGCTCCATCGATCTGAACACTCACCGAGTGATGAAGACACCGGCTTTGGTGGGCCCTAACGATGAGATTACTTACCATGATCCCGCCGTTCAGCAGGTGATCTGTGAGATCTTCGGCTACTTGATGCCGGCAGTGGTCGAGGCTGATGGCGTAAGCATCTATACTTGTCCTGACGGTTCGGGTAATGATCTTTGCTCCCAAACGGAGCCAGTCAACGCGACGTCGGATATCCCGAAGCCAGAGCTTGCTCAATTGATGGGGGCCTGGTTCGCTATCCGGCGGCTGGGTAACGACTCGAAATTGGATACACGAATTCGTGCGATCCTGAGAAATTTCCGCTTCCCGGATCCGATGCGGGCTCTCGATCTCTACCGTCTCTCGACGGATGCTTCAGGGACGGTCCGTCTTCACCTCTGGTGGGGCATTGAGCCGATTGAGGGGCGTAACCCTACCACAGATGGCGCGACTGCCTTTTCGAAATTGCTTAACTGCAAAGTCTCCGACGTTGAGGAGCGCTGGAAGTCATACTCGCGGCAGACGAGCAAGCAATTGGTCATGCCAGGCAACAATACCTCACAAGTCGTGATTGATCCGGTGACTAAGGCCGTTCGCGTGCTAAGTCAGACGGGAGCTGTGCCAATTGATCCTGCCACTGGTCAGGTTTATCTTGGACAAACTGAAGCAGTCAACGCTCAGGCGAACCAAGGAATCGGTGCGAAACTCAGCAATCTCGACCCGATTTACCTAATGCTCGGCATCGTGGGAATCGGCGCGGTGATCCTTGTCCTGATCTTCGTATTTTAACCCCGCCTTTCTTCGGGATCATTCTTCGGAGTTCGCCTCGGGCTGGGCTTTGAGGGCTTCGAATTCCTCACGCAGCACTTTGGCGCTGTCGACAGTGATGCTCTTCAGGTGAAGGTCACGTTGTGGGAAGGGGATTTCGATATTGTTTTCCTTAAGCGCATCCCAAACGGCGAAGAGCACCATACTCTTGATGTTGCCGACCCCTTCTTTGGGGTCATTGATCCAGAAACGCAGCTGCATGTCGACGGAGCTATCGCCGAAACCAGTCAGTAAGCAGACGGGTTCGGGGAATTCGAGAATTCGCGGAATGCTCTTGATGGCGTCCAGGCAGATGTCCTTCACCTGATGAGGATCTGAGCCGTAGCTCACGCCGATGTCTGCCTTGATACGGATAAAGGTATCCGAAAAAGACCAGTTGATCACGCGGTTGGTGATCAGGTCCTCATTAGGAATGAGGTGCTCCTTGCGATCCCGAGTGATGACGGAGACATAGCGCGAGCGGATCGAATTGATCCAGCCGAAGGTCTCGTCGATCTCGATGACATCGCCGGGTTTGATCGACTTATCCATCAGCAGGATGATGCCGCTGACGAAGTTCGAGATGACTTTCTGTAAACCAAAACCAAGACCAATACCCAGTGCGCCCGAGAAGACTGCGAGGTGGGTCAGGTTCATCCCTGCGGTTTGCAGGGCAAATAGCACCGAAACAACGTATCCTATGACGTGAAAAACCTTGCTGAGCAGCACGCGAGTGGACGGCGCGAGATCCTTCTTCTTTTGCAGTCCTCGGGTTGCGGCGGATGCCAGCAAGCTAGAAATCCAGAGCACCACGGTCAGGGTCACAATACCCGACAGGATGGCGTATGGGCTGAAGCTGATCCCTCCAAAGGCAATTTCGCTCTTTAGTAAATTGATGAAATCAATTCGCTTGCCAAGCAGTTCAAGAATCACCGATATGAAGACTAGAAAAGATACCATCCTCGGCACGAACGAGCCTTTAGCCAACTGGCGTGAGAATGAATAGATCGTGTAGGCCGTTAGGATAAAGGCGAATTTGTAAAGGATGCCCGCTGGCAGTTGAGCCAGATAGGCCACGGTCCACATCAACCAGCCCAAGACAGACGCATAGAGCGGGTAGCCACTGAAGCTCTTGGACAGACCAAAGAATCGCTCGCAGGCTTTGCGAAATCCTTTTTCGGGGCACATGATGGTTTTCCCAACCAAGAGGGAAACCGGCCAGGCCAAGATCAGGCAGAAGGCAACAACTGCCCACTGAACCCAGTCCCCGGGGCCATCGAAAGCTCCGATAAACATGTCGCGGGTTTCATGCCACTCATCTAGCAGCCATTGGCGGGTATCATTCACGGCCATAAACTAGCAGAAAAAGGCGAAATGCAAAGCGATGCCTTTCAAGCTTGCATCTGCAAGCGCATGGGCGACTTTGAATGGTGAAATCGATTATTCTGCCCCTGCTATTCCTCGTCGTTGGTTTCTCTGGTCATGCGGATGAGTCATTGGGCAAATATCGCTGGAAAAGCCGGATCATTCTTCACAACGGACTGACGGAAATTGATAGAAAGGCGATTGAAGCATCCGCTGATGGAATCGCTGACCGTGATCTGATCTTCATTAAGGCCAATGCGGAGCTCGTTAGGAAATTTCGAATTGGGAGAAACTCGAGAACCTACATACTCATTGGCAAAGATGGTGGAGAGAAGGCGAGACAAACAAAACAACTCAATTTGCCAGCCTTCTACCGCTTGATTGATCAGATGCCCATGCGGCGTCGTGAAATGAGGGACGAAATGCGGAAGTGAGCCCGTCTTTTTACTTGGACGAAAGCCTGGCATCTCTCACGTTTCCGCCATGCGCGCCTACCTTGCTGCACTTCGCCTCAAAACGCTCCCGGCTGCCATCGTGCCGGTGGCTCTGGCGGCTGCACTGGTTCATCGTAGCGGACTGATGATCCGCTGGGACCTTCTGGGACTGACCTTGGCTGGGGCGGTCCTCATTCAGATCGCGACGAATTTCTTCAATGACGCGCTGGACTCCGACACGGGTGCCGATGGGCCGGATCGGCTCGGGCCGGTTCGGGCGACAGCGTCAGGTCAGCTGAGTCGTTCGCAAGTGATGGCAGCGGGATACCTTTGCTTGCTGTTCGCTGTGGCGTGCTCGGTTCCTTTGATCATGGCTCGCGGCTGGGTGATTGTGGCGATTGGGATTCCATCGATCTATCTTGCTTACGGCTACACCGGAGGTGGGCTGCGTTTGGCCTATCGTGGACTGGGCGAGATCTTCGTAATGCTGTTCTTCGGATGGATCGCAGTGCTTGGCTCGGTGTTTGTGCTCGGTGGTGAGCTGGATTGGCGTGCTTGGGCGCTGGGCACGGGGTGTGGTGGATTTTCCAGCGTCTTGATTGCGGTGAACAACCTGAGGGATATTGAAGGTGATCGACGCGTTAATAAAATGACCTTGGCGGCACGCTTCGGGCCGACCTTCGGACGTCTCGTCATTACCCTTTCGCTTTTGCTCGGCTACGGCGGGATTTTGTCAATTGAGTTTGCTGACGGAGTAGACCTCTGGCTCTTGGCCTACGTGCTTCCCGGAGTGCTGGGATTGACGATCCTGGCCATGGTGTGGGGCTGGGAGCCATCGAAGCGCCTCAATAAGGCCTTGGCGTTTGGCGGGCTTCAATTGATTCTGATAGCGGTTATCTTTGCTTGGAGGAGTCTATGAATCTCGAATTTCACCACTACCAACTGCCCCTCAGGTCTGCCGCAAATTCGCAGTCGGCTGCGGGGTCGGTGGAGGGGTTGCTGATCCGCGCTGATGGTGGTGACGGGGGCTATGGCTGTCTGCAAACGTGGCCGAGCTTGGGCGAGCGATCGTGGCAGGAGGAATGGACCGCGATTAAGCGTGGCGATTGGAGTTCTCCGGTGGCGGAGCGGCTGCGAGCCTGCTTGAGGGCCGACGCTCAAGGGTTTCAGAATGGCGCCTCTTCGTTCGAAGGATGCACCTTGCCGACGAGCTATTTTACGGTGAGCGGTGCCGATGGAATCGAAGCGCTGGAAGCGGCCAATTCGGCAGGGTTCGCTGGCGGGAAGATCAAGGGGAGCTCAGATTGGCAATCTACCTTAACGAAGCTCAGAAGCTTCCACCAAGCTCTCCCCGAGTGGGATTGGCGCGTAGACTTCAATGGAGCTCTCGATGTCGGTGAGCTGAGGGCCATTTGCGCAGGCTTGGATGAATCTTTGAGACAGAAGATTAGCTATTTGGAAGACCCTTGCGATGACAATCAAGCGTGGCCTGAGATTGATGGCGTGAGGCTGGCGGAAGATCGAATTTCAAGCTCAGGTGCATCGTCAGCTGTTCGGGTGCTAAAACCGGCGATTCACGATTGGCGCCAGTCTTCGCCCGCGCGAGACTTGGTTTTGACGACGAATTTTCAGCATCCATTGGGAATGCTGTTCGATTGGTGGGAGGCAGGTCAGGCGGAGCTTGCTGGTCGCGATCTGTTGCCCTGTGGCTTGGTGACGCAGGGGATATTTGCTGGAAATGAATGGAGCGAGGCACTTGGGCCAGTGGTTCCCAATCCGCAGCCACCTTCGGGTTTGGGGCTTGGTTTGAGAGACCTGTTGGAGAACCTCAAATGGGAGCGGGCATGAATCGGTTCCAAGCGGTGCTCAACGGCGAGCGACTTTGGGTGCCTGAGGGAGCTGAAGGGCTCCATCAAGCGATGCAGTCTCGGGGGATCCGCACGGGAGCGGTATTTCCTACTTCTGGTTCCAGTGGGGCGCCGAAGTATGTGCAACTCGGGCTCACTGCGATGAAGTGCTCCGCCCTGTCGATCAATCAAGCCCTCGCTGTGACTGAGGATGATGTCTTTCTGCGAGCGCTACCGGATTTCCACGTTGGCGGTTTCATGGTCGGCTTCAGGGCTGCGCTGGCTGGGGCAAGCCTGGTTGAGTATGAGGGAAACTGGGACCCGAGAGAATTGGTAAAATTGATCGAGGAAAGCGCTACCAGCATCAGCTCACTGGTGCCAACCCAGCTGGTTGATCTGGTGAAAGCCGAGCTCGCTTGTCCGCCGTCGCTCAGGGCGGTCGTGATTGGCGGAGCGAGACTGGAGGAATCGATTGCAAACGCCGCTCGTGCCCTTGGTTGGCCGGTTTTGGCCAGTTTCGGGATGAGTGAGGCATCCTCACAAGTGGCGACTCAACTGCCCGATAGTGGCGAACAAATGCGGGTATTGGATCACTGGCAACTATCGACTGACCCTGAGGATAGGCTAATCTTGCGCGGTCCTGCCTTGTTCGATGGCTATTGGCGAAGAGCTGAAAGTGAGTGGCAATTTGACCCGAGGGAAGGGGACTCCTGGTGCTCCAGTGACCGGGTCGAGCTAGTGGATGGGGGCCTTCGTCCAATAGGGCGGGCTGATCGGATTGTGAAAATTCTGGGTGAACAGGTGGATCTTGATTGGTTGGAAAGTCGGGTCAAGGCCTTCGCTGATCCCTCAGTTCGAGATCAGCTGATTCTGATCGCTCTGCCCGACCTCCGCAGGGGATGCCAGCTCTGCTTGGTCGGCGATTGTTTCGCTGGGGAACTTGAGTCTTTGCGGCAGTCGGCCAATTCGAATTTCGATTCCCTGCATCAAATTGGCTGTAGCTATCCGCTGTCGCCACTGCCGACCAGTTCGCTAGGCAAGCCCATGCGTGGTGAAATTTTGCGTCAGGTGCTCTCTGGTCTCGAGGCCTAAGGATCAATCTCTTAGATGTCTTAATTATCCACATGCTTTAAGTGCCCTCACTTTCCGAGCTTGCTGATTCTCTGAATCTTTGGCTTTCTAGTAGCGTGAATTTCTCGGGATATTGGATCTTGGGAAACTTGCCCCATAACCGGAAACATCCATGAAATCCAGTAACAGCGACTCTCAATCCACCCTTTTCGAAGAACCAGCCGCTCCAGCAGCAACCAAGAAAAGGGTGAGTCGGAAAAAGGCTATTTCGAAGAATTTAACCGGTTTCAAGGCACCATCTCCGCTGGGGAAAAATTACGTTCTCGATACCAATGTCCTTCTGCACGACCCCGCTTGCTTGAGCCGATTCGAGGACAACCACGTGTGCATTCCTGCGGATGTGCTATCCGAGTTGGATCGATTCAAGAACGAGCAATCTGATCGCGGGGCAAATGCACGGGCGGTCCACCGAAAGTTGGTTGAGATCTTTGATACGGCAGAATCGGTGGTGCAGGGCGTTCCGACTGAAGGGGGTGGGAGTGTTCGCTTGGTGATCTACGATCCTGCGAGTTGTGAGAAATCATCATCCGCACTGCAGCAATTCTTCCGAATTTTCCCTGACCATGAACGGGTCGATCACCGCATCCTGGCGCTCACTATTGAGGTCATGGAAGCAAATTCAAGCCCGGTGCGTTTGGTCACCAAGGACCTCAACATGCAGCTCAAGGGGCGTGCTGTTGGGATTGTCTGTCAGGATTACCTCAATGATAAGGTCGAGGCCACAGAAGTCGTAAACTATGGCCTACGCCGCCTAGACGTCGATCCCAATGAGCTGCAGCGCTTCGCCAGCAGTGGTATTTTAGAGCTCGACGAAGAACGCATCGAGGGCCTTGCTATTAATCAATATGTCCTGCTCCAGGTTACCGAAAAGCAGACCATGCCAGCGCGCTTGGGTGCTCAGGGTGCCTTTCAGAAATTGCAAGTGCCTGATAGCCTCAGAATTCCTGATGGACATAACCTCAAGCCGCTTAACTTGGGACAAAAATGCCTCATCGATGCCCTGCTCGACCCCAGCATCTCGCTCGTGACCTGCTACGGTCAGGCGGGGACGGGTAAGACCTTGGTGGCGGTGGCCGCTGGACTTTCCGAGATGTTTGCTCGCCGATACAATGGCGTGACCGTCAGTCGGCCGGTCGTCGCGATGGGGGAACAGCTCGGATTTTTGCCCGGAAGTCTGGACGAAAAAATGCGCCCGTGGTTGCAACCAATCTACGATGCTCTCGAGCTACTGATGAATCCACCCCAGAACCAAGGACCTCGACGCAAGCAACTGAAGAAGGAGCAGGGCGAGGGGGTCGCAAAACCTTACGATCATCTGCTCGAGCAAGGCGTCATCGAGATTGAGGCCCTAGCCTACATTCGCGGTCGCTCCATCCCTAACCGATTCTTTATCCTCGACGAGGCCCAACAGCTCACCCCGCAAGAGGCCAAGACCGTGGTCACGCGGATGTCTGCCGGTTCCAAACTCGTGCTCGTTGGTGATCCGGCGCAGATCGATAATCCCTACGTTGACAGCCGTAGCAACGGGCTTGTTTACACTCGTAAGCGGCTCAAAGGCCAACCATTTGCCGCGCACATCGCTCTCAGCAAGGGGGAACGAAGCCCACTGGCCGAGGCCGGGGCTAAGCTGATGTAATGCTGATGCTATACCAATTCACCATTGGTGTAATAGGGTGTAACCTGTGAGGTTGGCTAGCCTCACTGCTTGGTAAATTCGAGCACGTGGCTCTCGGTCGCGCCGTCACCATCAAGGGAGATGCCCGAGGGGGCATAGAGGTATCTCGGCTGCCCGTCCTCGACAAGAATCTGGGGGCGCTCGCATTTCCAAATGCCAGGGCCATAGATGGTCTTGGCATTGGGGTAGTCGCTCTTCTTGATGTAGTGATCGAGACGATGGTAGGCCAGCTGAGGGGCGCCGAATTTCAGTCCATCGTCAGAGACCCAGTGCAGGCCGCCGCCTCGTTCGATTATGCCATGGTTATCGGTAGTGATGAAGTGGACCTTCTTGTCCTTACCCAGAAAGGCGTAGCCGTCCTCGATGGAGACCTTGTTCGCTGTCACGGGCTCAGCTTGGATCACGTAGGGGCCCTCCAACTTATCTGCAATCGCAAGCCCCATGCGGGTGCTTCGGGTGCCCTTCGGGATAGCCTTGAAATAGAGGAAAAAACGTCCGTCAGGCATCTGCAGCATGGCGGGGTTGTTGACTCCACATGGTGATTTAAAGGTCCAGTTTTCGCCTTCTTTTTCGGCTGGTGAGAGAATCGGCTGATCGTGGCGCTTCCATGGACCACTGAGTGACTTTGAAGTGGCTATGCCAATCCTCTGACTGTGGCCTTTGCTCGGATGAGTGCGCGCGATGTAAATGAGAGCGTAGGTATCTCCAAACTTTTTAATCAAAGGATTGTGCGGCGCGAATTTCTCCCAACTTCCTTCCTTACCAGTGCCCGCAACGGCGACTTCTTGAAAAGTAAAAGGCCCGAGGGGGGAATCCGAAGTGAAGTGAGCAATTTCAGAGTGCGAACGCCAGCCGGGCTCAACCTTGAGCTTAGAGGGCCAGCGGGCGGCAAAGAGATGGTATTTCCCCTGCTCATCTTTGAACGGGCTCGCGCCCCAAGTGGTCATTTCGGGGTCTTTAATGGCGATCCCTCGATAAACGATGGAATCCGCCATGCCTTGATCGGGCGATTTGATGGTGGACTCTTCTGCTTGGGCGAGAAGGGTGCTTGTGCCAAGGACGAGGCAAGCGTGCAGGATTCGGGTGAGCATGGAAGTCATACAGGTTTTAGTGATCAAAACTTTCCAAAAACTCACCAACGTCAGAAATCAATCACCGAGCTCTTCGGCGCGCTGTTTGACGTCCATCACCGTGTTGATAAACGCAGCGCGGACTCCATGATTCTCAAGGGTCTGCAGCCCAGTGATCGTGGTGCCTCCTGGCGAAGTGACCATATCCTTGAGGATGGCGGTATGCAGGCCAGTTTCTTTAACCATCGCGGCCGCCCCCAGAACCGTTTGCATGGCCAGCTCGACTGCGGTTTCCCGAGGGAGCCCGGCGCGCACGCCACCGTCGGCCATCGCCTCGATGACCAGATAAATGTAAGCAGGCCCTGAACCCGAGACGCCCGTCACGGAGTTGATCAAGTTCTCCTCGACCTTGCAGGCGATCCCGACCGAGCGGAAAATCGTCTCGGCAACGACTTCATCGTGCTCGTTAGCGCAGTCGCCCAGGCAGTAGGCGGAGGCTCCCTTGCCGATCATCGATGGGGTATTTGGCATCGCCCGGATCAATCTGGCCTGACCGGAAAC
>CAXIBU010000030.1:0-19124 GCA_964021555.1 uncultured Verrucomicrobiales bacterium | reverse complement strand
CGCATTTTATCATCTTCACGATATCCTCGAGGAAAACCGATCTCGTTCTCATCGTCGGGGATTTCCTCAAAGAGATAGGTCAGACGCTCCCCTAGATCCGTTGCCGTAGGAATCCTCAGAATCGGCGTAACTTCAGCGAGCTCCGTGCTTCCTACAAACAATGGACACGCCATCCGTAGCAGAATGGTGTCCTTATTTGCTTCGCTCCGAACCATCCACGCATACACGCGGAAGGTCTTTTCCCCTTGGGTCTCCTGCTTGAGAAATCCTTCCCAATTATCCAAACTTGGGGCCGCGAGGTGCTGCCAGTCCAGCCTCAGGCCTTCCTCTCCGTTGAAAACAACAAATTCACGGTTTTGACTACCAAAGCGCATTCTCACCAACCAAAGCGGTTTGTTGGGAAGTCGAGATTGATAGATGCCAAGGAGTTCGGTGTCATCAAGGTCCGGCTTGTCGGAGTGATGGATGTAAAAATTTTCAAATCGGCTAGCGAGCAGCCCTGAATCAACAATCATGCCGATTCGATTCGTCACCAAGGGGTCCTTGTAATAGGCCTTGATAAACTCGACTAGAATCTTTCTCAGAGCCTTCTCCGTTTCGTCTTCGGAGTCGAGTTTCACATAGCTCGAAAGGACTTCCTTGGACTCTGCGACCCCAGGTGCCTTGGCTAGCCGCTTCTCTGCCTTGTAGGATTCATACCACTTGAAGCCGGCAAAAGAAAATCCAGCAATGAAAAGCGCAATCAAGCTCCCTAAGACGAGTAAATTCGCCCGCTTCGTCTCTTCAATATGATCGCGTTCGCCGACCATCACTGCTGACCTTCGGCGAGGTTCTCCTTTGCCTGACTCACTAACCTTAGTTCCGCTCTTCCGAACTGGTGCCACTTTTGGCTTCAACTCCTGTTCGGTGAGCATATTCCCGCAGCCTGGGCAATAAATCCCATGACCCGGCTTGATCTCTGCTGGTCCAAGGCGATGGCACTCGGCGCAGTGGAAAATTTGATCACTCATCGGTGGCCTCCTCATTCATATCCAGCCAACCATGCCCTTTGATTTCCACGAGCTCATACTGTGATTTTAAGACGGCCCCGTAGAAAGGCTTCAATTTTAACCGGAAAGCTCTTAGCCCAGAACGGCTTTTAGGGGCTTGTTTGTTAGCCTTGTTCAGCGCGAACATTTCGCCTGTGACCTCCTGCTGGAGCTGCTTATCCATCAGGCCACCTTTGGGGGTGTAAACCCAGACGTATTCAAGAGGATCCAAAGTCCGCGCTAAGAAGCAGGAATAGTCTTTGTCGTTAATCACCGGCGGCGTGAAGAACGAGCCAGCCGAAATCATTGCGCGGATGGTAACCGTTCCGTCAGTGCCCTCCTTAGCGAGCTTCTCAATCGGGACCTCACTCTTTGCAATGAAGCTCTCAAAGTCGATTAGCCACTCGCCATCGACATCAACGAGGTAAGTCACGTAATACTCGTAGTTGATTAATTCGCCCATCATTTGAACACAGGCGACACCATCAGCTACCGTGGCATTTAGAAATACCCCATTTGATCTCGGACGTTCGCTTTGGGGAGTGTCCGCCAGCCAGTTCTTGATATCCGCCTCTCGACCTTCGTAGGGACGTGTCAGTGCTTCGATATCAGCTGCTGTTTCCGCATTTTGAAGCTTCTCTAAAAGCGCGAGAACGACTTTCCTGATCTCAGGGAGCTGCTGGGCAATCTGCTCGGATTTTGATAATTCGGCAGCGGTGTCCTCATCAACGATCTGGACCTTTGCCTGCTTTGCGGTCTGTTCTTCGTAGTCGAGAATCACCTCACCAAGACCTTTATCCTCGTTTTCGACCTCGCGATTGAATTGAGGGATGATCATTATCGCGAGCATTGAACCGATTAGAAGGATCCCAGAGATCACCCACCATTTGAGCTGCTTGCGAGCACTTTTCTTGGAACCTTTACGTTTCGACTTGACCCATGAATCCTCCTCGCGTTCCGACCGAGAAGAATCTGGGTCGAAGTAATCCTGGTCTGCGCTGCCGTCCTTTCTGAACTTGGCATCCCTCGACTCCGTGACACGCTTGCGGCGACGACGGACCTGTTTTTGCCCCACGTCCGAGCCTATCTCCCTGCCGATATTCTCGCGCTTCACTTTGAGGCGTTTGAATTCTTCTGTATTCTGATCTTCCGGATTTTCTGGAGCGTTCATGGGGTGCGAATGGTTTTACCTGACCGAAATGAAGTTGCAAGTCCGCTCACAAGCCAAGTTGACGATTGAGTGCCTCTTCCATCGCTTTTTCCACGAGCTGCGCCGCCATGGATTCGGTAGCCTGATCCAACTCCTTGACTGCCAGCTTGAGCTGTCCCGCGCTCTGTTGAGCCATGGCCTCGCGAACTTTGCCCACGGAGACCTCGATCGCAGCCCGATCTTGGTCAGTCAGGTGTTCCGCCAACTGCTGCATGGCCTCTTCCACCGCAGGGAGAAGTTCTTCGGCCTTCATCTTTGCCTCGGTAAAGACCCTCTCATTCATGTCAGTGAAGGCGTGTTCGACGCTTTCGGAGACCATTTGTTCGACCTGATCGTCATCGACGTCAATCGCAGCACTGTTGATCTCGATCACGGTGTCTTTTCCTGTCGTGGTGTCCCGGGCCAGCACTTCGAGCAGGCCATTCGCATCGATGGCGAACTGCACCCCGACCCTAGCCTGGCCCTTGGGCAAAGGTTCGAATTCGACCTCCAGTTCGCCTAGTTGCCAATTGTCGCGCGCCATCTCACGCTCTCCCTGAAGCACCCGCACCTGCATCGCGGCCTGGCCGTCTACCGCATTAGTGAACATCTCGCCAGCTTTGCAGGGAATGGTGGTGTTTCGGGGGATGAGCACGTTCATGAGCCCACCAAAGGTCTCGATGCCCAAGCTCAGCGGTGTGACATCAAGCAGCACAATATCACGGACCGCGCCACTCAGAATGGCACCTTGGATCGATGCCCCAAGAGCAACCGCCTCGTCGGGATGTTGGCTCAAATTCGGCTCGCATTGGAACAGTTCGGCCACCAAATCACGAACCGCTCCCAATCGGGTGGATCCACCAACGAGAATCACTTCGTCTAATTGATTGAGGTCCAAATTCGAGTCCGACAAGGCTTGCAGGCAATGACGACGAATTCGCTCGAGTAGTGGAGACAGAATGCCCTTCACCCCCTCAGCATCGCAAGCGAGCTGCAAATTCAGCCCCTCTCGGAAAAATGGCAAATTCAGCGCAAATTCACCTTCATCTCCAATCTCGCACTTGGCAGTCTCTACGGCCTCCAAGAGCCGCTGCTGTTCGATAAAATCGAGTTCTTCCCACGACAGCCCATGTTCTGCCAACACCGCATTTGCCAGCGCTTGATCGACGTCGTCACCCCCGAGTTGCGTATCACCAAAGGTAGACAACACCTCGAAAACCCCCTCCTGCATTTCCAAAATCGTCAGATCAAAGGTGCCGCCCCCCAGATCGAAGACCGCGATCTTCGCCTGTCCCTCCAGCCGGTCGAGCCCGTAGGCCAGAGCGGCAGCCGTGGGTTCATTAATGATCCGCTCGACTTTTAACCCCGCCAGCTCGCCAGCCCGTTTTGTCGCAAGACGTTGCGCCTCGTTGAAATACGCGGGCACCGTGATCACCACACGTTCCACCGGATGCTCGACACGCGCCTCCGCAATCGATTTCAAATGGGTGAGAATCTCCGCTGACACCTCCTCGGGACTTAATAGCCGACCGCAAATCTCTATAAGAGCCTCGCCCCGCTCACCGCTGCGCAAACGCTCGTCAGTCTCAGCGACTTCTTGGAACCGGCGCCCCATCCAGCGCTTGACCGATCCAACGACGCGGTGCGGGTGAATGGAGCGCTCGCGTTTCGCGGCTTCGCCAACGCTGCTCAATTCGCCATCCTCACCATAGGCCACCACCGATGCCTGAATGCGACGCCCATCGGAATCCGCCAGCAAATAGGAAAATCCGGCGTCCACCATGCCAATCGCAGAATTGGTAGTGCCCAGATCAATGCCAAAAATCGGTGTCTCATCCATGTGCGCCCACCCTCACGACAAGACGCGCGAATTTCAATGCAATTCCGAGCGCTCTTTGACCGCGATTTCTGACACTTTCCCTTTGACTTTCACGGCATCCTCGCTGCCTCATCAGCACATGGCAGCACCCCGCCCGGTAGAGGACCCCGTTAAAGAGCTTCGGTTCACCCGATCGCAGCTTGCGGTCTACTTGGGG
Organism: uncultured Verrucomicrobiales bacterium; assembly: GCA_964021555.1. Taxonomy (GTDB): domain Bacteria; phylum Verrucomicrobiota; class Verrucomicrobiia; order Verrucomicrobiales; family Akkermansiaceae; genus CAXIBU01. The sequence goes on along the minus strand of CAXIBU010000030.1, from coordinate 14,871 downwards.
ATCTTGGCCGCAATCGCGCTTATCGCTGTCATTCTTATCGCCTACGTGGTGGTCAGGCTTTACTTCCGTGATCAGGAAGTTCCCAGCTCGCCTTCGCCTTGGCTAGCTCTGCTCGCCGGTCTGATCTGCATCGGTGCCCTTCGTGGAATGATTCATTGTGCCAGGCATGCCTACATTCTTTTGACCCCACTGGGGATCGAGATCCTGCCCCTATTCCGTCCCGCCAAGCGCATGCGCGCCGTCTTCTGGCCGGAGCTCAGCGAGGTCACGATAGCCGGCGGCAAACTCGTGCTCGAACTGGATACCGAGCCTTCCGAGGTCATCAAACTTTCGCTTTTCCCACTGACCGCCCGCCAACGAACCATGCTCTTGTCCGCCGTTAAAGGAACCTTAGCCAAGCGCGAGCAGAGCTCTGAAGCCGATAAACCAGATTCCAAAAACTGATCCCATGCGCCCACCATCTCTTCAATTTCAATCCATCATCGACACCTTCGGCGAGCAAGGCTGGCACTGCGAACCCTTGCCTGAGCGCTCGGTCGTTCAAGCTCGTTTCGAGGCCCATCACACCAGCGTCCACGTTCACGCTCAGGCTTTCACCGAGCTGAATGCCATCTCAATCGTAGGCGAGGCCCCGTGCCCCATGCCCGAGGAGCGCTACGGCATGTTCTTCGAGCTGATCATGCTGACCAACAAACAGCTGACCATTGGCGGATTTGAATACGACATCGACCGTGAGGCCATGGTCTTCCGCGTGAGCAACCTATTCGATCGGGAAAAATTCGATAGCAACATCATCGTTTCTCTAGTCCACAGCGCGATCGCAGAGCTCGACCGAATGATCCCCTACGCCGCGATCTTGAGAGATACTGATGAGGCCCTGCTCCCTGACCTCAATATCGAAAGACTGCTGCAACGCCAGGATCTTCTGCCTCCCGTGCCGGAATCTGATGACGAAGAGCACTCGCCCATCTAAAGGTAAGCTAACAGGTCACCTCGAAAACTCAGTTCATTGCGTCCGCTCCGCGTCAATCCCGACTGGACCTCCCCACCACCGACGGGGACTGTTTCCGCAAGATTTCTCTGTCCGGAACGGCTAGAAATTCGTCGCCCCGCCGAGGTTCTCGATCCCCTGCACTTCGTCGACCTCCCGGAGATCGTGCTCAAGGCGCTCGGAGGAACCGCCGTTCGCTTTCCAGCTCACTTCGTTGCCAAGCTTGAAGGCGCACGGGTCTTCTCGCACCACGGCGTGATCATTTCGGCGGATAACCGGATCTTCGACGACCTCACCCATGAGTTCCGCGACTTCCAGCTCGGTAACCGAATTTGCCACTACGCCGGGCTGCCTGAAATTGAGCGCCTAGATGCCCGTGTGCTGGTGATCCCTACCATCTCCTCATGGAAGAACTACTTCCACTGGATGGTCGATGCCGTGCCGCGCCTGCGCACGATCGCCCCCGATGAATACGACTACGTTTACACTCCACTCAGCCGACCCTACCATCGAGCCGCGCTCGAGGCACTGGGGATTCCTGAATCAAAGTGGCTGGAGGCAAAGGCGGACACCCACCTCGCCGTCACCGAGCTCATCGTCCCGAACTACCCCACCCCGGGTCACCCCACTCCCGAAGCGGTGCAATTCGTTCGACAGGGTTTCCATCTACCTCCTCAGAAAGGAGCAGGCCGCAGACTCTACATTAGCCGTGGCGATGCCTGGCGTCGTCGCGTCCGCAATGAGCAGGCTCTAATGGATTTACTGGAGCCACTAGGCTTCGAAATGATCACCATGGACGGGCTTGACGTGCCAGCTCAGGCTGAGCTCTTTTCGACCATCGATTTTGTCATCTCCCCTCACGGCGCGGCACTGACGAATTTAATCTTCAGTCCGCCAGGAACCAAGGTGCTGGAATGCTATCCTAGCGACTTCATTTACCCGCATTTCTACCGACTTTCAGCAGCTGCGGGGCACACTTATTCCGCCCACACTTCGCACTGCGAGCCAGAGGACCCCGACTTTGATCTCGACCTTGAAAGCTTCGCTCCCTGCGTTCATCGCCTGCTCGATGCGTAATTTAGCATTTCCTCAATTGCATGAGTGCTTCGAGAGGGATAAAGACGGGGCGTGTCAGACCACCTCGCACCACTCAAATGCACCGGCCCCTTCCTCAGCCGAGGGGGGCAGCGAGTGGAAATGCGCTGGCTCACCTACGGCCCCTTTCCGCCCCGGCAAGACGGGCTGAACTTCCCTGAAGAAGATCAAATTCGGCGCGATTTTGAGAAGATCCGTGAACTGGGCTTCAACGGCATCAGACTCTACGGTTTACCTACTACCGACCTGCTAAAATCAGCTACTGATTGCGGGCTCAGCCTTGCCGTTGGCCCAGCCTGGGACTGGAGCATTCATTTCTTGCAAGACCGCCGCGCATGGCGCCAACAGATGCTCGAACAATGGAGAGTTTGGCAGCCATCACTGTCGCACCCCGCGATCGAGCTAATCTACATGGCCAATGAAGTGCCCGCCGACCTGGTCCGCCTGATGGGCCCAAAACTGGTGAAATCCGAGCTCAATTGGCTGGTCGGCGTGGTCAAAGAGCTGCTCCCCTCCAAACTGGTTGCCTACGCCAATTACCCAACCACCGAATACCTCGAGCTAGACGACGCCGATCTCACTGCCTTTAACGTTTACCTTGAGAGCGTGGACGACTTCGCCAACTACCTGCGCCGTCTGCGCCTCCTCTCCTCCGACCGCCCTCTGATCATTAGCGAAATCGGCGCCGATAGCCACTCACTCGGACTCGAAAAGCAGGCTCAATTGGTCACCGAACTCTGCGCGACCGCACGACAATTAGGTGCCGCCGGGCTGACGGTTTACGCCTTTTCCGACAGATGGTGGAACCAGGGCCGACTGATGAAAGAATGGGGCTTTGGCATCGTGGACATCGAAGGACAAAGCAAACCGCTAGCAGAGAAGCTCAGAGAGCAGTTCCGAGCACCCCTTCAGAATGGAGCCCAATCTTCTTCCCCAACTCTGGCAGTCATCATCTGCACCCGCAATGGCGGACACCAAATTGCTGCTGCCATCGAAAGCGTCCTGAAACAGCATTCGCCCGCAGATGAGATCATCGTTGTCGATGATGGTTCTCAGGACGACACCCCAGAGGTTCTCGCCCAATACGCTGACATCACTGTCATCCGCCAAGCTCCTCGCGGGCTCTCAGCTGCTCGTAATCTCGGGGCAGAGCGCAGCAAAAGCGAATGGGTCGTTTACACCGATGATGACTGCATCGCCCACCCCGATTGGCTCTTGGAAATTCGCCGTGCCATCAGCAATAGTGAAGCCCGTGCCATAGGAGGCCCCAATCTCCCTCCACCCGCATCGAGCCTCGCCGAGGCAATCAATGCCTCCACGCCCGGAAGTGCTAGTCATGTCATGCTGGATGACCAACAGGCGGAGCACCTTCCCGGCTGTAACCTTGCGATTCATCGCCAGACCTTGCTCGACATGGGAGGGTTTGATCCGCGTTTCACCAGTGCTGGCGACGATGTCGACATCTGCTGGCGGCTGCTCGATCAAGGCGATCGCTTGGCCTACGCACCCGATGCCCTCGTCTGGCACCGCCCAAGACCGACGCTATTCAAATTCCTTAAACAACAATGGGGCTACGGGGTCGCCGAGAACTTACTGCGTGAAAAACACCCGCAGCGTTTCACCGATGAAGGAGCGCCTCATTGGCAAGGCGTCGTTTACACCTCAGGATCGGGGCTCAATCGAGAGTCCACTATTTACCACGGCGCCCTTGGTTCAGCCGCCTATCAGGGTCGCAGCACGGTCCAGCTTCCGCTCAAGCCACTCGCCAGTGGCTACCAAACGCCGATGGCTAGATGGCTCCTGCGCGTGATGAGTCTACTGCAACCCAAAGCACGCCAAGCAGGACGCGACGGCTTTTTCCGCTGCTTCCTTTTAGGCGCGGAAGCCCAGCAAGCGCAAAGTTCGCTGCCTTTTGAAAATTCAATCCCTAGTTACCCAGAGCCAAACCTCCCCCGCCAAGAATTCCTCAATCAAAAACTAGCCGAGGGATGGGAAATCTCCACCGACGAGCGCTGGGACCTAGAACGCGATGGCGAAAAAATCGTGAGCGCCGAGGAACGGTTCCAAGACGGCAGCACCAGACTCATCGTGCGCCAGACCTTTCGCTAGTAAAGCTTAGCCTTTACGCGATTTAACCTGCACCGGTTCGCCACAATATTGGCAGCGAAACCGCCCGATGAAAAAGGCGCACATGACAATCTTCAAACGATAGCTGCCAATCAGCGAGCCCGCCTTCCTATGTTTAGAACACGCTTGGCCTGCCAAGAACTGACCTCGACACAAGGGGCATCGCAAACTGTTTTTGGAGATCAAGAAGATCAACATTCCTATCACCAAGGCCGCCAAACAAGCTAGGCCACAGTATAGAGCAAATTTGTTTTCAGGGTCCATTCCAACAATGACCCCAAAAGCAATCGCCGCCAAAAAAGCGACGATATTGGACAGATAAAGAAAGCAGAGAAATCTCAATTTCGAGACTTCCCCCTTAAATCGAAAACGGTGCCCAGCCACGGAAACGTAGGATTGGTTTAATCTGACCAATCCCGAAGAGAGATCGGCTAGGGCAATTACAGGAACATCATCAGCACCTTGTAGACAGACAAGATGAACATGCAGATGAGGGAGATGACCAAGATGTAAGCGCCAATTTCGAAGTGCTTGCGTGACATTGATTCTTTCATAGTAAGGAAAATAGGGCCGGAATTAGTTCAGGGGATGGGCGACAGCAGTGATTAATCGTCAAACGGTCTGAGGTCAAAGGAAAATCAATCTAAGATAGGATCCACCAAGCCTTCCATCGCTTTGGCCGGAGCAAGCGACTTCGGTTGATCGAAACCGAACCAGAGAACAGTAACTTCTTTATTCGGCTGCACTTGGGCTACCCAGTAGTCGCGCTGACTGAAGGAATACTCACGGAGCTCTCTCATCTTAGGGGACTCCTTATTCGGCACGAACGGTGCAAAATTCAGTCCACTCTCCGCCGACCTGGAGCTGATCACTTGCTTGGACTTCGCCTGGCGTTTGAACAAAACCCTACCCTTGGAGTCAGCAATTTCCCTAATCAGATGGAGCTCGGGCTTCTTGCCACCTGCTGCCATCGTAGCGAAGGCCTCAGTGAGCTCCTTCGGTGTGCAGGCCACCGCCCCGCGGAAAAGGTCGTCGTCGCGGCGAGTGGAAGAAATTCCCAGTCGCTCCGAAATTCGAGCCACTTCACCAGGACCGACCTGTCGTCCGGTTTGAACAGTCATGCCCTTGAGGACCAACTTGTCTCGCTCGCTTGCAGCCACGTTCACGAAGGGCGCGAAGGCTTTGCCTAGATCACGCCTCGCGAACAAGGCACGGTTGTAGAAGCTCTCCTCCGGGTTGCGCCCACCAATCACGACTTTGACCTCGCCACTGCGCGGGTCTGCTTGGATCGCAGCACACTGGACATAGCCCTCGGTCACTCCCGGTTTGCGCCCCGGGAATTTCCAATCCTTGCGACTTTCCAGCTTGAATAGCTGCTCTGAAATTCGACTTTCAAGGGCCTTTTGCGCCTTGCTGTCGATACTCGTTTTGACCACCAGCCCCCCAGCCTCGATCTCTTCGGCATCGATCAAGTCTTCAAGTTCGCTACGCACCCACTGCAGCGCATAGGATCGCTCGGTGACTCGTGCCTCCTCGGGAACCAGACGAATGGGGATTTGCTGGATTCGTTCAATATCGTCACTTTGCAGGTATCCTTCCGCCACCAGACGATCCAGAACTTGATCGCGCTGCTCGATTGCGGCCTCGAAATTGCGGAATGGCGAAAAGATGTGTGGTCCTCGAATGATCCCCATCAACATCGCACACTCGCCCTCATTGAGCTCGTTCACTGGATGGCCAAAGTAGGTCAAGGCCGCCTCTTGAACGCCATAACAACCGCTGCCGAAGTAAATTCGATTGAGGTAATTCGCCAGAATTTCCTCCTTACTGTAGTGCTGTTCGATCCTTAACGTAACCGCCACCTCCAATAACTTGCGGTGCAAACTCATTTCCCGGAGCTCAAACGAATTTCGCGAAAGCTGCATCGAGATCGTGCTCGCTCCCTCGCTGAACGATCGATCCATCACATTGCGCCGGATCGCCCGCAGAACACCCAGAGGATCAACTCCAGGATGCTCAAAGAACCGTGCGTCCTCACGCGCCAACAGGGAATACACTAAAATGGGTGGGAGGTCTTGGTAAGTGATGGGACGACGATTGACCCCGTGCAGACTGGTCATTTCTTGCCCGTCCTGATCGAGAATCAAAGTCCTCGCCGGCATTTCTGCGACCTTGGACATGTCGAATTTCAGCCCCAGGAAGAAGTAGAACAAGGCTATCGCGAAACCTAGCACGAGCGCGGTGCAGCTCAGCCAAATCCCCCACCGGATCAATACCCGAACGAAGGCCGGGCAGCGGTCAATGAGTTTGCGACGTTGGTTTTTGGGCATCAGCGTGGGTTAAACGGCTTGGATTAGTTGGCAGGAACCGCGCGACGTGGGGACGCCCCGATATTGCGATCCAGCGGATTGCCAGGATGCTGGGTGCATACCTCTCGTGGGACAAGGTCTAAGGGCAGCTCGGTCGGATAGGCGCGCGTCGCTTGCTGACACCCAGTCGTTGCCCGCTTGGCAGAAAAGCGACATACCGTGCATTTCTCTGTGGGCGGATTGCTGCCAATTTCATTCGCCGGGTAGCCGAGGCTTTGAGCCTCCTTCATCACATCCACCCATACCGGCAAGGCCATCGTCGACCCATAAGCTCCTGAACCAATCGATTGATTTTGGGAATCCATCCCGACCCAAACACAACAGGTTATTTCAGAAGAAAATCCAGCGAACCACGCATTGGTGTAGTTCTTAGTTGTTCCGGTCTTGCCACCACTCGGCGCGGTAAATCCGAGCTCCTTGGTCCGACTTGCCGTCCCTCCCGCTTGGGTCACCCCTTGCAAAATCTGGGCCGTCACCCAGGTCGCTCCTTGGGAATAGACCGGCACCGGAAGCACTCCGGAGCGATACAGTGTCTTGCCATTACGGTCCCGAATTTCTTCGATCAGATAGGGCCGTGGTCGCGAGCCATTGTTCGGAAAGGTTGTGTAGGCACTCGCCACTTCCATCGGCGTCGCATTGAAGCTACCCAAGAAGCTCGCGTAGTTATTAGGGATCTCACCGAGGAATCCTGCACTGCCTGCCATCTCGCGGATCCGATCAATCCCCGAATAAGCACCTACCCTCACCGCGGGCGTATTTCGAGAGCGCACCAGCGCCAGATAAGCCGGCATGAAGCCACCGAACTTGCCATCAGAGTTTGCAGGCGACCATCCGCTGGGTAGATCTGGATACTCTTCGCGCGTCACCCGGGCATCCGACACATAAGAGCCCGGCAGCAGCCCCTTATTGAAGGCAGTCGCGTAAACGAAGGGCTTGAACAGTGATCCCACACTGCGCTGCGCCTTTCTCGCCCGGTCAAATTCGCTATCTGAGGCATCGCGCCCCCCGACCAGCACACGGATCGCCCCGCTCTGGTTATCAATTGCAACCACCGCCCCCTGCAAGTATTGCGGCGCGGCATCAGGATTCTTCTTCTGAAGAGCATCAAATTCGGCCTTGGTCTGATGCTTGTAGGCCTTCGACTTTTCCCATCGATCCAAGCGAGCCCCGAGCGAGCGCTCAGCTTCTTTTTGGAGCTTCATGTCGAGAGTGGTGAAGACCTGCAAACCACCTAGCGTGATCTTCTCCTGTTCCAAGATCAGGTCCAACTCCTTGCGCAGAGAGGCTTCGGCATAGGAGTCCCGCGACTTTCGCCGCCCCTGGGGATCGACCTTCAATGGCTGAGCTTTGATTTCCGAGGCCGCCGCTTGGGTCAGCTTTTCCGCGGCTACCATCCGGTCCAAAGTATCATCGCGCTCGGCAGTCGCCCGCTCCATGCTCTTGAAGGGCGAAAAGTAATTCGGGCCACGAATGATGCCAGCTAGCATCGCCGCCTCGGAAGTATCCAGCTCACTGGCCGACTTACTGAAGTAGGCTTGCGACGCCATCTCGACCCCACGGATATTCTGACCCCAGAAAATGCGGTTCATGTAGTGCTGGAGCACCTCCTCTTTACTAAAACGGTTCTCAATCCGGATCGCCACTGCGATCTCCAGCAACTTCCGGTGCAAGGTATCTCCACCGAGTGAGAAACTATTTCTCGCCAGCTGCATGGTCAAGGTGCTGCCGCCCTGAGTGAACTTTCGATCTTTGATGTTACGTAAAGTCGCGCGGGCAATGCCCAGGAGGTCCACCCCGCCATGCTTGAAAAATCGCTCGTCCTCACGAGCAACCAGTGCATCAACAAATACCGGGGCAACTTCGTCATAAGCAACGATGGATCGATTTTCGCCATGCAACTGCATGAACTCATCCTTTCGTGCATCATAAACGATGGTCCGTTCCGGCATTTCAACGACTTCATCGAGATCGTAGCCCTGCGCCATCGCACCGTAAAAAATCAGCAAGGGCGTTCCAAAGGCGATCCCCAGGAACAGCCCTAAACTCGACAAGCGAAGGAACAATCGAGTATACCAAGCACCACCCATCGAGCCGATATATCGACTCAAAGTAAAGGGCCAGAAGATCAATGACTTCCACCTAAACTTGGAGCTCTGCTCGCGTTCTCTTCTGAATCTTCCCATGGGCTTGTCGTCCGGTTGATTATCGCGGTAACTCGGGTAGAGTCATCAGGGAGACAGGAAGGTTCAAACAAATTCGCCATGATCTCCCGCTATCTTTGATAATGAAACTTAATCTGTCATCCATTCTAAAGTCCTTGATTCGTCCTTGGGCCGCGGTGGCGGTGATGGCTAGCGCATTTGCCCAAGCGCCAGCTGAACCTCCACTCGACCTTGGTGCTCTTCGCAACCTTGAGAAAAGGGTTCAGCTCGTCGGTCAAAAATGCACCCCTGCTACGGTCGCCCTGCTCAATGGCAGCGGCAGCGGCTCGGGTGTCGTTATCAGCGCCGACGGCCTCATCCTAACGGCCGCCCACGTGGTCGATAAGTCCGAGACCGTCAAAGTCGTCTTTCCCGATGGAACCGAAGCCGATGCCAAGGTGCTAGGTGCTTACTATACCCGCGACATCGCCATGGCGAAAATCACTAGCCCTGGTAATTGGCCGCACTGCAAAATGGGCAAATCCGCTGTTCTTGCCCCCGGGGATTGGGTGGTGGCACTCGGCCACGCCAAGGGCTACGACCCCAACAGGCGTCCTCCAGTCCGCTTTGCCCGCATTCTTCAGAACGGCAAGCGCAGCTTCTTACTGTCAGATTGCACTCTCATCGGTGGCGATTCCGGTGGGCCACTTTTCAACCTGAACGGCGAAGTTGTCGGCATTCATTCCTCGATCGGCAACAACCTTTCCATCAACAACCACGCGCCGGTCGATGCCTTTGAAGAGAATTGGCGCGACCTCATCAGCGGTAAAAAATGGGGCGAACTCGGCATCAGCCCGCTAATCGACCCCGATAGCCCGGTTCTAGGCATCACCATGGGTGCTTCGCGACGAGGCATTGTGGTGGCTGAGGTCGTCCCCGGATCACCCGCTGCCAAGGCGAAGCTCCGTGCCGGTGATCTTCTCGTTCAGATCGAGGGCAATGAACTCCGCGACGCTGGCGACCTTCTTCGGGAGCTCGCCAAGCATGAGGTCGGCGAGACCATCAAGCTTACCATCAAGCGCAATGGCAAGTTCATGATCCAACCGGTCACTCTGATGCGCCGTTCCGATGTCTTTCCCAACCAGTAATTTTTTCCAGCCATGAAATTCCGTCACTGTCTTTCACTTCTCCTTCTCTTCAGCCTTCCCGTCTCCGCTCAGCGCCGGACGACTCCGCTCAACGACATCATTCCTCAAGGGGAATACGAGATCCTCAAAAATCAGGAAAAAACCCTCTTTAAAACGCTCGATCAGCTAGTAGCTCCGAAATTTGCTTCCGTCGTCGCCATCCGCGATGGCAAGAACCGCTGGCGTGCGCTCGGCACCGTTGTCACTAGGGACAAGGTCCTCACCAAACTAAGCGAGCTTGGAAAAGGCAGCGTTTTTGTCCAGGACTCTGACGGAAAGCTCGTCGTCGGAGAAGTGATCAAAACCGATGAAGAGAACGACCTCGCCCTGATCCGCGCGATGGGGATCAAGTCGGTGCCGGTCGATTTCAATCGCGCCGCGGAAGTCGGGCTAGGTGACTTTATGGTAGCCTCCGGTATGAATGGGAAGGCGGCCGCATTTGGCGTCACCAGCGTGCCTCAGCGAAATCTCAGAGAGCAAGATATGGCGCTGCTTGGCATTGTCACATCAGAGTCAAAAATTCGTCCCGGCCTAATCGTCGACCAGGTTCCCAACGGCCCCGCCCGTGCCGCAGGCCTGCGCGGCGGTGATCGTTTGACCAAAGTCGAGGATGTCGACATTACCGGGCTCTTCAAGCTGAGAAAAACCCTACTCGAATATCAACCTGGCGACACCATCAGGATTCAGGTCGAACGTGCCGGCAAGACCAAGGCCTTTCAAGTCACCCTCGGAAAACGACCCGACATGGGCTTCTCATCGGCGCGACTTAACCAAATGAACCGCATGGGCGGCAACCGCCTGTCCCGACAGCGCGACAATTATCCACTCGCGATCCAGACCGACATGGTGATCCAGCCCGAACAAGCCGGCGCACCCGTCTACAATCTCGACGGCAAGCTCGTAGGAATGACCATCGCCCGCGCCGGTCGCATCGAGTCCTACATCCTCCCTGTCAGCGTGATTCAGGAATTTATCAAGAAGTAGCTATTTCGTCCCACGGCTTGAGCGTGACCCAGGTCGCGCCCCATGAGCCGGAGCCTCCGCCTGCTAGGTTGAAGCTGATCACTTCAGGGCGTTTTTCAAGGAGCCGGTGCACGCCCTCGCGCAGTGCGCCAGTTCCTTTTCCGTGGATTAACCGCACAGAAAGGATCCCTCGCATCCGGCATTCCCGAAAGTATTCAGGGATCAGACTTCCGATTTCGCGGGGCTGGAAGCAGTGCAGATCGAGCTCGTCAGAGATTGGGTGCTCAACGGGCTCGTCTGTCTCGTCTGGAAGATCAAAATTCTCACTCATTTTGCGTCGTCCTCGATTTCACCCGTTTCCGGAGGGCGGACAAAATAGCTGAGCTGCTCCAGCTCTAAAGCCAGGTCCACACTGTTGACTACCACGCCATCAGGCACCTGCAGGATCACTGGCGAGAAATTCAAAATTCCCACCACACCGCAGGCAACCAGATCATTCGCCACACTCTGAGCAAACGGACCAGGCACCGCTAGGATCGCCATGCGAATTTCATTTTCGCTGACGAACTCGCAAATCTTGTCCTGCCCGAGGACCGGGATATCCAGTGCGATCCGCTCTGCGACTTGCGCCGGATCCAGATCGAAGGCAGCGACCACTTCGAAACCCTCTTTCTTGAAGCCATCATAGCGCAGCAAAGCCGATCCCAGATTACCAACCCCGACCAGCACCACCGGCTGTAGTTTGGCGCGGCCAATCGTCTTTTTGATCACTTCCATCAGCGCCCCGACACTGTAGCCGAGGCCCCGAGTGCCAAATTGCCCGAGATAACCAAAGTCCTTGCGCAGCTGCGAGGGCTTGACCCCCGCCGCCTTCGCCAGTGCGGATGAGCTCACGGTATCGACACCGTTCTCCTCCAGCTTGCGCAGGCAGCGGTGGTAGATCGATAGGCGGTAGACAGCCTTTTTTGGTATGACTTCGCCCATCGATCCGCAATTACTACTCTCCGCTGCCGCCCTTTTTGACCGTTTGACCGCGCAGTTTGGCTTCGATGAATCCATCGATCTCGCCGTCCATTACGGACTGGATGTTACCGGTTTCGAATCCGGTCCGAAGATCCTTAACCATTTGATATGGTTGGAAGACATAGGAGCGAATTTGATTACCCCATCCAATGTCGCCTTTTTCACCGTATTCCTGTTCGGAAGCCGCGCGGCGTTTGTCCATCTCCATCTGGTAGAGCTTGGCCCGGAGAATTTCCCAGGCGAGCTCGCGGTTGCGCAACTGCGAACGCTCTTGCGTGCACTTGATCACCAAACCTGTCGGTTTGTGTTTGATGATAAATGCGGTCTCCACCTTGTTGACGTTCTGTCCACCCGCACCACCGGAACGAGCGGTCTGGGTCTCGACATCACTTTCAGGAATATCGATCTCGATGGTGTCGTCAATCTCAGGTGTCGCATCGATCGAGCAGAAGGAAGTATGCCGCTTACCCGCACTATCGAAGGGTGAAATTCGCACCAAGCGGTGAACACCACGCTCGCTCTTGAGGAAACCATAGGCATTTTCCCCTTCGATCTTCAAAGTCGCTGATCGAATGCCTGCTTCCTCACCCTCAGAATATTCCACGGTGTTCACGGTGAAGCCACGGCTTTCCGCCCACCGGGTATACATGCGGAGCAACATCTGCGCCCAGTCCGCCGCTTCGGTGCCGCCAGCTCCCGCATTGATGACGAGGAAGGCGTTGTTGCTGTCGGTCTCTTCATCCAGAAGAGTGACCAGCTCGAAACGTTCGAACTCTTTCACGATCGAGGCAAATTCAGCATTGGCTTCCTTTGCGGAATCGAGGTCGTCCATCTCGGAGGCCAGCTCCATCAGAGCCTCAAGATCCTCGAAACGACGCACCAGGTCCTTAAAGGGGTTGAGCTTGCGTTTGACGGCATTGGCCTCAGCCACAACCTTCTGGGCAGCATCGCTGTCATTCCAGAAGTCTCCGGCAGACATACGCTCTTCAAAGCCAGCGACTTCTTTTTCTAGGCTCGGGACGTCAAAGATACCTCTTGAGCTCGGACAGACGGCCCTTGAGGGCTTCCGTATCGAGCGCCAAGAGGTCGGCGGTTGATTGTTGATCCATACGCGGCTAACTATCGGGACTCATCGCAATAGTCAACCCATGGAACACGCCGACGCCATTCTCTTTTCAATGGGTGATCGCTCACCTTGCGCAACTTGTATCATGAAGAGACATTTCCTGATCGGTGGTCGAGTTTCCGTGATAACGCTTAGGATTCAGCGGTCGCAACGACGATTAGATTAAGCACTCACTCAAATGGAGACCGACTCAAAAATCGAAAAACGCCTACTCTTAGCAGAAGATCGCTTCATCTCCCCTCTCCTCTTTCCGGATACTGAAACGCTCAATATCAAAATGTGGCAGGTCGGCGGAGAGCCGGTTTCCTACGCGCAAGCTCTTGAAGCAGAGTATCAAACGGTCAAGGAAGGTGATCCATGGGGGCAGCCATGGGATACCGCGTGGTTTCATTTTTCAGGTCGTGTGCCTGAGCGTTGGCGGAGTTGTGAAGTTGTGGCCTTAATTGACTTGAGCTTTGAGCAACAAGAGGGCTTTGGACGAGAGGGTCTTGTCTGGATCGAGGGCAAGCCGATGATCGCCGTCAGTCGCAATCGAACAGCCGTCCCCTTATTTGAAGACTCGTCGGGCAATGAAGAGGTCGAATTTCATGTCGAAGCAGCTGCAAACCCAGCGGCTGAGTGGCATTGGGGAAAAGCCGAGCACGAAGAGACCTCTAGTAAAAAGCCACTATTTCGTGTAAAACAAGCACGACTTGCGATACGCGATGAACAAGTATTCCAGCTCTTAATCGACTATCGCGTGTGCAGAGAAGCGATGCAACAACTCCCGCTGAAGAGCATGCGCCGAGCTCGCTTGCGTCGGGCCTTGAGCGAGGCGTGCCAGTTGATGAACTCCACCTCATCAAGCTGGGTCGAAGCCGCAAGAAAAGTGCTTGAGCCAGTCATGACCTGCAAAAATGGGGACACCGCTCAGCAGGTCTTCGCCGTTGGACATGCTCATATTGATACCGCCTGGTGCTGGCCCTTACGGGAGAGCATTAGGAAATGCGCGCGCACATTCTCGACGGCGCTTGCCTACATGGAAAAGCACCCGGACTACCATTTCTCATGCTCCCAGCCGATCCACTACGTATGGATGAAACATCACTACCCAGACATATTCTCTGGCATCCAAGCGGCAGTTAAACGCGGACAATGGGAGCCCGTTGGTAGCATGTGGGTCGAGGCCGATTGTAATATCCCATCTGGTGAATCGCTTGTCCGCCAGATCATGTATGGGAAACACTTCTTCGAACGCGAATTTGGTGTCGAAACTCGCGATTTGTGGCTTCCCGACGTCTTTGGCTATTCCTCAGCTCTACCGCAGATCACTCAAAAATCCGGCATCGATTGGTTCATGAGCCAGAAGATCTCGTGGAACGATACCAATACCTTTCCCTACCATAGCTTTTTGTGGGAAGGACATGACGGCTCTCAGGTCTTCACCCACTTCCCCCCGGTGGATACCTATAATGGACGGTTGACTGCCGAAGAACTTAATCGAGCAGATCAAGGTTTCACTCAGAAAGACCAAGCATCATCAACCTTGCTCCCTTTTGGTCAGGGCGACGGCGGCGGTGGCCCTACGCTAGAAATGATCGAACGAGCCAGAAGGTGGAAGGACTTTGAAGGACTACCGCGAGTAAAGATGGGGACTGTTAGAGAGTTCTTCGAACAAGCCGAAGCGGAGATGGAGTCGCCACCAATCTGGCATGGTGAGCTATACTTGGAACTTCATCGAGGGACCTACACCAGCCAAGGGCGAAACAAGCGCTCGAATCGGCAATGCGAATCCCTCCTGCGCGAGGCCGAATTTTTCGAAGCTTTGGCTGATATCCTGGATCCTTCTCCGCTCCTCGCTTCCGACCCC
>CAXIBU010000029.1:0-19143 GCA_964021555.1 uncultured Verrucomicrobiales bacterium | reverse complement strand
CGGAGGGGGCTAGGCTTGTGAGTAGAGAAAAAAGAATTAGCTAGCCCCGTAATCTCTGCGGCTCTGCGAGGTAAATTCTTGATTTCAGGTAATGGATATCGAGCAGAATGATGTGCTCTAGAACTCGCCGTAGATTTCGGCGATTTGAGCTGGGGTGAAGCCTTCTTCTTTTAGGAGCTCTTTTTGCTTTTTAACGAAGGCCGGCCATTCGGTGTCGCGGACGGTTTCCATCATTCCGTTGACGCTAATGACTTCTCTCAGCATGGGGCGAGTATTGAAGAGTGATGGGCCGTGGTCGCCGCCGGAGGTGGACTGTCGGTCGAAAAGGATGGCGATGCCTCCGTAGGATTCACTTGATAGGCCTTGAACGTAGATTCGGCTCGGGATCGATTCGTCGATGTCATTGCCCGAGGCGAGAGCTTGCCTGAAGTAATCTCCTTTATCATCGCCATTGGTGCAGAAGTCGATCCAGGCGCCGTTGTCAGAAGCTCCTTCGAGCGCCAGTAGCGCATCGGCCCAGCCTTTTTCACTGGAGGGAAACCTGCCGTCATTATCGCCAGCGTAGATGCTCAGAATGCTGTGAGCTTGCTTGATGCAGTGCTGATGCCCTTTCGGGAGAATGATGATGATCCCGACAACCACGACCACTACAAATAGGAAGAGATAAGCAATGCAGCGGCGGGGTGATATCATGAGGTGAGCTTATACCACTTAGCAAATCAAACGAGACGAATGAGATTATTTGGGCTTTTTTGGGAGTGCGCTTCGCGATTTGAAAGAAGCTGGGCGCTTTTTTCCAGTGGCGGCGTTGCTCCTCAGTCGTGGTGCCCGCACCACTCCTTCCCGCCACGGCGCGCAGGCGTCGCGCCTTGCCAATGCGAAAAATCGCTCCAGCATTCGTCTCTTTTCATTCACTAAGTGGTATTAGAAGCCAGCGGACCTGATGAACAAGTTGAATTGTGAACCGCCCCACTTGCATATCATTATTACTTGAGCCATCATTGCAATATGGATCCCGAAAATAGATGGGACTTCGTAGAAGTCTTCCATTCGGCAACTTCAACGATTTTGGGACGGCTGTTTGCGGTAGTCCTTGCGGCTTCTTTAGGCACGATGCTTGGCTCGTTTGCAACCCTTCTGGCAGCTGGTTTGTTTAGTGAGATTATCGTGGCGGTTCTCTTTGCTCCCTTGGCTGCTGGCTTTTCGATGTCTTTGGTCGGGGTCTTGATCTATTTCCCTGCGCAGTTCTTGTGTGCATTATTATTCGGGAAATACGAGCTGCCGGCCTGGTTCCTTGCGGTGCCGGCATTGTTGGGGCTATGGGCGGGTGTCTCGATGGGGAATTTGATTGTTGAAGAGTCGAAGCCGCAAAGCCGCAGCGATATGATTGTTCGATAATTTAATCCACTTCAGCAGTGGATTTGATGAGCTCGTTTCTGATCTGGAGGAGACGGGTGAGGTAGCGTTTTAGGACGAGGTGGTCGGCGACCTTGCCGAGGATGCCGAGAGGGGACTCAAAGTCGAAGCGGTCGACCATGAGCGTGCCTTCTGGGTGTTTGAGGAAATCGTGGTCGTGATCGAATCGTTTGAAGGCTCCCTTGACCATGGAGTCCCTGAAGTGACTTGGTTTATCGAATTTGGTGATGCGAGAGCTGAGGCGCTGACGGATGCCAAAATGCGTGGCCTCCCAGGTGACCTCTTCGCCCATTTCGATAAGACCGGCGGTCCGGCCGGCGACAGCTTTTTCCTTGGTGTGGGCGGTGGACTCCAAGTGCAGGTCGATGTTGCGGGCGAGATCGAAGACTCTTTCGCGCGGGGCGTGGATCAGGGTCTCGAGGTGGATGACGGGCATGGAGGAAGATCGACGAGATGTGGAATAATGCCAGTGGGAAGCTTGGTGAGTAGAATTCCCACATGTGGGATTAGTGTTCAGATTGTAAGGAATTAGATTGATGAGATGGTGATTTGATTGAGTATCCGATCTTAACGAGGTTGAGAGCTTCTTTGCCGATATGATTGAAAATAAGAGTAGTATAGATCGAGCCTTCGCGGTTCTTGAGTATCTGGCCGATCGGGCCAAGGCTTCATCGATCCTCTCATTATCCAAGGAACTCGGGATACCCCGAAATTCGATGTATCGAATTTGCGAGTCGTTAATCAGGCGAGGTTACCTCAAGCAGCATTCGTCGGATGGACAGGTGGTGATCACGCGGAAGCTATTTTCTCTCGGATATCGAGCTCTCTCTGAGACGAATCTCGTTGAGCTAGCTAGGCCTGCGATGCAATCGCTGCGCGATGAATTTGGCGAAACAGTCTTGATTGGCACCTTGATGGACGGCGAAGGGGCGGTGCTTGAGGAAATAGCCGGGACTCATCATTTCAATTTTCGCGTGCAGGCTGGAGCAAGGTTTCAGCTCCATTGCACGGCGCCTGGTAAGGTGTTGATGGCGTTTCTACCGAAAGCTGAACAGGCGTCGCTAGTCGATGCCCTGGATCTAGTAGCTCACAATCAGCGAACGATCACGGCGGTTCCCGAACTTTTGCGCGAGCTGGATGAAATTCGAGTTCGCGGGGTGGGCTACGACTTTGCAGAACAGATTGAGGGCTGCCACTGTGTTGGGGCTCCTGTGCTCAATGCTTATGGGTATCCGGTAGCTGCGATCTGGATCACTGGGCCCTCCGTGAGATTGACGGAACACGATCTGGCAGAAGTGGGTGAGGAGCTGGGGCGCCTAACCAGGAAGCTTTCGATGGAACTGGGATACCTAATGGAGGACAAAAAATCATGAAACATTGTTACCAATTGCTTTTGGCGGCTTGCCTGAGCTTGAGCACCGCATTCGCGGCCGATGGTGGGCTAGAGCAGAGGGACTTTAAGGAGGATGCCTTGTTCAGTCCTTTCGCGACGCTCGAAAGCTCGGTGAAGGACCGTCTCGGCCATGCGGCACCACTTTGGTTCAAGGGCTATTTGATGATGGTTGAGGCTCGTGATAGCGGGCTGGGCGAAGGTGGTATCGCGGCCTTCGACTTGAGGGACCCTTTTTCACCTCGGAGGGTGATGTCTTATTTCGATGACAACACGCGGGGGCTCTACGAGGGACATAATTACGGTCTAATCCAACACGATGGGCGCGATCTGGTCTTTCTCAATGCGCAGAAGGGCATGCAGGTCTGGGACTGGACGGAACCACTCAAGCCCGAATTTGTCAGTGCCATCGACCTGCCAGGACTTAAGATTGGAGCTTATGCGGATACCTCTTGGTGGCTGGCGATGCAATTTCCCTATGTCTACGTGGCGGGGACCAATACGGGAATTCACATTGTAAAAGTCGATGACCCGAAGAATCCGGTGCTGGTCGATACGGTGCCGATTTCCAAGCTTGGGGGATTCTCGATTGGGACGATCTATGCGTGCGGCAATTTGCTCGTGGCGAATAGCTTCGACGGACCGGGGATCGTAGTGATGGACGCCTCCGACCCGGAGGAGCCTAAGGTTGTAAAAGTGCTCAGGGAGTCGGTCGGCTACAGTGCGCTGTTTAATGGTGGCTATCTCTATGGAATCGGAGAAAGGCCGAAGGTATGGGATCTGCACCAGCCCTCACAGACCAAGCTCATTTCCAAGTATGAAGGGCCGAAGTTGGGCTCAAAAGGGGGCTATGGTGTGATCCAGGATGGATTCCTCCATCAGGGCGTATCGAATTCCTACGCCAAGCTGGACGTGACAGATCCGAGGCGTCCGAAATTTGTCAAAGGTGTGACTTTGAAGATCCCGAAACAGGACTTCGATGGAGCACACGTGCTGGGAAATCTGGTCCTAATGACCTGCGATCATGGCACGGGCAGCAAACTGGTCGCTCACCAAGCGCATCCAGACCGCAAGGGACCAGAGATCAATTACACTAATCCAGCCAATCGGGCGACCAATGTGCCCTTGAGCAGCCGTATCGGGCTAAGTCTAACCGACGAGATTGATCATGAATCGCTCAAGTCCATCATCGTCCGCGAGCTTGGCGGTGCTGAGGTGGCAGGGCACTGGAGCTTGAATAACGGACTAGCGAATTTTTGTCCTTTGTCGCCCTTGAAAGCTTCGACTAGCTACGAGGTTCTAGCAGAAGTGGGGTCGGTCAAAGACCAGCTTCAGAATCCGATAGAGGAGCGCTTTCTAATGAGCTTTTCCACCGGTGAGGTCCTGAGTGATTTCGGCCTGGAAGTCGAGCGTCTGGAGCCGAGCTTGATTGGGCAAGGGGTGAAGTTCCGTGCGAAGTGTGATGGAAAGGCGCAGCTTTCATGGGACTTCGGCGATGGTAGCCCGGTGGTGAAGGCCTCCAGCGATATGGCGGTTGAGCACGAATTTGCCGAGCCAGGGCGGTATTTTGTTCAGGCTAGGGCGGTTAAAGGCGAGCGCGAGGCAACGGTCTCGGTGGAGCACCGGGTCGGGTTGGCTCCAGCAAAGGTCGCTCCGCAGCATACTGGAACGATTGTGTCTGACGAGGAACGGAAGCGGATTTGGGTGGTCAACGAAGACAACCGCTCGGTCGCGATGATCGATTCGGAGGCCAAGAAATTGATTCGAGAAATCCGCTTGCTCGGAAAGCCGCGGACCCTCGCCCAAAGGGGAAATAGTGTGGCCGTAACGATAGACGAGCCAGCTCAGATTATGATGCTGAATGCTAGGACGGGGGAGATTGGTATTCGATTTCTATTGCCGGAGGGGGTGCGTCCTTACGGCGTATTGTTTGCCCGTGATGGCAGTGGCTTATGGGTCACGACGCAGGCCACCGGGCAATTGCTGAAAATTGGTTTCGATGGGGTCACGATAGGGAGCCACTATGATGGTCCGGGGGCCCTTCGGGGGATCGCTCAGGATCCCGAGGGGAATCTCTGGGTGACACGTTACCGAGCCCTCGATGGAAAGTCGGCAGTGCTCAAGTTTTCGCCGGAGGGAGAGTTAATCAAGGAGGTCGAACTGGCCAATGACCCCGGGCCTGACGATGAGGACTCGGGGCGTGGTGTTCCGAATTTGCTCAGTCAGGTCGTGATCTCACCAGATGGCGGGTCGGCGTGGATTCCTTCGAGCAAGGCTAACCTAGACCGCGGGCTTCAGCGCGATGGACTAGCCCTGAATTTTGAAAATACGGTGCGCACCATTGTTTCAAAAGTCGACCTAGCCAATGAGCTCGAGGTTCTCGGAGCGAGGCATGACTTCAATGACAAGGACTCCGCTCAAGCCGCCGTTTTTAGCCCACGAGGAGACCTTTTGTTTGTCGCCTGTCAGGGCAGCAATTCGGTGGAGGTGGTGGATGCCTACACGGGAGACTACGTCACCTCGATCTTGGGTGTAGGCGATGCGCCAAGAGGTCTGGTATTTCTGCCCGATGGGACGCTGGTGGTGCACGGCTTCCTGAGCCGGACAGTGAAGTTCTACGAGGTAAGCCCGCTCTTGGATGGGAGCTCGTCTGCCGTGCGCGAATTGGCGGCGCTCGCGACGATCAAGGAAGAGAAAATGGATACTCTGGTTTTACAGGGGAAAAAGATCTTCTACCACGCGGCTGATCCGCGGATGAGCCAAGACGGTTACATGAGCTGCGCATCGTGTCACCAGGATGGCGAGCATGACGGACAGAACTGGGACTTCACCAATCGCGGTGAGGGAATCCGAAATACGCCGACTTTGCTCGGGGCTGGTGGTAAAAAGTCGATCTTCCACCACAGCGGCAACTTCGATGAAATTCAGGACTTCGAGCATGACATTCGCCATGCCTTTGGCGGCACGGGATTTCTGAAAAGTTCCGCGAAAGGCAAAGACTTCGATAAGGTCTGGCCGGCTCTAGGACGCTCCAAGGTGGCGGTCTCAGCTGAGCTCGATGCCCTTGCAGCCTACGTCGATTCACTGCGCAAGATGCCGACCAGTCCCTATCGCGAAGAAGGGAAACTGACCATCGAAGCTCAGAAAGGACGCGAGCATTTCAAACAGCTCAAGTGCTACGAATGCCACGGTGGCGCAAATTTCAGCGATCAGGAGACTGGCCGAGTGCACAATGTTGGAACGCTGGGCAAGGCATCGGGCAAGCGCGTGGGACAGCCCTTAAAAGGAATTGTCACGCCGACTTTGCACGGTCTGTGGCTGACCGCGCCGTATTTGCACGATGGCTCGGCCAAAGATTTGCATGAGGTCTTGCTCGATCGAAATACCAAGCAGCTTCATGGTGCGACGCAAGATCTGAGCCCGGCAGAGTGTGATGAACTAGTCGCCTATCTCCTTCAGAT
Organism: uncultured Verrucomicrobiales bacterium; assembly: GCA_964021555.1. Classification (GTDB taxonomy): domain Bacteria; phylum Verrucomicrobiota; class Verrucomicrobiia; order Verrucomicrobiales; family Akkermansiaceae; genus CAXIBU01. Next base: position 12,876 of record CAXIBU010000029.1, on the reverse strand, counting down.
CGATGGCAATGCCGTGCCTGTGGGCGACCCGAATCCCGAACTTCCCGCAGAGAAGGTGCTGGTTGCCGAAGAGTGGGCGGAAGCGATTGAGAAGGCTGCGCTGACGCTCACGCCTTTGGCACCGATCAGTGCAAGCTTCGGCAGACCGCTGAGCTTGGAGGAGGCCTACATTGTGCAAGCCGCCTTTGATCAGCGCATGTCGAAACGTCTCGGGCCGGTGAAGGCCTATAAGATGGCATTTGCCAGCGAGGCATCGCAGAAGAAGTGGGGGGTTGATGCTCCGGTTTCTGGTGCCTTTTTCAAAAAACAGGAAGTTAAGAGTGGTGGGGCGGTAAAGGCTGAGGACTTCATCGGATTTCACATCGAGACCGAGATCGCCTTTAAGCTCAAAAAGGACATCCGCAAGCCGGTAAAATCGGTGGATGAGCTCATGCCCTACCTCGAATCAGTCCACGTCGGGCTCGATGTTCCTGACCTTCGCTACGACATGAGTGCCGGCAAGCTCACTCTCGGAGATATTGTCGCAATGGGCTGCGGGGCGCATACCTGGGTGCTGGGTAAAGGCGCTTCGCCTAAGGGCTTGGACTACACCAAGATTCAGGTGAACCTGCTCAAGAACGGCGAAGAAGTCTATGCTGGCAAGGCGAGCAATGTGCTTGGTGATCCGCGCGAGTCATTGCGTCAGCTCGCCAATCAGCTCCTGGAGCGCGGGACTCATCTCAAGAAAGGCCAGTTCGTGCTGACAGGATCAGTCGACGGTGCGTATTTCCCGAAAGCGAAAGGCGAGCGGATCGGGGTCTACGTCGGCACGGCTGATGGGCTGCCCTCCGTTGAGCTTAAAGTGGAGTGATGCGATACAGCGAGCAACTTCCCTTACTTGGTGCTTTCTAAAAGCGCATCCAAGAGGGGGTAGACGGGGGCCAGTCCGTGAGGGTGGTGCTTGCCGTTTGGCTTTTCCCAGCGGGTGAGCTTGCCGCCCAGGGCGAGGTAGTTTGTCTCGAGAATATCGGCATTTTCAGCGAGCGGGACGACATCATCTTTGGTGCCGAGCACAAGGAAAACGGGAACCTTGGCATCGGCGACGGGCTTGAGTCCATCGATGGGGTTTCCTGAAAAGTCAGCGACAGCGTTATCCTCCAAGTTCCAAACCTTCTTGCAGCGCTGCCAGTCGGGGCCCTGGCGCTTCATGGGCCATGAGCGGATGTCACAGACTGGATTGTCACCGTAGATTGCCGAAACTTGGGTGGGGTTTTTCTTGGCCCAATTGAAAATGATGAGTCCGCCACGGCTCATTCCTTCGAGGACGGGTTTGGAGTTCATGCCAAGCGCCTGGGTGAGCTGGTAAAAAGCATCCCAGCGATCAGTGGCGGCGGGGCTCCCGTAGAGGTTGCTGACATCGCAATAGGCGACGTAGAAGCCGCGGTTGAGCAGAGCTTGATCGAGGGCTGGTTGGTGGCCCCAGAAACGCGCGCGCCAGATCCAACGCTGCTCGGTGGTCGTCATTCGCGGCGCGATGATGCGACAAGCCGCACCTGAGCCAGGCAGTTTGAAGCTGACGCCTTTGAAGTTGCCGAAAGTTTCAGGCTTGGTGTCGATATCGCGCTTCTTCAGCGCGGCAGCTAAGTCAATCGAGGCGATACGTGGGTGATGAATTTGATCTGCCAATCGCTTGGCGATCCGAGCCGCGCCAACGGCATTGGGATGAATCTGATCAGGGAGCTGTGAGGCCAGCTGATCTCCTGCGAGGTTGAGCTCGTGATGAAGGTCGACGAATTCGACGCCGAGTTTCTGAGCCAGGGCCATGAGACGAGGTTTGACCTGTCCGGAAATGATGTCACCAGCGATGCCGTATCTTGGCTTCTTTTTGGAATGGGTAAGGGCGGGAACAGGCGAGCAGAGAAGGATTCTCGGCTTGGTGGGCAAACTGCGGAAGCTTTCGATGAGCTTCGTGGCATCGGCCTCCAGATCGGCCTGATGTTTCCAATTGTGAGGCTTAACATCGTTGGTTCCCAATTTGATGATGACGACATTCGGATGAAAAGCCAAAGCCTGCTTGAAAGCCGCGTGCTTGATCCAGGGATGGTCGCCCTTGGAGAGCATGGTGTGGGCGCTGACGCCGTAATTCTTAACTTCGAAGTCCTCGCCCAAGAGTGCTTGCAGCTGTGCGGGGTATGCCTTGTTCTTTCTGTCTTTGATGCCAGATCCAAAGGTAATGGAATCACCGATGCAGGCGACCTTGGTCGGACTGGCGAAAGCGAAGGTCTGAGTCAGGACAGCTAGCAGCAGGAGCAATACGGATCGGAGAGTCATGTAGGTATCGGGTAGGATCTAAGTGGGCCGACAAGGCATCAATTGAAGGTCATGATCAAGGCGCGGTGGTCGGATGCGACGGACCAGTCTGGATGATCGACAATGAAGGAATTTTCAGCATCGATCATGGGATTCAGAGCGGGTGACAAAAAGATGTAATCGAAGCGGGAATAGACGTGCTGCCACGACCAAAACTGGGTCCAGTAAGTGCCGTTGCTGGCCTTCAGTTCGAGGGTGTCGCAGAAAGTCGGCGTGTTGTATTTGCCGCGCAGCGTCTCGATGGGAGCGGTTTTACTGGTGTCATTGAAGTCACCGAGAACCACGAAGCGGGCATCGGCATCGGCCTCGAGAAGCTCGGTCATGCGCTGGCGCAGGAGCTTGGCCTCGTTGCGGCGCATTTCAGCCTGGTCGTGATTCTTAACTTCTCGCTTGGACTTGAGGTGAGCCACCAGAACTTCAAGTGGCTGGTCGTTGACGTCGATGATCACGTCTAGGATGCCACGGCTCATTGGCAGGCGGTCGCCGTCGATTGGATAGTCCAGCTTGGTCTGGCTGAGGCGCTTGGTGATGGGAAATCTTGAGAGAAGGGCGAGGTGGCGGTAGGGATCGGAAGCCTGCACCCATTCGCCGTAATTGAGGTCGAGACCAGCGGTTTTCAGGCGGGTCTGAAGGTCCTTGAGGTCCTGCTTGGTGCCAATTTCGCAAAGTCCCAGGATATCGGGCTTGTTGGCGACGATGAGGCGGACGAGTGCCTCGATCTCGGCTTCGGGTTTGGGGGCATCCTTAACGTATTTCCCATCGACGCGACGGTCCATGTTCAGGTAGTTGCGCACGTTGTAGAACATGAGCTTGGCACCCTTGTAAGGAGAGGTGGGCTTGTTCGGATTGATGACGGGCTCGACTGGATCCGCGCCGCGCGGGTCGGTCGCTGTTTGGCCGGCGTTTTCAGCGGGCTTCTCTGCGCTTTCCTCAAGATTGCCGGAAGGGAGCGCCAGGTCTGGTGTCGATTCTTCCGGGGCGGGCTTGGTAGCTGAATTTGAGCCATCTTTGCAGGAACTCAGGACCAAGCCGAGTGCGCAAAAAAGAACCCCGACGAAGGCCGGGGTTTTTGAGAGGGGGTATTTAAGAGACATAAATCAGGCTTTTTCGGTAGAGGTCTCTTTCTTGACCTCGCTCTTGGAATCGTTCTTGGCGGTGCGCTCTTCTTCTTCGGCACGGGTGATCTCGTGCTCGAACTCTTCCCGAGCGCGCTTGAATTCGCCCATGCTCTTGCCCATGCCACGGGCTAGTTCAGGCAATTTCTTGGCGCCGAACAGAAGTAGGGCGAGCAAGAAGATGAGGCCAACCTCCATGGGGCCGAGGCTACCGAAGAAGGCGAGAGGTGTGTGAAATTCAGTCATGATGTTGGATGAGTTTAACCCGCCGATGGCGGTTTGCAAAGCAGATACGTGACAATGTCACTTCGCATTTCAAGCGATTTCGCTTCGGTGCTTGATCTCTGTGAGGCTTGATCGTGTTGTAGGGGCGTGGAATTACCCGTCGATCAGAAGAAGAACGAGATATTGGCAGCTCTCAAGGCTGGTAATCGTTTGGTTTTGCGGGCTCCTACGGGTTCGGGTAAGTCGACGCGGGTGCCGGTATTTTTGCTCGATGCTGAAGCCGCGATTGAGGGAGAAATTTTGGTCGTGCAGCCGCGAAGGATGGCCGCGAGGCTGCTGGCGGGGCATGTGGCATCGACTTTGGGGGAGAAATGCGGCGACCGAGTGGGCTTCGCGGTGCGTTTCCAGCGTCAGGTCGGGCCGAACACGCGGGTGATTTACTTGACGGATGGTCTATTGGCTCGCCGCTTGAGTGAGGATCCGAATTTGGATGGGGTCGGAGCGGTGGTTTTTGATGAATTCCACGAGCGCAGATTGGCGAGCGACATCAGCTTGGGCAAAGTGCGTGAGCTGCAGGGTAAGCGACCAGAGCTGAAGTTGGTGGTCATGTCAGCGACGCTGGACGCCGGGCCAATCAGCGAATTTCTCGATCCCTGTATCGAAGTCGAGACCCAGGGGCGCTCGTATCCGGTGGAAATTCTTTACCGGAGCCCTGGTCAGGCCCTGTCACGCAAGGCGCTGAGTTCTCAGCGTCGGGGTGACGAGCTGTGGGACCAGGTGGCGAAGGTCGCTGGTGAGGCGGCGCAAATGGAGGATTGTGGCGAGATCTTGATTTTCCTGCCGGGTGCCTTTGAAATTCGGCGGACCTTGGAACGGCTCGGTCAGTGTGGCTGGGCGAAGGGCTTCGAGCTGCGCGGGCTGCACGGCGGGATGCCACCAGCGGAACAGGATGCGACTTTGAGGCGCGGAAATAAGCCGAGGATCATTGCCTCGACCAACGTGGCTGAAACCTCACTGACGATTGATGGCATTCGCACGGTTATCGACAGTGGGTTGGCGCGGATGGGGAGCTTCGAAGCGCGGCGCGAGATCAATACGTTATTGATTGAAAAGATCTCCCAGGCCTCGGCCGACCAACGGGCGGGGCGAGCGGGGCGGACGGCTCCCGGGCGCTGTTTCCGGCTGTGGAGCGAGCGTGATCAATCAGGGCGACCAGGCTTCACACCGCCGGAGGTGCGGCGCATGGACTTGAGCGAGGCAGTGCTCGAGCTCAAGGCATCGGGCTGGCCGGAGGTGACCGAATTTCCCTGGCTGGATGCGCCTGAAATGTCGGAGATCCGACGCTGCGAGCGGGTGCTCAAGGTGCTTGGCGCGGTGGATCGAGAGGGCAACCTGACGGAGATTGGCGTGGTGATGAGCCGTTTCGGGCTTCCGCCGCGGTTTTCTAGGCTCCTGTTAGCAGGAAGCGAGATTGGTTGCCTGGCCGAGGCGGCCTTCGTGGCGGCAGCGGTTCAAGGTGAGGATCTGTTTCTGGGGCGGGGGCAATCGCGTGAAAAATTCGCAAAGTCTGGGGACATCAGCGACTTTGCGCCAGAATGGCGTGCGATGGTCTCGGCGCAGGCGGCGGGGTTTCGCCCGGAGCGCTGCACCGAGCTTGGCCTGCGAGCGCGCGCCGCTCGTGAGCTGGTGCAGAGCTTCGAGCAACTGCAACAGCAGTGTAAAAGGCGTGGCTTGCCGTGGAACGAACCGAATTTCGATGAGAACCAGAGCTTGCTCGCGGAGGCTCTCTTGTGTGCATTTGCCGATCACTTGGCGGTGCAGGGGAACTTTGGGAATCGGACTTGTCGCATGAGCGGTGGGCGCAAGGGCAAGCTCGACTCCGAGAGTGTGGTGCGCGGAAGCGAGTGGCTAATCGTGGTCGAGATGGTAGAGGTCGAGGCAAAGAGCCTGCAGTTGAACCTGCGCCGGGCCACCGAGCTTACTTGGGAGCAACTTGAGCCGCGGCTGGAACTGCGGGTGGAAAATCGATTTGTCGAAGAGGGGCGAAAAGTCGCACGATTCGAGCAATACGCGGTCGATGATCTGGTCATCAAGGAGCGGGAAAGTGGCGAGCCTGACCCCGACCAAGCAGCAGCAGAACTGGCGCGCCGAGTGGCGAGCGGTGAGCTGATATTGAAGAAATGGAATGATGGCGTGGAGCAGTTCCTGGCACGGGTCAATTCGCTGTCCGAATGGATGCCAGAACTTGAGATCGCTCCGATCACCGAGGAAGATCGTGGACTTTTGCTGGAGGCCGTCTGTCGCGGCGCGACCCGATACAAGCAGATCAAGGATCGCGAAGTGATGGGGGCGCTGCGGGACTGGCTTTCTTCGTCACAGCTTGCGGCTCTGGATTTTTATGCGCCGAAGATGCTCAAGCTGGAGAATGGGCGGGAAGTAAAATTACGATACGCCGCGGGCGAGCCCCCTAAATTCGGGCTGCAAGTGCAGCGTCTCTATGGAGTGAAATCGACCCCAAGCCTCTGTGATGGGCGAGTGCCAATCAAAATTGAGATTCTCGCCCCCAACCAAAGGCCGTGGCAAGTGACCTCGGATTTGAAAAGTTTCTGGAGTTCCGGCTTCGAACAGATGAGAAAGGATCTCGCAGGCCGCTATCCCAAGCACAACTGGGAGGGGCCAAATTAATTTCTCGTGATCCGTCTCGTCCTCATCATCGCGATCCTATTGGTCGTCGTAATCATCTTCGTCCGCCAGAAGCTCTACCGATCACGGATCGAAGGGCAGGGGGAGCTGGAGTGTGGCCAGACTGCTGAGCAGTTTGCCGATCGGTTCGCCGTCGCGATGGGGGCTAAGACCGAACTGCCGGCCTTGCCGCCGGTGCTCGTTCAAGGGAAGTCCGCCGCCGAGCTGGCTGAGGCTGCTTGGCTGACCTCGCTGGAAATCCTCAGGCATCAGCACGAGGCGGTGATCAAGCGCCGAGAAAAGGCACTGCTGCGTGCCAAAGTCGTGCCTGCTTTTGTCGCAATCGTGATCGGGATGGCATTTGTTGGCTTAAAGATTAGGCCAGCGCTGGGAATCCTCATCTGGATTCTCCTGACTCTGATGATCCAGATCCCTGTTTGGACCACGCAGGTCGTCGACCGCGAGGCTGCGAAGATCGCCATCGATCTAATCAAGAAACGCCGACTTTTCTCAAGGATCCGCGATGAAGAAAAGGTCGTCTCCTGCCTCAAGGGCCTAGCCTGGAAAAGGCTGCTACCCTTCGGTTAACCAATCACCAATCACCAATCACCAATCACCTCCCCACCGTCCTCGGCCGGAACTTGCGGTAGAAGAGGATTGCGAGTTTACGGGCCTTGGAGAGTGAGTAGCGTTTGTCGAAGACTTTGAATTGATCCTTGCGCATTTTCTCAAGGGTCGATCCGTAGATTTCGGCCATGATCTCGGAAGCCGTGAGGGCCTCTTGGTTGGCCTCACAGAGTTCGGCGTAAATTTCTGCTGCCTTATCGAACCAGCCGCGGGCGCGCTCGTATTGAAATTCCATCAGGGCCAGGAAGCGACCGTCGTAGACACGCCCGATCAAATCCCGCTCGGTGTATTGGAAACGATAAAGGTCAGCCAGAGGGAGGTAAATTCGCGCACTATTGTGAAGGTCTTCGCCAACGTCGCGCATGATGTTGGTGAGCTGCAGGGCTTGACCTAGCGCCTCGGCGTAGTCGGCGCAGCGTGGGTCCGTGCAGCCGAAGAGCTTGATCGAGATCATCCCGACGGAACTGGCCACTTGATGGCAATAACCCTTGAGCTCGGAATAATCGCCGAAGCGGATTGGGGTAATGTCCCGCTCGCAGCCATCGATCAGCTCTGTCATCAGTGGGCGGTCGAGATCCCAATCGGTGATGAGTTTTTCAACCTGAGCCTGCAGGGGATCGGGGGCTTTGAATCCGTTGAGGACGCCGTCGCGCCAGATGCCAAGCTGGCACCTGCGATCTTCCGCCGGGATGCCTTCTTCGTCGGCAATGTCGTCAATGATCCGACAGTAGGCGTAATAGGTCGTCATTGCCTCGCGGCGGTCCGGAGGCAAATTCATCAGGGCAAAGGCCAAATTGGACTTTGCCTGGCGGGTGATGTCTGCGGCCGGATTATGATGACTCACTTGATGAAGCCCCAATGATCTGTAACCGGCCAAAGGCTGAACCAAGCTGGCCCAACCAAATTGTATCCATGAACAGCTTCCCACCGGTCACTCCCCTTAGGAACTTCCCAGTAGCGTCCGTCGAGACTGTTTCGACTATTGTCACCAAGCGGTAAGTATTCGTTGAAGGCGGGATCCTTTCCGGCTTTGAGAGTCGCGGTTCCTCCGGGTGCCAGGCGGCCGTTCGGGAAGTAGCCGTTGTATTCGCCCTCGCCCGAGTGGACTTTGTCAAATCCAACCCCAGTCGCGAGTTCGCCATTGACGAAGAGCTCACCATCGACCCCGTCTTTCGCTGATGGTCGAATTTCCAGGGTGTCGCCAGGAGTGCCGGCGAGGCGCTTGATGTAGTGCTCGCCACCGGCTTGACGCCCCATTTTGATCATCTTGTCCGCGTTGCCGCCGAAGGTTCCTTCGATGTTCCGTGTATCAAAGACAAAGACCTCACCGCGCTCGGGCTGTCTGAAGTGGTAGCTGATTTTATCGACAAGAATCAGGTCGCCGGTCTGGACGTAACCTTCGAACAAAGTTGTTCCTGCCGCGACGGGGATGCGGAAACCGGCGTTGCCTTTGGTGACATCGTATGCTGGAGCGTTGTAGGAGAGGTTGCCTGTTTCCGTTGGTATGGGCAGTAGTCGTTCGAGACGATCTTTCTCGGCACTATTGTTTTGCGCCAAAGCTTCCTGATAGGCGTCGCGGATTGATTCCTGAAGGGCATCGCCCATGCCTAAGCCGTTGATGAATGAGCTAGCGGATCCGCTAAAAGTAACCGTTCCCGCCTTTTCAAATTCGAGTTTGGTGAAGGTGAAGAATAGGACAGTGCTCTCCCTTAACCCCAGAAAGGCATCGTCCTCTTCCAAGGTGAAGTTCTTGTAGCTCCTCCCGTTGACCAGAAATTCTTTACCTCTGCCAACGAACCCGGGCCACTCATCAACGGCGACATCCTCGCCGCGAATGCCGTTGAGGGTCGGCTGCATGGAGCCGGTAGGGATGCGGAAGGGCTGAACGACGTAAGCACGAAGACCGAGAGCGATGGCAATCGCAACAAAAATCACCTCCGTATTTTCAGCAATCGAGGCATCCGCATTGCTCATGCCTGCACTGAAATTGCAGAGTTTGTTGAGGTTCTCCGAGTGAGCTTGGGCCTTCTCCTTGTCGCTGGCCTTGACCGCAGCTTTTAGGCCCTGGCGCTCGGCATCAATCTCTGCGAGTTTCTCCTCCTCAAGCAGGTCACGCCGGTAATTGACGTATTTTTCCGAGCCCTTGAGGACCAGCTTACTTTGTTTTTTCCACTTGGGTGAGAATAGAGAGAGCACGATAAAAATTGGGATTTCCGTTCGAGGGCCAAGGTTTAGATAGAGCTAGCGCCTCCGTAAAGCGTCGATTGACCTTTTCCTGAACAAGCTCGGAACTTGGTTGCGAATCTAGGGTGCCATTGTTACCGTTAGGCATGAAAACAATAGTTGTCGGTTTGGATTTTTCGGATGCCTCAAAGTCGGTCCTCAACAAGGCGGCGGAGTTAGCAGAGGCCTTGGGCGCTTCACTTCGCTTGGTTCACATCCTGGAGCCGCAGCCGAGTTACAGCACCTACGGATTTACCACCGAGGAATTTCCGATGATCCAGGGTTTCCAGAACGAGGCTCGCAAGCATGCGGAAAGACGCCTGGATGAGGCAGCGGAGGTGCTGCGAGGGCGCGGTTACGATGTTGCTACGCAGATTGCGGTTGGTTCGCCCACCAGCGAAATGGAATCCATCTTGGAGAACTTGGAAGGGGCCATGCTGGTCGTTGGCACGCATGGCCACAATCTGGTCGGCAGCATCCTGCTGGGTAGCTTTGCCGAAGCGATGGTGCGCAAGGCAGTGGTCCCGACTTTGGTCGTTCCCATCAAGAATAAGAGCTGAGGGCCCCAAGTAATCGGGCAATCGACGGGGTAAGCTGCGAATTTCGTAGATGAATCCGCAATCCGTAGTGGACAGGCGCGGTGCCCCGTTGAATGCTCGCGCGACATGGCGATGGATTCCTCCCACAACGATTCTCTTCCGGCCCTCGGCGGCAGCCGCCGCAGTTTCAGCCTTCAGCTGGCACTACGCTACCTCAATCCGAAGCGCGCCCTATTTTCGATCATCACTTTGATCTGTCTGTTAGGTGTTTCCTTCGGCGTGATGGTCTTAATCGTCGTGCTATCGGTGATGGGCGGGCTGGAGGCTGAGCTCAAGAGCCGAGTGCTCGGGCTCTCACCTCATATTCAGGTGCGCTACCTCAATCAGTCTTTTGAGGAACCTTCGGTAGACTGGCGAGAGCTGGCTGATGAGATCGAGGCATTGCCAGAGGTCGAGCATGCGGGGGCTTTCATTGAGGACTACCTCCTACTCAACCACCTCGATCGCGCGGCGCCATTGCAGTTTAATGGGGTCGATCCCGAGGATAAGGGTAGATTGGTCGAACTGGAGAAGCTCTTGGAAGACGGTGGTCAGGGGTCCTTTGATCTCGGTAACGACAGTCGGGTGGTCATTTCTGACCGAATCGCCAACGAATTTAACATCTCTCTTGGCGATACCATTAAGGTCTTCTCGGCAAGAAATTCGGAAAAGGCGCTGAAACGATTCGAAATCACCCGTCTGCCGATGCTGGCTGAGCGCGATAAGGAGGCAATTGATGCGATTAAGGCGGACTTGCAGGCTGAGACGGAGACGATTGGCGGAAGGGAGGTCTTACCGTTGGAGCTTCTTCAAGCAGTCTTCGATTGGGTCAGTGTGAGTCTCGAAGGTCGCCTGCGGGGCGGGGAATCGGCACTCCTCAATGACATCGACCAGCAAATTATGGCTTACGAATCAGTGGACGGTCAGCCTGACAAGAGATCACTTGAGGCGGGTAGTATTGCGAAGATTCAGAAAGCTCTCGACGACCTGTCCAAGCTCGATAAGCGCGAAGAGGACTTTCGAGTTTTTGAGGGGCTTGAGAGCATCATTTTGCCGAAGGAGCTGGAAGTCTTCGGCATCTATCAATCGAGCAATCATGTTCGAATTCCCGATTTATTTATTCCGTTGAGTCACGCTCAGGAGCTCGCTGGATATAAAGGTGGTGAGGTCGGAGCGATCGCGATCCGGACCACCGATGCCTTTGTGGCCAATCTGACCAAGGGGAAGGTTGAAGCGATATTGCCGGAGGGCTGGTATTCGGTGACGTGGATGGAGCAATTTGGGCAATGGTTCGAGCTGATTGAACGGGAGCGTTGGATGATGCGCTTCGCCCTTGGATGTATCATGTTGGTCTCTGCCTTTTGCATTGGGGCGGTGATGTTCACCATTACCATGCAGAAGAAGCGTGAAATCGGGGTGATGAAGGCTCTGGGTGCGCGTGAGGGCCAAATGGTCGGTGTATTTGTTTACCAAGGGCTTTTGATTGGCATTCTGGGCTCGGCGCTCGGCGTATTCCTCGGATGGATCGTGGTCATTTACCGAGGGCCAATTCAAGGGGCCATGGCCCGTTTCGGAGCGGATCCTTTCCCGGGAGAATTCCATGGGTTCAACAAGATCCCGGCTTTGATGAACCCGATCGAAATTGGAATCATCGCTCTGTGCGGTGTGATCATGTGCACCATCGCTGCCTGGCTCCCTGCCTTCTTCGCCGCGCGAGCTGATGCCGCGAAGTCGCTGAGGAATTTCTAAGAGTAATTCAAACCACGAAAAATTGTCGTGCTAGTGCAAGAGATGAGAATCTTAGCTCGTAGTCATCAACGATTTACTTTATCGAAACCTATTATGTCATCACCTACACACGATCCAACTCGTCGCACCATCCTCAAAGCTGGTAGCTTGGCCGCTCTTGGCGCCGCCCTGCCCAGCGTTGCTTCTGCTCAAGTCGCAGGCAATTCTACCCTTAAGCTTGCTTTAATTGGCTGCGGTGGCCGTGGATCGGGCGCAGTTGTGCAATCTCTCCAGAACGAAGGTGTCCAGCTGGTTGCCATGGCGGATGCTTTTCAAGACCGGATTGATGGCGTGCATCGCAACCTGTCCAAGCGCTACGGCGACAAGAAGGATAAGTTCGATGTTCCTAAGGAGCGCCAGTTCGTAGGCTTTGAGGCTTACAAGAAGGCAATCGACTTGGCTGATGTGGTGATCCTAACGACCCCTCCAGGCTTCCGCCCGATGCAGTTTGAGTATGCGGTTGAGAAGGGTAAGCACATCTTCATGGAGAAGCCTGTCGCCGTCGATGGCACAGGCATTCGCAAAGTCCTTGAGGCGGCCAAGAAGGCCGATGAGAAGAATCTGAAAGTCGTCGTTGGCCTGCAGCGCCGCTACGATGCCAGCTACCGCAACATGCTTGAGAAAATCAAGGAAGGTGCGATGGGCGACCTAGTTTCTGCTCAGGTTTACTGGAATAGTGGTGGTGTTTGGGTCAAAGGGCGTGATGCTGGTCAGTCCGAGATGGAATACCAAATGCGCAACTGGTATTACTTCAACTGGCTCTGTGGAGATCACATCGCCGAGCAGCACATTCACAATATCGACGTGGCCAACTGGTTTAATGACAGCTTCCCCGTCCGTGCTCAAGGAATGGGTGGTCGCCAAGTCAGGGTCGGCAAAGACTTTGGCGAGATCTTTGATCATCACTACGTCGAATTTGGCTACGAGAACGGCTTCACCGTGAACAGCCAATGCCGCCACCAACGCAATACTCTTTCCCGCGTGACCGAAATTTTCAGCGGTAGCAAAGGCAAAGCCTACACTAGTGGCATGAGAATCATCGGATCCGACGGATCGAAGATCAATTGTAAGGCCAAGGGCAAGAATCCTTACCAGTTCGAGCACGACGAGCTCTACCGCCACATTCGTGGGGACATCGCAATCAACAACGCTTACTACGGCGCGAAGTCGACTTTGACCTCCATCATGGGCCGCATGGCGACCTACACCGGTAAGGAAGTGACTTGGGACCAAGCCCTCAACTCCAAGCTGGACCTGATGCCCAAGACTCTGGCATGGGATGCTGATCC
>CAXIBU010000028.1:0-19217 GCA_964021555.1 uncultured Verrucomicrobiales bacterium | reverse complement strand
TTTTTAGTTTAATGCTTGAGCCTGTAGCAGCCATATAGTGAGGCATTATTTTGATTAACTTGCTAGAGGTGATCTGTTAGTAAATTTTTTCTCCGTTGATTGGTGCAAAACCTCAGCAACCTAAAGCTGCCCAGAGAGTCCTGCCGTTCCGTCTTCCGCTATCTTTCTGTCCGAAATAGCTGCCAAAAATGAAGATAAGCGGGGTGAAGCCGAAGGTGGCCTTAGAATGGCTGTTTTTGACCTCGCAATCTCATCAAAACGACAACCTCAGCACATGGACGGTTCCAGTTGTGGGGTTCAGGTTGAAGTAACAGTCGCCTCTGCGGTAGACCTTTGTGCTTCTTAAGTGGACTGAAAATTGTGATCTAAGCTGATTCTTAAAGAACGCGGAGTCATCTCGGTCACACCTTGTTGCACTGTTGAGATCAACTTCAGCATTTGCATCGTTGAGTTGAATTTTCCAATATTCAGCGCCTTCTCCGCTTATGATTGAGGGGGCACTGGAGTAGTCAATGACCGTGTGCGGTAGAGATCCAAGAACCTCTACTGGAGGTGGTTTTGGCGATGGATTGCAAGAGCCGAGAGTGAGGAAACACAGCAGCATTTTGATCAGGCGCAATAGCCGCTCCCGCTTGTGTGAGTGGGATACCATGCAATTTGGTTGTGCTTTGGGGAAGAACGTTCAATTTTTTGGGTTCTGGGGGCTATTCATACGGTTTATGCCACTTGCTTTTGCCCTTTTGCAATGAAATGAGGCTTGGGGATGGGCGTTGATAGGGGATGAATGGTATCATGAGGTTCCGATGGATTTGCTGCTGGCTTTTGTTTCTGAGTTTTTCCTGCTTTGCTTGGGCGGGTGAGAATCATGTTCTGAGCTTTAACGGGGTGGATCAGCAGGTGGATATCTCGATGGAGCCTTTGGTTGAAGAGTGGACGGTCTCGGCGCGGATTTTCAAGGAAGGCGAGTGGGGTGTTGACGAGGTGATTGTGGGGAGCGGTTGGATCACGGTGAGTGAGTGGGAGGATTATCCGTTGTTGGTTCACAAGGGGAAACTTTGCTGTTTTCGGATGGGCTTGTTTGCTTCGGAGGCGATGCCGAAGGGGTGGCATCAGGTGACGGCGAGCTATGATGGTGAGAAAACCCGGCTTTTCATTGATGGCAAACAGGTGGCGGAGGAAGTCGGTGGGCGGCCGATCTGTCCTGCTTTCATCGGTTCTGATGATGGGAAGGAGTATTTCAAAGGCAAGATGGACGAGGTGCGGATCTGGTCCAAGGGGCTGGATGCCGCGACGATTGCGGGATGGATGAACAAGGAGGTGACGTCGAAGCACCCTCACTATGCGAATTTGGTGGCCTATTATCGGTTCGATGATCTCGGGCGGGATGCAACGGACTACAAGGGGATCCATCGGGGTGACATCAAGGTCTACTACAAGAGTAAGCAGGGCCAAGGGCCCGAGTATGTGTTGAGCGATGATGCTGGTTTCATTCTGAGTGGGGAGCCTCTGAAGGTGCTATCGGCCGAGGGCCTAGAGACGCGGTTCGATCTGCGCCCGGGTCAGGTGGGGGCCGAGGTATTGAAGCTGAAAGTCAGGGTGGAAGGGGGCACTAGTGAGATGAACCTGAGTGGGCTGGCGCTGGACTTGGGGGAATGTGATGATCTGGCTGACATTCGGCGGGTGAAAGTCGTGGCCTTGGGGCCGAATGCGGCCTTGAGCAGTCCATCGGCGCAGCTCTTGGGCAGTTACGAGCCTAAGTCGAAGATGTCACTAGAGCTGTCGCATCCGATCCGCTCGGGCGTGCAGTATTTTTCTGTCGTGGTTGACCTGGCTCCGAATGCGAAGGCTGGAAATGCGGTGGGAATCAAGGCGTCGCGAATCGACTTTGGAGAATCAAGCCTTGCAGTGAAAACGAGCGAGACCCAGCCGCCACGCCGAATTTTACCCAAAGATCGAGACCCTGAGCGCTTGAAGGTGCTCAATTGGAATATCTGGCACGGCGGGATCGAGAAAGGTCGGGAGCGTGGACCGCAGCAGGTTATCGAGATCATTCAGGCAAGCGATGCCGATATTGTCACGATGGTGGAGACCTATGGCTCGGGGCCGAAGATTTCGAAGGCGCTGGGCTTCCATTATTATGAGCCATCGGCGGGCTCGAATTTGTCGATCATGTCGCGCTATCCCATCGTTAAGACCTTTAAGTCGGCAAAGGGCGACTTTTACAGCATCGGGGCGCAGGTGAAGCTTCCTTCTGGTCGTGAAATGATGGTCTGGGGGATCTGGATCCGATACTGGGGGCCGGATTACATGCTACAGCAGTATTCGAAGAAGTATACGGCTAAGGACTGGATCGAGGGGGACGTGAAGACGTCATACGCTGACCTCAAGACCATCTTGGAGCAGGATATTGCCAAGCACTATGATGGGGAGATGCCGATCATTTTTGCTGGGGATTTCAATTCGTGCTCGCACTTGGATTTCACCGAGGCGGCGGCAGATGCCGGGTTGCACCGGGGGTGGTTGGTCGACTTTCCGACGCACAAGCTGATGCTTGAGGCGGGGTTCAAGGATAGCTTCCGCGAGGTCAATCCGGACGAAGTGAAAGATCACGGAGGGACCTGGGCGGCGATCTATCGCTGGAGCAACGATTTCCGTATCGACTTCATCTACTACAAGGGCAAGGGGATTCAGGCGCTGCGCTCACGAGTGATCGATGAGCCTGTGCAGGCGGATGTCATTTGGCCCGGGGACCACTCGGCGGTTCTGAGCGAGTTTAAGGTCAGTCCACCATTGGTGTCAGAATAGGCCGAAGAACCATTTGGTGCGCTTCTTGCGCTTGTAGGAGCCATCGCCGACGGAGAGAACCTCGACCTCGACGTCGGTCAGGCCGTCGTCTTTGAATCCAAGCTTGCCCGCGGCGCGCGGGCTGACATCGATGATGCGCCCTGGAATGAAGGGGCCGCGGTCATTGACGCGGAGTTTGACGGATTTTCCATTTTCCAGATTGGTGACCTTGACCTGGCAAGGGAGGGGGAGGGTCTTGTGGGCGGCATTCATGTGCCAGGGGTAGACTTTCTCTTGTAGTGAGGTGTCACCACGTTTGAGTCCCCACCATGAGCTCTCATCATACCAACTGGCGATGCCGGTCTCCTTGTAATCAAGGGCCTGCTCGACGCTCATCGGGTGATAGCGCTCACCGCGAATGGTGTAGGGGAAAGTTTGGTAGCCCTTGTAAGAGGACCCGCAAGAATTCAACAGCGCGAGTGCAGCCAGAAGATAGAGGAATCTCATTGGTGGCAGCATAGGCGGTGAGAACTGAGGAAAAAAGCAGATATTGTGGAAAATTCAGCTTGCATTTCCACGATCGAAAAGGTTTGGTCGCGGCGCACTGTATTTAGTGATGGCGGCCGTAGCTCAGTTGGTAGAGCCCCGGATTGTGATTCCGGTTGTCGCGGGTTCAAGCCCCGTCGGTCGCCCCATTTCTTTCTTACCCCTCTTTTAGAGTTCAGCACAGCGTCAACGATGGAATTAGAGGGTAAACTCGGTTACACCTTCCAAGATAAGTCACTCTTGGAAATGGCTCTGACCCACCCGAGTCACGCCGCGGAGACGCGCGAATTGACCGAGGATAACCAGAGGTTGGAATTTCTCGGGGATTCCGTTCTCCAGCTCCTTTTGACCGAGCGCTTGTATCGTGACTTTGGTGATTTCGCTGAAGGAATTTTGACGCCGATGCGGAGTCGGCTGGTTTCTGGTGCCGCCCTGGCCAAATTGGCCGATTCGATTGACCTTGGCGACGCGCTTTTTCTGGGCAAAGGGGAAGAGCTCAGCGGTGGGCGCCGGCGCGAGAAGTCGCTGGCGGATGCCTTTGAAGCGGTGATCGGGGCGATTTACCTCGATGGTGGACTGGATTCGGTCAAGCCGGTGATTGAGCGCTTGTTTAAGGACCTTTTGCAAATGGTGGCCAAGAACCCGACCAACATCAGCCCGAAAGGCTCGCTGCAAATTGAGCTTCAGGCTCTTTCACCAGAGGGCCCAATCTACTCGGTGGAGAAAGAGGAGGGGCCAGATCACGAACGAATTTTTCATGTGGTGGTGACGTGGCAGGGCTGTGAACTCGGCCGGGGAGCGGGCTTAAGCAAGAAGGCTGGCGAGACCGCTGCAGCTGCGAGTGCGCTTGAAGCCCGGGTGTGGGAAAAGTGACGATAGCGCGCCTCTGGGAACTTCGTCCTCGGTGTGTGGTTGATTCAAAGTAGTTAAGATTACTTAAAGGCGTGACAAGCGGGAGCTCTATCTCTACTCCTTGAAGGCCACTAAGTTGAAACGACTGTTATGAAGTTTTTATCCTCTCTCCTTCTCGCCTCACTCTTTTTTGTCACTTCGTGCTCGAAGAAAAAGGCCGATGATCTGCCAGCCACGGCCTCGCAGCAGACGGCGGCCTTGCCGAATAAGTCGACCGCCAAGCGACCAAGCCGTCCGAGCGGACCGGTTCCTCGAAATCCGAATATTTCACTGCCCTACGATATTTCCAAGGCTTCCTCGGTGACACAAAATTCAGGCAACCGCTCGCTGCCCTACATCGCGATTACTTTTGACGACGGCCCGCACCCCAAGCACACCCCGCGCCTGCTCGATATGCTCAAAGAGCGCAACATCAAGGCGACTTTCTACGTGATTGGTAGTTCAGTGGCACGCCACCCTGAGATCGTTCGCCGTATCGTGGCGGAGGGGCATGAAATCGGGAATCACACCTGGTCTCACCCGAATTTGAGCAAGATGAGCCAAAGTGATGTCAGGTCCCAGCTGGACCGCTGTGCCGCCGCGATTGCTTCTGCTGCTGGTGTGAAGCCGCGCACGATGCGCCCTCCTTATGGAGCGCTGCGCAAGGATCAGCGAGTGTGGATCCACGAAGACTGGGGCTATCCGACGATCCTGTGGGACGTCGACCCTGAAGATTGGCGCCGTCCTGGACCAAGTGTGGTGACCAGCCGGATCACGAATAAGACCCGCAACGGCTCAATCGTGCTGGTCCATGACCTGCACGGTCAATCGGTCGATGCGATGCCTGCGACTTTGGATAACCTGCTGCGCAAGGGATTCAAGTTCGTCACGGTCTCTCAGTTGATTGCCCTAGAGGGGGCTGAATGATTCACCGGATCCTGACGAGGTGACAGAGGTTTCAGGGAAGGTTCCGAGCTTTCTCATCACTCAGCATCAAAGGAATGCTGAGATCAACACCTTGTGGCGCACTTGTCTCGATCTCGCTGAGAAATTCGCGGTCGATCTGGAGCTTGAGAAGTCATCGCGAGCGATTGAGCGCCTTTCCCAGCCCCTGCGATTGGCGGTGGCGGGAGATGCAGGCGTCGGCAAGAGCTCGATCATTGCAGGACTGACGGAACTAGACATTCTCAAGGGTTTTTCTCGTGGTGGGTGGATTCGTCATCATCACTCGAAGGCGAAGATCTTGCCGAGTTTCGCCGACCGTGCGATCGACGCGCCGGTATTGCGCTACCTCGAGTGTTTCGAATCGCCTAAACTCGCGATCGACCCTCAAGAGTGGGAGGATGATGTGGTTCGCGATGCGGATCTGACATTGTTGGTCTTCTCGGCTGAAAATCCGTGGTCGGCGGGTAGCTGGAACTGGATCGAAAGGCACTATTCCGAGCTCAAGGGGCAGGTGCTACTGGTGCTGACCCATACCGATCTCTACGAGCTAAGCGAGCTGCAGATGATCGAAAAGCACATGCGTGACATCGCGGTGCAGCGCTGCGGTGGAGAGGTCCCGATGGTTTTGGTTGGCGGTGAGAGCTCTCACGAAGAGCTGGCCCGCCAGATTGGTCGGCGCATTCCGAATTTACCTGACATCAAGGCTCGCTTCGCGACGGCGGTAGAGGTGGTGGACGTGGCTCAAGCGCGGATCGAGCGGGTTCTGGATCGGCGGCGTCGGCTCTTGCGAGCGGATGGTGGATTTCTCGAGGAGCTCGAATTGGAAATTTCTGATTTAAGGGAAGCCGAGCTCCAGCGCTTGGATGATGAGCTACAGGGGGGCGTCCGGAGTTTTCTCAATGCCTCGGCCAAGGCGCTGGTGTTCTTGCGCGGTCAGCTGAGTATCTTGCCGCGCTGGGCGGCGCTGGTGAAAGGGGATCGATTGCCCTTATTGTTCGAAAGGAAGACCCAGCAGCTTGCCGCGCAGGAGCTGGAACTGTGGGTGACTGATGGATTCGAGCAACAGATGGAGCGCCTGCGCAAGCACTGGAAGTCGGTGATGCCGCGGACGGAAGAGCAACTGCGGTTGAAGCTCGGTGCTTTTCCTCGCGAAAAACTGGTAGAGGCCAAGGGACGTCGGAAAGAGACGATTCTCGATGCCGTGCGGCGCACGCTCCTTAAGGCGAGGCTGCGTGAGGTATTGCTGGCCGAGCTGAAGCCCTATCGTCAGATGATCTTCAGCTGGTTCACCCTGGGGCTGCTCTTCTGGCTGGGTGGGGCCGTTTTGGGCGTCTTGGGCTTCCATCAAGCGGGATTGATCGTGGTCGGAGTGGCCCTGCTCTGTGCTCTGATGTCGATTTTGAGAATCAAGGGCTCCGCTGGAGGGGTTCGCGAGCACATGAGCCGCCGCCTCAAGGATGTCGGCTCTGACTTGAATAGTTCACTGGAGCCTGTTGCGCGGGGAGAGGTGGTTAGCCTTTTGGCCAAATACCGGTCGTGTTTCGAGGACGTCAACGTCCACATCACGACTTCGAGACATGATCTCTTGCCAGCTCAAGAAAAATGGCGAGCGGTCTACCTCAGGTTAAAGAGCATCCAGCAAGATCTTTGAGATCCCGCTTGCCAGTCAGTGCCTGGCTCGCGAGATTCCCTGCATGTCTCTCAATGCTCACCACTACCTCGGCGGATCAGTCGGGACTAATGCTTACTTGTTGGAAACCGATGAAGGTTCGCTCTTGATCGATGCGCCAGCTGGGGTCGCCGAGTGGGTGAAAGACCAGGGAAAAACGGTGGACGTCCTATTTTTGACCCATCAGCATTTTGACCACGTCGAGGGAGTGGCGGGTCTGGTTGAGGCTTTTGGTTGCAAGGTGCTTGCCTGGTCTGAGCCTTCGGAGACTCTGATCCGGCAGGAAGTGGCGCGTTCGATGGGGCTGCCTGTCGTGGTGCCTGAATATCAGGTGGATCAGTTCCTTGGGGATGCCGAGGAAGTCGAACTCATTGGTTTAAAGTTGCTTGTCCGTCATCTGCCGGGACATTCCACTGACAGTGTCGTGGCCTACTGCGAGGACGAATCTTTCGTCGCCTCCGGCGATACTCTCATGGCTCAATCCATGGGGCGCACGGATTTACCTGGCGGGGATCATGAGCTTCTGCTCTCGGGAATTCGCGAGCACCTTTATGGCTTGCCCGACGACACTGCGGTGCTCCCTGGCCACGGTCCGGTGACCACGATTGGCGATGAAAAGAGGACTAATCCCTTCGTCCGCTAAACTCAGC
Organism: uncultured Verrucomicrobiales bacterium; assembly: GCA_964021555.1. Taxonomy (GTDB): domain Bacteria; phylum Verrucomicrobiota; class Verrucomicrobiia; order Verrucomicrobiales; family Akkermansiaceae; genus CAXIBU01. The sequence continues at coordinate 11,732 of CAXIBU010000028.1, read as the reverse complement.
GAATTTCCAGACAGATCGGCTGCCTTGAATCGCTGCTTTTCAACAGGAAGCGTTTGAGGTTTATTGGAACGAACCCTCTTTCGTCTGGATTATTCGTAATTCGGGGCGAATTTGAGTCGTATCACATTATCCCCCGCCCTTTCTTCCCCCTCGAATTTTTCATCATCATGAACGAACCATCCAAGCACGAAGCGCCGATTCCTCAGGAATTGCAGGACCAGCTCGAGACGTTTCGTCGTCGCCTATGGCGCATCAAGATCGCTGAAGCCGTCTTGGCAGGCTTTTTTGGTCTCATCATCTCATTCCTCCTGGTCTTCCTTTCAGATCGGTTTTGGGACACTCCTCGCGCTCTGATCGTTGCGATCTTCATTGGGGGCACCTTATTGTTCGCGGTATTTGCGCCATACTGGATCCATCGCTGGGTGTGGGGGCACCGTCGCGGTGTCGAGTTGGCAAAACTGATTTCTCGTCGTTATCCCCGGTTTGGTGACCAGCTTTTAGGAATCATCGAGCTGCAAGATCAGACCGGCTCTGACATGGCTCAATCCGGCAGGTTGAGAGAGGCCGCGATGCGCCAGGTTGCTGACGAAGCAAGTCGCCGCGACTTTGAAACCGCTGTCCCGGCAGCCCGACACCGCAAGTGGTCACTGATCGTGGTCGGCTGTGCTGGCATCGCGGTGGCAGCTCTGGTGATTGCGCCGCAAGCTGGCATGAATGCTCTGAAGCGCTGGCTGATGCCCTTTTCGGACGTTGAACGTTACACCTTTACCGCACTGGAGGAATTGCCAGACGAGCTTGCGGTTCCATCTGGGGAGAGCTTCCCTTTCACTGCTACCCTGTCATCCACGAGTGAGAATTCGCCAGTGACCGCCTTTGCCAAAGTGGGTGACGGTGAGTGGGTGGAGGCGACTTTGAATGGGCGCAAATACGAATTTCAAATGCCCGGTCAGCAGGCACGCGACGAGCTTTTGCTAAAAGTCGGCGATGTCCGTAAAACGATCGTGATCGATCCGCGCGCTCGCCCATCAATTACCGATGCAATTGCCAAGGTTCAATACCCTGATTACCTTGAGCGCGGAAGTGACGAGCTTCCTTTGCGCGGTGGAGTGCTCTCCGTTTTGGCGGGTAGCGAGGTCCGCATCAGTGCTGAGGGAAGTGGAGGTCTCGCCAAGGGGTGGTTCACGCCGCCAGTTTTAGAAGGGGAAGAGAAACCTGAGACCCTGACCATGGAGGTAGACGGCAATCGAATTCTTTCGCCAGCGTTCATCGCCAAGGATGGTGGAATGGCGAGTTTTGAATGGCAGGACTCTTACGGACTCCGCGGGGCCGCGCCCTATCGCATGCAGGTCGAGACCTTGGAGGACTTTGCTCCATCGATTTACACGGAAGGGGTGGATCGCACGAAGATGATCCTTCAAAGCGAGACCCTAGAATTTAAGGTGATTGCCGATGATGACTTCGGGCTGAAACAGATTGGTCTTGAGTGGGTTGGTGAATTTACCAAGCCGAGCGCAGGCAGCCCTGCGGAGGGCGAAATGATTCTTGAAAAAGGAAATCCAAAGGCGACCCGACTGAGTTTCGACGCCGCGTTCTCCCCTGCGGCATTGGCTATCGCCCCGCAGAAAATCGTGCTTCGTGCCTTCGCCGAGGATTACATGCCTGGTCGTGAGCGGGTTTACTCTCAAGAGATCGTGATCTACATTCTCGATAAAGTCGACCACGCGCAAATGCTCAAAAATCGCCTCGAACGGATGCTGGGCGAGCTTGAAGCCGATGCTCGTCGTGAGCAGAACAACCTGACCGAGAACCAGCTCTTGGAGCAGGAGACAGGTGAGGAGCTCCAGAAAGAGAAGAACCGCGAGAAGCTCCAGGAGTCAGCCCAGAAAGAAGCGGACAACCGCGAAAAAGTTGCTGAGCTGAAAGAGAAGATGGAAGAGCTCTTCAAAGAAGCGAATCGCAATGATCGCGTCGAAAAGGAGACGATGGAGCGACTTTCCGGCCTGATGCAAAAGCTCGACGAGCTCAGCAAGAAGGACATGAAGGAGGTGGAGAAGAAGTTGGCCGATGCCGCCAACAAGCGCAATACCCCAGAGAAAACTAAGAAAGACCTGCAAGAGGGCGTTCAGAAACAACAGAAGGTTCTGGAAAAAATGCGCGAAGCCATCAAAGAGGCAAACGAAGCCAATGAGAATTTCGAGGCAAGCACCTTTGTTGCCCGTCTCAAACAGGCTGCGGGCGACGAAGATTCGGTTGCTCAGACGCTCGCTCAATCCGCGCAACGCATGATTGGGCTGTTGATAGAAGAGGCTAGCCCTGGCCAGCTTGACTTCATCAAAGGGGTTAATTCCACACAACTCAAGACGACTAGCGACATCTCATGGATCCAAGATGATCTTCAGAACTTCTCCAAGCGCAGCGATAAGCCGGTCTACAGCGAAATTCTCAAGCAGATGAAGCTGACTGAGATCGACCGCCGATTGGCGGAGCTGACCAACAAACTCGACGCAAACAATGGTCTGGAAGGTCGTGATAAGGCGATGGCAATCGCCGAGGACCTTCGCAAATGGGCTAAGCTCATCGACGACTCCCGCAAGGAAGAAGGCGGTGGTGGCGGTGGTGGTGGCGGAAGCCAAGATAACCTCAACGACCAAGACTTCGAATTCATGCTTCGAGTCATGAAAATGATTCAGACTGAACAAGACCTGCGAGCCAAGACCCGCGCCATCGAGCAAATGCGCCGCGCCGCTTCCAAACAACCAGCAGATCCCTCGTAATCCCATGAAATTTACTTCATTCAAAAGCCGCCCAGCCTTGGTCGCCGCCCTTGTAATCGGGGTGTCTCCTCTGGCATTTTCGCAAGAAAAGCCTGCTGATAAAAAGGATCAGAAAGCGAAGACTGAAAAGATCGCCTATGAGCAAGATGAGCTGTCAGCAGACCTGCAAGAGCTGATGGAAGATCAGACGGTGGAAGAAGTGATCGCCCTGCTGGAAGAGGTCGAAGATGCCATGAACGATGCGACCGACCGCTTGGTGCGAAATGACACTGGTGGTGAGGCAATCGCAGCTCAGACCGAGGTCATCGAGAAAATTTTTCAGGCAGCTAAGAAGAAATCCGAGAGCCGGAAACAACAACAGCAGCAGCAACAACAGCAACAGGGCCAACAAGGTCAGCAGGGCCAGCAAGGGCAACAAGGTCAGGGGCAAGGTGAAGGTCAGGGCGAAGGGCAAGGCCAGGGCGAAGGCGAGGGACAAGGCCAAGGTCAGGGCAAGAACCCTGGCGATGAGCGCATGGATGCCATGCTCGAGATGATGAAAAAGATGATGGGCGACGACGACCAGGGAGAGCAGCAAGAGTTGCCCTCTGGTGACGGAGAAGGGGAAGGCGACGGAAAAGGAGGCGAAGGCCAAGACGGCTCAAGTGATACTCCGAGCGAAGAATTTGGTGGTGACAACGACGGCGCTGGCTCAGAACGCCGGGTGCCCAAGAAGTCAGGTATCGGTTCGGATGCGCTCCCGCGTGAATTCCGTAAGGCAATCGATGCCTACAATAAGTCTCTTAGAAATGGGCAGAAGAAGCGCTGAGGTCCGCTTTAGCCACCAGACACTATGATGTTTAGATCACTCACAACCCTCCTCACAGGACTATTACTGGTCATCGCTGGGCCGACGACTTTGGCTCAAGGGATTCCTCGCGAGGGCTCGGATGCCGTCCCCTCCGAAGTGGAGGCCATGTATACCCGTGGGCTTGCCTACTTGCAGAAGGCCCAAAAGGCTGATGGCTCATACGAAGGAACCTACGGCAATGAGCCAGGCGTCGTTGGCTTCGCTCTGATGGCGTTTCTCGCTCATGGCGATGATCCAAATTCGGGCCCGTATGCGGATACCATCAAGTCTGCCCTCAATTACATCCTGTCCCAGCAGAAAGCCAACGGATACATTGGCAGTTCAATGTATAGCCATGGTTTTGCGACCCTCTCACTGGCAGAGAGTTACGGGATGATCGACGATCCTAGGGTAGGCCTTGCGCTCAAGAAGGCGGTCGATTTGATTTTGACGGCACAGAAGAATAACCCCTCTGGTGCTTGGCGTTATAGCCCGGATGCGAATGACGCTGATACGACGGTCGCCGGTTGTCAGTTGGTGGCTCTATATGCCGCCCGCAATGCAGGAATACCAGTTCCTCAAAAGGCATTGGACCGTGGGCATGCCTATATGAAGTCATGTCAGGCCAGCAGTGGGGCTTACGGTTACACTAGCGGCAGTTCCGGGCGCATGACCCTCACTGCAATCGGAACCCTGACACTTGCGCTTGGCAAAGATAGGGAATCTCGAGCCTTCAAGAGCGGGGTCCGTTACCTCCGCAACAAGATCGACTACGTGGAGGACAACTATTTCCATTATTACCTCTACTACATGGCACAGGCGACTTTCCACTCTAGTGAAGAAATGTGGAACCAGTGGAACAGCCGTAACATCAGGGTTTTGAAAGCGAGCCAATCTCCGGATGGTCATTGGGCAAGCGGCGGAAAAAGCCATGCCTATTCGACCTCGTGCAGCCTGCTTTCGCTGGCGCTAAATTACCGATTTCTACCGATTTACGAAAAATGAAACGACTCATCACTCTTTTAAGCGCCGCTTCGGTCTCGCTCGCTGCCGCGGGTGAAGAAGCTGATAATGCTGATTTGCTCCGATTTGTGAATGGGGATTCACTGCATGGCACCTTCGTCGAGGTCAGGCAAAACAAGGTTTTGTGGAAGCGTGATGGTTTGGATCCCGCTGAATTTGCGATCGATAAGCTGCGACATATTGCGCTCAACCGTGGTCAAGGTCATGGGGCGATGGTCCCTGATTATCAAGTTGAGCTAGTCAATGGTGACCTGTTACCAGGCAAGGTCATACAATTGACAGATGATGCCTTGGATCTTGAAACGTCGTTTGCTGGGAAGATCTCAATCCCGAGAGGCCTGATCAAGAGCTTCGGCCGTATCCCGAGTAACGGAGAGCTGGTCTTTTATGGACCTTTTAAGCAACAGAAATGGTCGATTCTATCGTCATTGGTCGGATCGGAAGAAGAGCCGGAGAAGGCTTGGAACTATGACGGCGCAGCCTTTTATGTTTCGGGGGTCTCTTTTGCGACTCCTGAGGAACTTCGCTTACCCGATGACTTCGAGCTCTCGTTCCGGCTCAGCGCTCGCGACATCAGCGTGTTAAGTGTCGCCTTTTTCTCCGATAAGCCGGAGTTTGGCGATGAGGAGCTGAGAACTCAGATTTCCGAAAGCCGATCCAGCTATTACGGGGACAGCCGCAATGGCGATCTTTACGGCTCATCGCTGGTGCTTGATTTTTCAGGAACCAAAGCCCAGCTGGTTGAGGTGATTCCTGCGGAGCCGGTTGAGGCCGAGCCGGGTGAAGAGGGTGAAGACAAAAAGGCGGATGAGGGTGAAGATGAGAAAAAGCCGGTTATGAAACCTGCTCGCAATCGTCGCTTGGGGGATTCAGCGAGTTTCTCGACCAGTAGCCGGAGTTATGACATCAAAGCGACGATCCGCGCTTCCCGATCGCTGGGGCTGATCCAGCTCTTGGTGGACGGTCAGCACTGCGGTTCGTGGGAAATTGACCCCGCGGAGATGCCTCAAGGGCAACTACTCAAGTTCGGCCAGCGCCGTGGCCGTCTGCGCCTCTCGGAGATCAGTGTTTCAGAGTGGAATCGCATGCCTGATTCCGCAAGAAGTATGCAGGCCGAATCCAAGGACATCGTTGTGATGAGTTCTGGGACAGATCGCTTTTCCGGAAAAATTAAGAGCATCACGGATGGTAAGATAGTCATTGCGAGTAGCTTCGGTGATCTTACCCTCGATCAGCCGAAGGTGTCTAAGCTGGTGCTAGCTTCGGACGGGCAAGACAAGCCTGAAGATGCGGGAGAGGAGTTTCCCGTCACACTGAAGATGCCTTTTGGTTCCCAAGTCAGCGGGAGCATCAAGATTGGTGAGAAAGGTGCTGTTTTTGTCTCCAGATTTGGCTCTGAGTGGCCGCTAACAACTGATCAAGTTCAGTTCATTGAGTTTGATGAGTATGACCCTAAATTGGATGGCTGGTATGAATAAATCACTGACATTGGCCGCCCTGATTTCGGCAACGAGCCTCGCCATTGGCGATGAGCTTTTCATCGGAGACGACCAAGTCCTGACGGGACAGCTAGTCTCTTCTAGCGAGGGCACGCTCGAGCTCAAGCATCCGTCGGCCCTCGATACTTTGAGCCTCAATCGAGAGAAAATCAGCAAAATCAGTTTCAATCGTGAACTTGATCTCAGTAGCCAGCCCAACGAGGTGTTATTTTTAGATGGCAGTCGGCTCAGTGGGCAGTTGGTCTCATTTGATGATGGGGCGATTATTTTCAGATCGCCGAGCGTTGGAGAGATAAAGCTCCAGCAGGATCAAATTGCCTCTCTCTTCTTTCACAGTGCCAAACAAAGGAATATTTTCTCTATGAATGGGAGGGAGGAACAGTGGGAAGTGGGTGAGAATAGTGATTGGGAATTTGATCCCAAGGCCGAATCGATGATCAATGGGAAGTCTAGCGCTACCGCTGGGATCGAGGTTGAATTGCCCGATCATTACCGGATTGATTTCGAGGCTGCCTGGCCACAGCAGCCGAAATTTGAACTCTTGTTCGGCAGCGATGAATTGTCGTATGGTCCTGATAGTCATTACTACAAGGTGGTGGTTAATCGCGGTGGAGTGGAAATCAGGCGTGCGAGTAAGGGGAAGCAACGTAGTGTCCCACTGAACGCGGAAGTAAACTTCGACTTTTCCGTTTTTCGCGAGAAGGGAGAGGTGAATTTTAGCCTAGACGTTGATCGTCGCAATCAGGTGATCATCCTCTACATCAATAATGAGATTGTAGGTAAGTTCAATGACTTCGAAAATGGCGCGGCGCTGGGTAACGCTATTTTCTACAAGGCCGGCAGCGCTAACCAACGAGTCTCCAAATTTTCAGTGTTCCGAGTCAGCGGAGGGGCCACGGTCGAGCGCGATGAAGCGCTTGCGATGGATCAGCTCGTTTCGGTTGAGGGGGACCAAGTGGTTGGCTCTCTGGATAAATTGATCCTCGATGAGGCAGGAGATAAGCTCCAGTTCACGACCAAGCACGGAGACGAAGAGTCGAAATTGACGGTTTCCCTGGAGAACATCGAAGTGATTCACTTCAAAGGGCCCAAAATTCAGGAGCCGGAAGCTTCGGATCTCACACAGACCGCAAAAGGAGAGAAGATCTTCGGCAGCGTTGGCGATATCACCAAGGAGACCATTTCTATCAATAGCCCTACCGTGGGCGAGGTTAAGCTTCTTAGGGAAGCTGCTGAGAGTATTTTGTTTGAAGACGAGGAGAAACAGCCATGAGAATTGCACTGCTATCAACTTTGATTGGGCTGAGCACCCTCTTGCCTTTGCAGGCAGATCTGTTGCACTTTGAATCTGGGGACTTGCTCCGTGGGAATTTGAGTGATGTGGAGGTTCGCTCGGGTCTCGAAGCTGGGAGTTCGCCTGCGATTAGTGAGGAGGATCGCCTGGTGTGGGCCTCTGACCTCTTGGCTAAAGATGCGAGTTTTGCGCTTAATGGGCTTTCTCGGATCGAGCTGGAGAATCCGGAAGAGAGCGAATTTGAGATCAACACCTTGGTTCGCATGGCGAATGGCGATGTGCACGAGGGGCAGTTAAAGGGCCTGAATGATGAGGAGGTCGTGCTCCTGACTGGATATGCTGGTGAGATTTCAATCAAACGGTGGTTTGTTACGCAGTTGCGTTTTCCTTCACAGTCACAATTCGCGTATTTCGGCCCCAATCGTTTAAGCGAATGGGTGGAGCACGGAGAAGAGGGCGATTGGATTCTTGAAGATGGTCGTCTGAAGACCAAAACGACGGACGTGATTGCCCTGCAGCGTGAGGGCACCGATCAAGTTCATATCTCTTTCGATGCGAAATGGGATAAGCGCGCGGATTTCGTGTTCAAAATTTTTGCTGATTCTGCCGAGGCCGATGAATACAAAAATTCTTACGATATCAGGTTTTCCAATGGTGCCGTCTACATTTCCAGCACCGCAGAAGGAAGAACGGTGCGTGGCGGGCGGGCTTTTCGTAGGAATTTTGACCGAATCCCTGAGCTACAGCAGAGTGGCCAAGGTCGATTCGATATCTATGCCATCAGATCCAAGGGGCAGGTCCAAGTCTGGTTCGATGGTAAACTGCTCAACAGCTGGCAAGATCCCGCTCAGCAGCGCCCAGACCTTGGGGGATCATTGCATTTGGTGAGCCAGTCAGGCTCAGAATTTAGTATCGGTGAGCTTGAGATGATTCCATGGGATGGCATTCCTCCACAGGAGGGGAAAAAGAGTTCTCAGGATGAACTGCTTTTGCCATCGAGCGATGGGGACCGCTTGGTCCTGATCAATGGCGATAGCGTCAAGGGGTCCATCGGAGAGCTCAAAGAGGGGAGCTTGGGTTTGGTTGCCAAAGAGCTGAAGCTCGAGGTGCCGATAGAAAGAGTCCGCCTTTTGCGTTTGTTTAATCCGATCTACGTTGAGTTTTCAAAGGTTCCGAGCCCGCGTCAATACAACCGCGATGTGCGGGCGCAGCTCAAGAGCGGGCGCCGCATTACTTTCCGTCTCTTGGGGTTCGAAGATGGGAAGTTAATCGCTTACAATGAGGCAAGTGGCGAAATAAAGCTCTCATTGAGTGCCTTCAAGGAGCTCAGCTTCGGGCTATACCCTAGTTACGGTAAGTCGGTTGAGAAGTGAAAGGTCATTTTCTTATTGCATCCGGCCCGAACTTCCCTACTTTGCGCCTCCCTCCGCTAAAGGAGGTCATTTTAAACTGACCCAAACCAGGACAGAATCATGTCAAAACATTCCAGCCTAAAAGCATCCGGCACCGTTGGTGGTAAGCGTTCCGTTCTCAAGCGTTTCGAGAGAGTTAAGCTTCTCAAAGAGCGCGGTGAATGGAAAGAAGGACAGAGCCCAATTGGCCTGCCTAAAACCAAGTCTGAGGGTTAATCCCTCTCGGTAATGTCCAGCTCTTCTTCGCGCGCGGGTTTCATTAACCCGGTGCGCCTTAATCGTTATCTAGCCCGTTGTGGGGTTGCGTCTCGTCGTGCCTGCGAAGTTCTGATTGAAGAGGGTGCTGTTACGGTTAATTCCGAGGTCGTTACCGACCTCGCCACCATGGTCGAGCCGGACGCTCAAGTTCGGGTTAACGGGATCAAGGTCAAGCCCAAGCCGCCCCAAGCGGTGGTGCTGCACAAGCCACGTGGGCTAACCTGTAGCCAGTCGGACGAGCAGGACAAGTCTACGATCTATGAGTGCTTGCCGCCGAATTTGCGGCACTTACAGCACGTGGGTCGACTAGACCGAGATTCTGAAGGGCTGTTGGTTCTGACCAATGATGGTGAACTAGCCCAAGAGCTAGCCCATCCCTCCATGAAGGTGGAGAAGGAGTATTTGGTGACCCTCCATGAGGCGGTGCCAAATGAGGTGCTCGATCGTTTGCTGTCAGGCGTGCGAATCACCGAGGGCCAAGTGCGTTTCGATGCCATTGGCCGTGTTTCCGCTCGTCGGGTGCGCGTCGTCCTCAAGCAGGGCTACAAGCGCCAAGTTCGCCGTATGTTCGCGACTTTAGGGCTACAGGTAAGGAAGTTGATGCGGATTCGTGTCGGCTCCCTCTGGCTGGATGAGGAACTAGAGTCAGGTCGCTGGTGCTTTCTTGAGCCTGCCGATTTGTCCTTGCTCACTCAGAATCCCAAGAAGGTCGACCGAAGCCTGTTCCATAAGCCATCTCCCGGTAAGGGTGGGGCGGCCGCTGCATCCAAGCGAGCGGCGATAGGTCGTCGTAAAAAGAGCGCGAGGCTTGCCAGCGAAGCCGCTGCCAAGAAGAAGCCGAGCAAACGGCGTCGCAGGTGAGCTTACTCGAAAGCGCGCTTACCGTCGTCGGCTGGGTCTGGTCAGAACTAGATCGAGCCAGTAGGCTGTGTCGCCAGTTATGCCGTCGCCCGCATTGGTGGTGATGAATTTTAGGGTCTTCACGCCGCGCACATTGAGATCAATTTCGATCGGCTTGGCGTTGCTGTGTGCGCGCCGTCGGCTGAGCAGTTTTTTGCCGTCGGCTTCGATGATGAAGTCAACACTCGAGTAGGGAGAGAGATGAGAGGGCAGGGTTCCAATGCCTTTCAGTCGCTCCCATTTGCCCCCAAGGTCAAATTCATAGACGCTATCAGCATGGGCGAATAGTCCGTTGCGGTGGAAGCCTGCGGCTGACTGAAAGAAAGGAGTTACTCCTTGTCTTGGGGCAAGAGTGTTTCGGCGAATCGAGGCATAACCAATCTCCGCCTTTTCCCACACACAATCCGATAAAATGGCGCTCGATTTGGTCTCGGGAATGTCTTTAGGGGCTCCCAAGTTAGGCTTTTGCTCTAGGTTGGATACTAAAATTTTGGCGTAGAGCGCGGCCGTCGGGTTAAGTTTCCTGTCCTCCTTCAGCTGCTCGTGGAGGGCCTTGAAGTCTGCAATCTTGTTTGCTTGGTAAAGGGTTATCAGTGGCTTGAGGTCTCCTTCCACTTTTTCAGGGGGATCCGCACCAATACTCGTGCTCATCAAGCCGAATAGTAATAGTGCGATTAATGTAGAATGAGAGAGGTTCATCAATTTTGGTTGTGACAGAATTTTACGATTAATAACAGCACCTATTTGTGAAAGGTTATGAAAGGCTTAGCTCTAGCACTCGACTACGTTGACGGCTAGCCCGCCGCGGGAAGTCTCTTTGTATTTGTCCATCATGTCCTTACCAGTGAGCCACATGGTCTTGATGACCTTATCCAGAGAAACGAAGTGGGCGCCATCGCTGGTCATTGCCATGCGGGCGGCATTGATCGCTTTTACCGAGCCCATCGCATTGCGTTCAATGCAGGGCACCTGGACCAAGCCACCGATGGGGTCACAAGTGAGCCCCAGGTTGTGCTCCATACCAATCTCGGCAGCGTTTTCGACTTGAGAAGGAGTCCCTCCGAGGTATTCGACGAGAGCACCGGCTGCCATGGAGCATGCGACACCGACCTCGCCTTGGCAGCCGACATCGGCCCCTGAAATGGAGGCATTGGTCTTGTAGAGAGAAGCAATCGCGCCGGCCGTGAGGAGGAAGCGGTGGACTCCGTTCGGATGGGGGCTGTGCTTGAAGCGGGTGGCGTAATGAAGGACGGCAGGGATGATGCCTGCGGCCCCGTTGGTGGGGGCTGTGACGACACGTCCACCGGCCGCGTTTTCTTCGTTCACAGCAAGGGCGTAGAGATTGACCCAGTCCAGAATAGAAAGAGGATCCTGGAGCGCGCTTTCGCCACGCTGAAGCATCTTTTGGTGCATGGTGTGAGCGCGCCTTTGAACTTTTAGTCCACCAGGTAAGGTGCCCTCGCGCTGCAGGCCGTTGCGGACGCATTCCTGCATCGCCTCCCAGATGGCATCCAGCTGAGCCGTAATGGCTTCGGGCGAACGCCGAACGGATTCATTGGCGAGCATGACTTCCGCGATGGATTGCTCGCTGTCTTGACAGATCTGAAGGAGCTCTTCGGCTGATTTAAATGGGTAGGGGAGCTTAACCACTTCAATGATGGGCTCTGTTTTCAGTTCTTGCTCGGTTGCGATGAATCCACCGCCCAGCGAGTAGTAGATCTGGTCTGAGATGGGCTCGCCTGC
>CAXIBU010000027.1:0-19462 GCA_964021555.1 uncultured Verrucomicrobiales bacterium | reverse complement strand
ATGGCTGACCTTGTTACCGGATTGAAGCTGTCTACCAGGGGATTATGGTAGATGAGGTGTCCTGTGATATTGCCGCCATTGTGGGAGCTTGAAATAGGCTGCAGATAGTCTGCATCAAAGTCGCCATCGATATCATGGATGAGTGAGGCTCGAGATCCGAGCGATGGCAGAGGGTGATCGGGGCTAGTGACAGGCCCTAAAAGGGAAGCCGAGACAAATGCGGTATTGGAGGCGAGGTCGATGTGGCCATCCCCGTTGAAGTCGACACGGCTTAAGCCCGGCACAGAACGTCCGTAGGAGACCTTTCGTGGCTCGGCGAATTTCCCATCAGCGGAATTATAGAAACACCCGCCTGAATATTCGAGATATCCGAAAGATCCGGTCGGTGCTTCGTCAAAGAGGATATCCAAGAATCCATCCTGGTCCAAATCGTAGAGCAGAACGGGCACGAGGTATTGTCTTTCGAAACCGAAATGATCGGAACGGAGGGTAGAATAGTTGATTCTACGAAAACTCTCAACAGAGCCGTCGCCGGTATTGAAAACGATGCCAATCTGTGGGGGAGCCGTTTCATCTCCGCTAGCCCCTGCCGGGAGCGGTCCGTCAGCAGATGCGACTGCCGCGATGATTAGATCGAGGTCACCATCTGCATCAATGTCTCCAACATCTATCGGATTAGAGCCACTTACCCTTATCCCGTTAGAGTCGATTAAATTGGCAGTTGGCCAGATCATTTTTAGCTCGGTTGATAAGCGAGTTCCCAAGTTTTCATACCACCCAACGTCGAAGGTGATGGCGTCCAGATCACCATCTCCATCCCAATCGACAAGGTGACTGATGGCGTGATTATGATCAATATCACCATTGATGAAGGCATCAGGAAGCCCTTCGCTGCTAGAAAAGTTGCCCGTGCCATCACCAAGCATGATTAGATAATAGTGGCTCGTTTCAGCGGAGGGCTGAGCTTTTCGGTGGTATTTAACAAGCAGGTCGGCAAAGGCGTCGTTGTTAAAATTGGCAAACTTGAGGTGGCTCAATTCAAAATCGGCATCGGCTGAGACAGGTCTTGGCATGCCGCTGAGCTTCGGTTTTCTGGTAAAGGATTTTCCCTGCCCATTCTTAAACCAGAACCAATTTCCGGTAAAATCATCGCGATAAATGAGGTCGCGGAAGCCATCGCCGTCGATGTCTTCCTTCAAGATCGAATTTGAAGCGAAATGGTGAGGATTGAGCGGCATCCAATCGAAGTCGAACTTTTCCGTGCCCCAGCCGATCAAAATGCGTTCGGCGTAAGAGACATTTCCGAAAATCGTGTTTTCAAATTCAACGAGTCCACCGACCACGAGGTCTTTGAATCCGTCCTGATTCAGATCTACGGCATTCTCGAGGAGGAAGTGAGGGCCAGTTGAAAAATTCGCGAGAGAGGTGTCTATCGCCGACAACTCCTGGTCACTGGGCTCTCCGGTGAGCTTGATTCGTCTCAGTTTCGTCGAATTTTCAGCCGTTTTAGTTTGGATGATGATCGTCGCGGGAGCCCCCTCGCGATGATCGACGCTGAGAAAGTTCCATCCGTCGGGGATAATTGAGGGGATGGTGGTTTCAGGAGCAAATTGGGTCCCGTTGAAAAGTGAGAAGGAAAAATCGGACTCACCGGCTCGAGGGGTAGAGAACCGGTCCAGGTCGCCATCGCCGTCGAGATCGCAGTATCGGTAAAGGTAGCTGGACGGGAAGCTGATCGGGGCTGAAAAAATTCGCTCGGACGTTTGCAGTGAAAGGTAGGTGGAATTTTGCGAGGCCAAGAGAAGATCAGGCAGGCCATTGCCATCAAAATCTGGTGTCGGATCGATCGCGCTGGTGGTCAGTCCGAAGGGGAATTCGGAGAGTCCGGAAAAAGCCGTGATTTCGGTGGGTGAAAGGTCACCGCTCCAGTGGATGCTAAGTTTGCCGTCTGGCGAGCTCTCCAGGACTTCCAGGAAGCCGTCGGAATCCAGATGAGCGAGGGCAAAATGGATATTCTCCTGCTCGAATTCGACCCGACTGGGAACCGATGTGAGGTGGTTTTTGTTAGATAGCTCCCAAGAACGTCTGCGGAAGCGGCGTGGTGAATTTTCCGTGAAATCGAAGAGCTCTAAAGTGTGAAGGCCCGGAGCTTCGTCGCCCGAGAGCCTGCCGTAGCCAATCGGCGAGCTCCTCTGCTGACCGGGGAAGAAAAGAGTTTGTGGCTCGGAGAAGGAGCCATCACCTTGGTTGACGAACCCGAGGACACCATAGGATGTTCCAATTCCTAGCTCGGTCTGCGCCAACAACAAGTCCAAGTGACCGTCTTCATTCACGTCAACAACGCGAAAAATCCCTAGGTTTGGATTCTGAAATACAGGAGTCAGCTCGCTGCCTGCAACTTGAGCTAGAGTCGCAAGGAAAAGGGAGAGGAGCCAACGAGTCATGTGCAGACCACCGTTCAAAAACCGTGGGAAAAACTCAAGAAATAAGCCACAGAGCGAAAAGGCAAATTGAGTGATTTTCGGCTTATTGGGTGAAACACACGTAGTAGGAAATCTGGTTAATTTTGGGTCGTTTTTAAGTCGCAAGCCGCTTGTTTTGAATAGGTAGAGGTGTTCTTGATCATGGCGATACTGACAAGGGGAGTGAAGACTTCGCAGGCGCTTGCTCTGCTAGGGATTTCAAATCCCTTCTCCACATAAGGGAGCTTGTGGGCCTGGCTTGGGGGAATTTCTTTTGGCGGGTTGAATAAAGTCGGGGTGGCTTGCATCTTATGGGGGATGAAACGGAAAATATTCATGGCGTGTATGCTGGCGGGGTCGCCGGTGATGGCGGTTCCTGGTGCGTGGGAGGCGTTTACGACTGAGGCACATGCGCAGGCCTGGGCCTTGTTCGATTTTGCGGATAATGGGCTGTATGCAGCGGCTTGGCAGGATGAGGAGGATCCGTTTGTTCTGACGGGGACGGTGGAGGACAATGCCGTGTGGTTGTTTGCGGATGAGGCTGGCGGGCAGGACGCGCTGTTGGGGGATTATCGTTTGGTGGAGGCGATTCGGGTCGACCTTTATGTCGATGATCCGGATGGAATCGATATCGTGGATCTGGCGCTGTCGGTGCAGGTGAATGGAGAAACGCGATACGTGTATTCGCCAGTGAAGGATGAGAACGACTTTCCTTTGCAGGGCTGGGAGCCGATTCGGTTCAGCCTGAGCGAGCCGTGGTTCTTTTTGAATGCGGACGACGAATTTGAGCCAATTGTGCTGACTTCGGAGATTCTTGAGACGGTGGCGGAGGCGGGGATCCGAATTTTCCCGAAGCAGGGGGTGATCGATCAGTTCTATGCGGTAGATAATTTTCAGCTCGAGGCGCTGCTGATTGAGCCGGTGATGACGAGCGGAATGGCTGGCGCGAGGTTTCGCATCCAGATGCAGCCTGATCCGGGGATCGAGTATGAACTGCAGACTTGGAGCGCGAGTTGGGGCGCGGTGGGTGGGGTGGACCCGATCAATGGCACGGAGCCATTCAGCTATCGCGCTCCGGCGGGTGATGGGGGAATTTTCCGTTTTGCGATGAGCCCGTTCTTCACTGAGATCGAGGCCCCGTGAGTGGGTAGTGCTTAAATTCTGGAGCTGGCGCGCTTAATGGGCTTAGCTGGCTCGCAGATGAACGACGAATTTCTCCAGATCTTTCTGCTCTTGGCCCTTGGCTGGGTGGGGGCGACCATTGGTTCGTTTCTCAATGTGGTGATCTATCGGGTGCCGCTCAATCTTTCGGTCAATGAGCCGAAGCGGTCCTTTTGCCCGAAATGCAAGAATCAGCTCAAGGTGTGGCAGAACTTGCCCCTGATCAGCTGGCTGCTGCTGCGTGGAAAATGCCACTTCTGTAAGGAGAGCATTCCTTCACGGTATTTCTGGGTCGAGCTGCTGACCGCGGCCTTGTTTGTAGCGGTGGGGTGGTATCACGGGCCCGTGGCGGAGCATCCGGTGCTGATTGTGGCGCTTTGCCTGTGGATGGCCCTATTGGTGCCGATTGTTTTCATTGATCTTGAGCACATGATTATTCCGCTGAGCCTGAGTCTTTCGGGGATGCTGGTTGGTCTTTTGACTGGGCTCTGGGTGCCGGAGTGGCTCGGTGAAACCACGTGGTCAGGTGGGCTGATCGACGCCGCGATCGGAGCGAGTGCCGGATTTTTTGGAATCTGGCTAGTGGTTGAGCTGGGGAAAAAGGCCTTCGGACGCCGAAAAATAGAGATCCCGGAAGGGGGGAAGTGGCATTTGCGTGAGCCAGAAACCGATGATGACGAATTGCAGTTTATTATCGAGGAGGAGGTGATGAACTGGTCAGATCTATTTTCGCGCCCGAGCGATCGCTTGCTGCTCAATGGCGGCAGTCTGACGGTGGACGGCAAGTCGAAGGGCCAGCAGGACGTGCAGCTGTTCTATGATCGGGTGATCTTCGGCAAGAAGGAGCTCACCATTGAGTCGCTCAAGTCGCTTTCTGGAACGGCGAAGGACGTAGTCATCCCGCGCGAGGCGATGGGGATGGGGGATGCCTACTTGATGGGCATGATCGGGGCACTTCTGGGCTGGGAAGCGGTCCTTTTCACTCTTTTTGTTGGCTCGCTCTGCGGTATCGTAGTCGCAGTGATGGGGCGGCTCGGATTTGGTTCGCAAATCCCCTTCGGGCCATGCCTGGCGATTGGTGCGCTGGTCTGGATCTTCGGTGGAAGCCAGCTCTGGGAGCTCTATCTGAGCCTGCCCCAACAATGGAATGCGGACATGGCGACTTTTTCCGCTTTTTCTAAACGCTAATCAAGCTAGCCTGCCGCCATGCAATCAGTGTATCTGGTCTCGGGCGAGCACAGTGGGGATTCCCACGGTGCTGATCTGGTTGCGTCGATGCTGGAGCAGCGGCCCGAGCTCAGTATCCATGGTCTGGGCGGACCGAAGATGAAGGCGGTCGCTCCGCAGGTGCGCGATTGGGTGGACGATGCGGCGGTGGTTGGATTTGTCGAGGTGCTCAAGCACTATTCGTGGTTCAAGCAGCAGTTCCGTGAAACCTTGGAGGAAATCCAGCTCTTGAAGCCCGCGGCGGTGGTCTTCATCGACTACCCAGGCTTCAACCTGCGCTTGGCCAAGGCCCTGCACGAGAGCGGATTCGAGGGCAAGTTGATCTACTACATTAGCCCGCAAGTCTGGGCGTGGAATAAAAAGCGGATCCCGCGCATGGCCAAGTGGCTCGACCGCATGCTGTGTCTGTTCCCCTTCGAACGCGAGATTTTTGAAAATGCGGGGCTTCCGAGCCGGGTGGTCGGGCATCCGATCGTTGAGGAGCTGGTCGTCGCGGACAAGCCAATCGAGCGCGAGAAAGGGCTGGTTGGCATGTTCCCGGGGAGTCGTGAGCGTGAGATCGAGCGGCTTTTCCCAGTGATGCTTGCCACGGCGAAAAAGGTCCAAGAGCAGCACCCCGATTGGCGCTACGTGGTGCCGGTCGCCTCGGAGAGGTTCATGCAGCGGGTGACGGAAATGCGGGATCAGGCGGGATTCGATGACGAAACTTTCAGTGTCCAGCTCGGCGGCAGTCGCGAGCTGATGCAGCGCGCGTGGTGCGGACTGGTCGCCAGTGGCACGGCAACCTTGGAGGCCGCGTATTTCGGTCTGCCCTACTCGCTGATCTACAAGGTGGCCTGGCCGACCTACTTTTTGGGTCGGCTTTTGATCAAAGTGAAATTCATCGGTATCGTCAATATCCTGGCTGGCAAGGAGGTCGTGCACGAATTTATCCAGGCGGATGCCGAGCCCTGTGCGCTCTCGGATGAGATCATTCACTTCATGGTGGATGAGGCCTATCACGAGCAAATTCGGGAGAGCCTGCTGGAAACGGCTTCGAAGCTTGGGGAACCCGGTGCGAGTCGTCGGGCCGCGGCTGAGGTGTTGGACTGTTTGAGCTGAGGGGAAAAAGTCGGGTCGATGCTTCAAATTCGACTTTGCAAGGCAAGGGCCTGAGCCTAGGCTCGCCATCTGATGCCGCCACGCCCTACCAAAGCCATCCCTTCAGCCGTCCGCCCGACTTCCCCCGAGATCATGGAGTCGGTGAGAAAGATCGGCGACTGTTTTGCCATTGCCGGCGAATTTGTCCTCGGCGAGGAGATTTCCAGCGGCCTGATCAATGCGACCTATCGGGCGACCTACCAGCGAGAGGACGGTTCGCAAGACCGCTACGTGCTGCAACGGATCAATGAGAAGGTGTTCACTGATCCGCATGCGGTGATGCGTAATATCGAGACGGTCACCCGTCACATCAACTGGAAGGTGCTCCGTGTGAAGAAGGATGCTTCAGGCCAGACGATCAACCTATACCCCGCCCGCGGCGGCAAATGCTATGCCGAGGGTCCTGGCGGTGGTGTCTGGCGTTGTTATAACTACATCGAGGCTTGTCGCACCTACGACGTGGTCGAAAATACGCGCCAGGCCTATCAGGCCGCATTTGCCTTTGGTGCCTTTCAGGATCTCGTAAGTGATCTCACCGCGGATGATCTGAAGGAGACCCTGCCGAATTTCCACCATACGCCGCAACGGATCGCTAACCTAGAAAAGTCGATTGCTGCGGACCCGAAAGGCCGTGTGGCTCAGGTCGCTGAGGAGATCCAATTCATCCGTGATCGGGCTCACTGGACCAGCAAAGTCATTGATGGCCTGGCGGACGGGAGCATCCCGCTGCGAGTGACGCATAACGACACCAAGATCAACAACGTCATGATCGACGCCAAGACCGACCAAGCGGTGTGCGTGATTGATCTTGATACGGTGATGCCTGGCTCGACCTTGTATGACTTTGGTGATCTGGTGCGAACGGCTACCAGTCCCGCCCCTGAGGACGAGACGAATTTGGATCTCGTCACCATGCAGATGCCGATGTTCGAGGGCCTCGTCGAGGGCTACTTGGATGCGGCTGGCGGCTTCTTGGAGCCTGCTGAGATCGACCTTCTCGCCTTCAGTGGCAAGCTGATCGCGCTGGAGATTGGCGTGCGTTTCCTGACCGACTTCATCGATGGAGATAACTACTTCAAGACTACCCGGGAAAACCATAACTTGGACCGCTGTCGCACCCAGTTGAAATTGGTCGAGAGCATTGAGGCGCAGGAGGGCCAGATGGAGAAATTCGTTCGGCGCATCGCCCGTAACCTCTAGTGAATGTAGTTGAGCTGCCTTGAATAATCGCCCGAATCCCAAAGACTTCAAACCACTGCCGGACTTTTCGAAGCCGGCACCAGCTGAGGGGAAGTCGGAGCTGAGCTCATGCTGTGGCGGTCAGGGTAGCTCGGGCTCTGGTGAAGAAGAGAAGGGCTCCTGCTGCGGAGCTGGGGAGGGCAAAGTCGATTACCTCCTTTGGGGATCGCTCGCTGTAACTGTGATCGCGCTGCTAGGGCAATGGGTGTGGCGTCCCCTGGTGGGCCCCGTGCCCGGCTTGGCGATGTATTTTCATCACCTTAGCGAACTGATCATCACCATGAGCTGGGGCATTGTCGCGGGCATCTTGGCGATTGGCTTGATGAGCTGGATCCCTCGCAGTTGGGTGGCTCGGGTGCTCGGTTGCGGCGGTGGCTTCAAGGGACTGCTGCGCGCGACGGCGGCAGGCCTTTTGCTCGATCTCTGCAATCACGGGATCCTCATGGTTGGCGCACAGCTCTACCGGAAGGGGGCGACGCTTGGACAAACCGTCGCCTTTCTCGTGGCAAGTCCGTGGAACTCATTCTCGATGACACTGATTCTCTTCGCGCTGATTGGGTGGAAGTGGGCACTTGTTTTCATCGTGCTATCGATGGTGGTAGCGCTTTTCTCAGGCTGGGCGATCGAATGGCTAGTCAAGCGCGGCACTCTGCCCGCTAACCCCGCGGCGATTTCCCGTGACGAGGTCCACGCCCCCGGCTGGCCTGAGGTCAAGCAACGCTTCGCCAGCTTCAAGCAGGAGAATCCACGGTGGAAGCTCGCCCTACTCAAGAATTCCCTCTCCGAGAGCACCATGGTTCTCAGGTGGATCTTCTTCGGCGCGGTCCTAGCTGCGGCGATCCAGGCCTTCGTCCCGACCGATACGCTTGCCACATGGTTCGGCCCAACTTGGGTCGGACTTCTGCTGACTCTCGGCGTCACCACGGTGATTGAGGTCTGTTCTGAGGGCAGCAGTCCCGTCGCCGCTGACCTTCTCAATCGCGGAGCGGCTCCGGGAAATGCGTTTACCTTCCTCATGGCTGGCGCTGCGACCGACTACACCGAGCTTATGATCCTGAGAGAGGTCACCAAGAGCTGGAAATGCGCCCTATTCCTTCCCCTGGTCGCTGTTCCTCAAATCATTGTTCTGGGCTGGCTGCTGAACCAGGTGTGAAGTTAAGGCATTTTGCTTGTTGGTCGAACACGACTAGATAGCCTCGGCAGCACTATGAAAAAAGGCTGTTTGATCGTGGTAGCGCTTATCTTGGTTTGTCTCGGTGGGCTATTTTGGCTGGGTTCGCGATACGACTCATTGCCGAAAGAACCGGGTGAACGAGAAGCTAACGATGCGAGTAGTTTGATCATAAGCGCCAAAGACGGCGTCGCTCATGGTAATTCTCCTGAGGCGCAGGAAATGGCTGCCACCTTTTCTCGTAACCTCAAAGAAATGAGAGAGCTCGCTTTTTCGGAGGGCAAAGAAGGTGGGTTAAGTTTCACCGAGGGCGAGTTTTTGGTCTATTGCCACCTAAAGTCAGATTCAGTTGTGTTCTTGGTTCATGTTCCCGAGTTGCGTCGTTTCGAATTTGAAGCGAAGGCGAGGCTTGCTACCTATGCGTGGGAGCTGGCGACGCTTCAAGTTGCCGAATCCCATCCCAAGATCGAGCAGCTTGGTTTGGGTATGAAGGGTGTGCTCAACTATTCGGCAGTCTACACTGGGGTAATTGAATTCTCGGACCCTAAACTGGGCATTAAACAGAAGCATGATACTTCATCTCTAGAGCCCCTCTGGCCCTTCTTCACGGAGGAAAAAGAGCAGTCAAGTCGCGCCCAATGAGCCCGCGAGGCCAAGAGAAACGAAGCGCTGCATCCAAGCCAAATTGCTCCAGGGTTAAG
The DNA here is from genome assembly GCA_964021555.1 of uncultured Verrucomicrobiales bacterium. Lineage (GTDB taxonomy): Bacteria > Verrucomicrobiota > Verrucomicrobiia > Verrucomicrobiales > Akkermansiaceae > CAXIBU01. Next base: position 10,361 of record CAXIBU010000027.1, on the reverse strand, counting down.
CGAACAAATCACATCGGAATATCGCGGCTTCAGCAATAATTCGGTCATCCAGATGCCATACTCCCAGAAGGGAATTGTTGCGCTAGTTCAGTGACTAGCGGTGCGTAACGCCCTAAATCAGCTAGGGAAATTGGTTCAGCTGTCTCACTGCACTTTTTGAAAAGAACCTAATCATGATAATTTGTGTGACTGGCCGGCGTATTTTCTGACACGATTCCTACCCGTCTTTCGAAGTTCGACCTGTTCTTAGCCAATGAAGCTCTTCCTTTTTTTCTTACTCGCCGCCCTGGTGCTTACCGCTCAGGCGCAGATGCCTACCAATTATCAGCTCGAGACCGACTGGCTCATCGAGGGATCGGCTTTCAAAGCTGAGGTGAATGAAGATCAGGCAGCCAAGACAATTACCCTCAGTAACGGTCTTTTTCAGCGGGTGATCAGCACTGAATTAGGCACGACGATTGCTTTTGATAATCTCATGACTGGTCAGACCGTCATCCGGGCGGTAGAGCAAGAAGGATCGCTCACAATCGATGGGGTAAGGTATCCCATTGGAGGGGTAAAGGGACAGCCGAATAAGGCTTTTATCGATGCTGCTGCACTGAAGTCGCTGAAGCCTGCGGAGAATAGTTTTAAGTTAATTGGTCATGAGATAGGTGAGCCAGAACCCCGCCTGAAGTGGGGCCAAGTTCGCCATCACGCGCCGGGGGCTGTCTGGCCACCAAAGGGGAAAACTCTTCGTCTCGACTACGAAATGCCTAGCCCTAGAAGCTCAAGCCACGAAGCGACAGTAGCTTCAGAGCAGGGACGCAAGCCGCTCTTCGTTGAGGAATTTGAAAAGGCGGATCCCGCGTGGAAAGTCCGGACCAGCCCGTCCAGTGATCGATCGAGTTTCGAGAACGAAGGGAAGATTGGTGAAATTTACACTCTACCAGACACCGCCGTTGTCGCTGAAAGGCCGCTTCCGGATGGAACTGGCTTAGTTGAAGCCAGGATCTTCGCAGGCACTGATGATTCTAGCTCGTGGGGTCCGGGGATCGGCTTGGTTTTTAATAAAACTGCAGTCAAATTCAACCTTCGCCCCAGTGGCCTCGCAAACGTCAATCGTCCTGTGTTGGGCATCTATGATGGCACCAAAGAGCTGCCCCACGTCAGTGGTGCCGATAAGATCGACCTTAGCAAGCTATGGACTTTGCGAATTCGGATATTGAAGGATTCACTCTCCTTTGAGGCCAAGCCCGAAGGTGGAAAATGGAAACAATATCATACCATGTCGAATGCAGGCCTAGGCGACCCCAAGGTCTTTAGGGTAGGTAAGCTCGATTTTAAGGGGGGCACCACCGATCGCGATGCTGACGGCGACCTGGTTCGCTTGCGGATTGATCGCGTCGCCTTTTACTCTGGTTATACAGCCCCTGAGGCGAAGGTTACAGACGCTGTCGGAGGGGGCGTTCAGGTCTCTGTCCACTATGAAATCTACGATGGTGTCCCGTCCCTGCGCAAGTGGATCACGGTCAAGAATGGCACAAAGGAGGCGATCAATATCGACCGATTCAATGCGGAGACGCTTTCGGTCGTCGAACGCACCAGTCCGGTAGAATTAAGAAAAGGCCGCAGCTTGGATCACCCGGACGCCATCGAAGTTGAAACCGACATGGCGATGGGTGGGCTCTCCCGAGATAATTCGGATCTCTATTCGGTATTTTGGAGAACCGACCCCCAATACGCCAGCCAAGTCAACTACCTGAAGGCCACACCATGCCTACTCAAAGTCGAGCCGGCGCGTGGTCCCGACCAAACCGTTGAGCCTGGTGGTTTTTTCGAGACATTTAATACGTTTATCCTCGTCCAAGACTCCACCGACCGTGAGCGCCGCGGCCTAGCCATTCGGAAAAACTACCGCACCATTGCTCCCTGGGTTACTGAAAATCCGATCATGCTCCACTGCAAGTCGACCAATCCTGATGTGGTGAAACGGGCGATTGATCAAGCCAAGGAAACTGGCTTTGAAATGGTCATCCTGTCTTTTGGTTCCGGCTTCAATATGGAGAGCACCGACGACTCCTACTTTGCTCAATGGAAAGGCATCAACGATTATGCCAAGAGCAAGGGGATTGAGCTGGGCAGTTACTCGCTCTATTCCTCACGTCGTATCAATGACGAAACCAACGTCGTTTCGCCAAAGGGCTCGCGTCCGGCCCATGGCAACCTCCCCGCCGTCACCAGCAAATGGGGGCAAGACTATCTGGCGAAACTCAAGAATGCCCTCAAGAAGACGGAATTTACGGTCTTCGAGCATGACGGCCCCTACCCGGGCGACGAAGATGTGACGGCGCGACCGCCATTGCAAAAAGGGCTGAGTGATTCTCGCTGGGTTCACTGGAAAATTTGGAGTGATTTCTATGGGGCTCTCAGAGCCAAGGGAGTCTTTCTTAATCTCCCGGACTATTATTACCTCAATGGCAGCAACAAATGCACCATGGGTTACCGAGAAGTGAATTGGTCTCTTCCCAGGGCCGAGCAACAAATTCACACCCGACAGAACATCTACGATGGCACTTGGCTAAAGACGCCCTCTATGGGCTGGATGTTCGTCCCTCTAACGCAATACCACGGAGGCGGTGCAGCTGCTACCATCGAGCCTCTCAAAGATCATCTCCCACACTACGAGGCCATGATGCGCTCAAATCTCGGTCTTGGCGTTCAAGCTTGCTACCGAGGCACCCGAATTTACGATACGGAAGAGACCAAGCAGATGGTCCAAGGGGTGGTCAAATGGTTCAAGCAGCACCGAGTGATCTTAGAATCCGATCTCGTTCACGGCCGCCGTGCTGACGGCTTGGACCTCGACTGGATGGTTCACGTCAATCCATCCGCCGAGGAAAAGGCAATGCTCTGTGTTTACAACCCAACCGATAGAGAGATCACTAAACGCATCGCCGTCCCGCTTTACTATTCAGGGCTCAGAGGCAACGTGAGCTACCGTGAAAACGGAGCTCCGGCAAAGTCCGTCACCATAGATCCAAACCACCGGGCCTTTCTGACCCTGACTGTCCCGGCCGGTGGCTTCACGTCGGTAGTATTTCGATAGAAGCGAAGCTCTCCTGATCTTGAAAATCGGTATCAATCCTAGTTGAGTTCTTCGCGCAGCGAGATCAGCAGCTCGTTTGCCATGGTTGATGAGGGGCGCTCGGGTAGGTCTGACTCAATAAAGGCCTGCTCGACTTCTTCAAGCCGTCGTTCCGCTCGGGCGAGTAGCGTTTCGTAAGGGTATTCTCCAGCTCTGACTTTTAATAGCTCATCGGCATTGGGGCGGCGAACAATGACTTTCCCCTCGGTAGCGATCTCATAGGCCATGTCGAGAAGGCGCAGTGTGTGCATCATGTTCTTTGAGTCATAGCCTCTACCGTGCTCTGTGTTAGTCGCGAAACGTGACTCATTTCGTTCTTCGACCCATTTCCAGTATTCACGGTGTGCCTTGCAGTGGGCCCGGAAGCTGTCGACATTGCAGTGCATCCAAGCGACGGGCTGGGCTTCTTTGGCTACACTTGAACAAAGAAGCCGGTCAGCATCCTTAGGTGAGAAAATACCCCGATAGTCTGCTTTCTCGGAGCTCGTCTGGACGAATAGAGCATAAGTATTTGGTGCGTGGTTCACGGCAGTGAGTCCGCATTGTTCCGGTTCGATTGATCGACAACTGAGCCATTCAACCAGGGGTAGACTTCCTTGATCTTCCAAGACGTAGCAGAAATGAGAAAGAGGGTATCGGACTTCCGGCTGTGGATTAACGATCTTTTTGTTGAGCCCACGGGCCTTCTTGACTTGGGTCATGGCGTAGCCGCCGAAGCTCTTAGCACAGAGCTTTGAGAGAAAGAGTTCAGGCTTGAGGGCATTTAGCACTGGGTGACGGTAGCGTATGCAGTCATCGGGGCTGCCTAAGATTTCGAGGGCAGTCGGGTTGTTCTTGAGGAGTAGCTCGATGAAGCGTCCTAGCTCGTAGTAGGTTTCATCATTGCGATCGTCACTTACTTGATCAATTCGATCTAGTCCTAGTAGAGCGCTAGAGGGGACATGGAAAATTCCCTTGAGGTCGAGATCTGAGCTAGCGACATTGGTTCCAAAGGCGTGGCTGCCCGCTACGACATCGAGTAATAAGTGTGAAGGCTTGCGCGCTAAACTGAGATTGAAGTCTTTGACCAACAAAGAATCCGGCTTTCGCAGGCTATGTCTAATCAGCTGATTAACAGGAGCCTCTGGAAAAACGGGCTTCGGGAGTTGATTGATACGGTCGGGTAGCTGTTCAATCTGTTGCTCGAGCCAGGCATCGACTCTCTCGAAGCGTTGCCCCTGATGAGCCTCACCGGTTTCCTTCTTCAGGCGGAGGAGTTCGTTTAGCTCGGAGCCAAGTGAAGGCGGGAGGATCTGCTTTGCCTGATCAAATGCGACAGGAGGGATCAGTTTTTCTTCGATGACCCAGAGCGCGCACGCGACCGAGCGGAGAGCATAAAGGTAGTCCTTTGGGCGAGCGGTTTGCCCTTGGAGTTTGCCTTTCCACATCCCTGTGAGGAGTCCTCGGTAATGGTTGCTTAAATCGTAGGGTGAAAAGTGCTTTTGGGCTAACTCGCGCCACTCGGTAACCAAGTCCTCTTGGGAGTGGTAGACAATGGGCGAGTGGAGCCATTCAAGAAGAGAGCCGTTCGATTTGCGCAGCAATCGTGCCGCCTTGCGCACCTCCCAGCCTTCAAAGTCGAGAAGTCCATCGATGGCAGGCGTAATCGATTCCTCAACGGCGGTGACCGCCTGATAGCGATGGTGTGGGTGGCAATACAGGAAGCGGACATCATAATCGCTGTCTGGTGAATCAAAGCCCCATGCACGGCTACCAGATTCCACAGCCAAAAATGGTCTGATGCCGTGATAGCTGGCCAGGTGGTCTAGGTATTCGGTGAGTTGTGTATTCATATTTGGATGATTCACAGAGGACGAAGTTGTTAGGTAAATAATTCAACTTGAGATGATTCTCTCGATTCGTTCAAAGGCGGGGAATTGAGCGAAGACGATACGGAAAACCATCAGCAGAGGTAATCCGATCAGCATTCCGGGGATGCCCCAAAAAGCCCCCCAGGCGAGGACCCAGATGAAAATCACAATCGGGTTAACGGTGAAACGCTTGCCCAGGATGGCAGGCGTAATCAAGTTGCCCTCGAGGAAGGTCAAGCTGTAGTAGACTAGTGGAATCATCAAGGTGGTGACTCGATCATCGAAGTGAGTGGTCGCCACTAGGAAGATGACGATGGTGCCCATGATCGCACCGATGTAGGGGATGAAATTCAGCGTCGCTGCCATGACACCCCAAAGAATGGGATTTGGCATACCTAGTCCCCACATGGCGAGGCCAGTGACGATACCGAGCCCGATGTTGATCAGGGTAATCGATAGGAGGTAGCTCGAGACATCGACGGTGATCTGATCGAAAACCTCGGCAGTGACTTTGACTTCGGTGATGCGTTTGAGCATTTTCTCACCAAAAGCCAAAAGGAAATAGACTAGGGCTAGAGTGATAAAGAGGTTGTAGGCGATGGCCCGGAGATACCGAGTCAGGGTCTGCATCGGATTGGAGCTCATTCGAACTTCTACGGGGCCGGCTTTTGGGGCGGGCTCAGTCATTGGCTCGGCGAGTTTCTTTTTGGCTATGGACTTGGGTGGAGCCTTTTCTGCAATGTTCTTTTCAGTTTCCGAGTCGTCGTTTGGAGAGTCGACTTCCTCCTCTTCGATGGCGGGTGGAGAGGTGATTTCTTCTACTTCCGATGCGACCTTGGTCAGCTTGGCGTTGATGTTGCTAACTGGCTGGAAAACATCCTTCAGCCTGTTCTGAACAATCTCAGTTCGCAGTTGTTGGGTGTATTGAAATGCAGGGATTGAGAGAGAGTAAAATGCGCTACCGATGCCAATGATCAGAGTGGTGAGGATGATCGCCGCCGCGATGGGCGAGGGTAGCCTAAGCTTATCTCTGAGCAATTTTTGGATTGGATTCAGGACGAGGGAGATCAGTAGTGCAAGAATGACGGGCAACAGAACGGGCCGGATGAAATACAGAGTGTAGGCACTGGAGAGAATCAGCATTCCCACCAAAGCACGACTAACCACTGCCACGCGCTGTTGCAGCTTAGTGTTCACCAAGAAAGGTTGGGTTTCTCTTAGGTCTGGTGGATCTTGGTCTTTCATTGCTTAGGCTTGCACTATGGCGGGGCAAACGAATTTGCCAAGGCAACTTCGCTTGCCCCGCTAGCGCTGGAATTCTTAACCCGCCAGATCCATCAATTGGAATGGAGTGGTTGCTGATCCTTTTCGTTTGCTTAAGAAGCTTGGAGCTTCGTCGGTGAGAACGAAGCCGAATCGGGAGGGGAGCTTGGTGTATATGGAGCGCGGTGCCTCATCTGCTCCGTCGCGCTTGATCTGTTTGTTGCTCTGCATGGTGTGATAGAAGATCCGCTTGAGGCCTAGCTCTTCACGAATGAATTTGATCGCAGCACTCAGCATGGCCTCGTCCCAGATCTTGGCGAGAGGGGCCAGGTATCGATTCCAATAGGCTTCGACAAAAGCCTTGGTGAAGGTGATGCCAAGGCGAGTGTAGGTTTCCTGTTTGAACTCTCTCATGTAATTGAGCATCCAATGGCATTCGCGGATTCGGTCGTTCTGGACTTCCTCGATCAAGGCCTCGCCTGTTTCAAGATCGAGATCAATCCTGGCCCAGGCCAAGGTGCGATGGGCCCCGCGGTGGATCGGGTGGAAGAAGAATTCAAATGGATCCTTCTCCCGATCGACCACTTCACGTTTCAAAAAGGCATGCTCGCTCTGATTGAGGTTGAGCTGCAGGACGAGGTTGTGCCCGGTCTTGCCCTTACGGCTGGTTTGCATCCCATGATAATGATCGAGCTTGAGGCGGAAGGTCTCGAACTGGTCAGGTTGGAATAGTTTGAGGTCATCAGCCGAAACAACGGACTTGCCGAGTTTGCCAAGATGTTGTCGGATTTTTGGTTTTTGAATGAGGTGAGCGAAGGGTGAATTTCGAAGTTCGTGAATGGCTTGTGGAGTTTGGAGTTGATAGGATAAAAGTTGGGCGGCATACAGGTCTTTGCCATAGGTAAAGAGCGTGCGACCTTCGGGGAGGCAGCTGATGAGCTCTTTTAGTTCATCGAGTTTCATTGAGTCATGTGGGCACGACCTTGCGCTGCAATTCCTTGCATAGGTCGCGACTTGGTAGGGCCAATAGTATGGCCAGATAGATAGGCGCGCTTCTCCTCAGGCGGAGAGTGATCGAGAGATCAGTGAACGTGATGGAAGTCCATCAAGCGGGGCTTGACGGGGATCACGTTCAGGAATGGACCAAGGTTATCAACATGACTCGTATGGGTGAGTTCGATGCGGAATGTGATCATTTACGGATCGGGTGTCAAGTTGATAGATAGCAGTTTTCATCCAGGCCAATTTTTCCTGCTCTATCAAATAGATTTACCTGTGTGAGCAAGAGTCCCTAGCTTTGAACTTGGAATTGGCCTTTTTCAAGCTGAGTCAAGGTCAGTGCTCCGGGGATGAAGCGGTTGATGAGCTTAAGGTTGGTGGCGGTGTGGGAGCTGGGGTGAAGGGTGACGAAGCTTGAACCAGGGGCGAGGGCGCAGGGGAGAAGGAGCTGGTCGGCGAGCCGACGGCCTACGGGTGCCCGGCTGGAGAGATAGTCGTGGGCCTGCTTGGCGGTGCGCTTGGCGACGGCGTGGGCACTGACGCCGTGCTCGCCGAAGGTGGTGATGTGTTCGGTGACTTCGGGGCGCTCGATGACGAGGTGCAGGCAATTGCCTTCGCCATCGGCCTGGAGCTGGCGAATATGCGTTTCGAGTTCGGGTAGGTCTTCGTTCTTCTCGAGTGCGGCTTGCAGGGTATTGAGTTCGCGGGTAGCGATATCACGGCGCAGGTTGGCCAGCAGGGATTCTGCCCAGACTTTGGAGACGGGGCCGCATTGGTTGAGTTCTAGAGGGATGAGCTTTGATGGGGTGATGGAAGCCTCGATAGCCCCGCCGCCTGCGGGCGCAAAGCCGGGGCGAATGAGTGAAACCTCGGCTTTGGCCCCCATCCGTCGCAGTATAGGCAAATAAGCGCGCTGGATGAAATCGATGGGCGGAGCCATGGGGTTGTGGGTGCCGCCAGAGAGTGTTAAGCTTGTCGGGGAGTCCGCACGGAGCAGTGCGGGCAGTAAAGTTTGCAGGAGCAAGGTGGTGCTGCCAGCCGTGCCAATGGCAAACTCGAATTCGCCGCCGAGGATTTCTCCAGAGGGCTGGAAAAGAAGCTCGGTTGAGCCCAGTTCCGCACCGTCGGTAGATGCCTCGCAGATCTCAGCCATGGCGCGGACGCAGGTGAGGTGCTGGCGCATGAGCCCGGGCTTGCGCCTTTGGCCGCGGATTTCGGTCAGGTGAAATCCGCGGCCGGTCAGGGCAGCGAGTGTGAGTGCTGAGCGGAGGATCTGTCCACCGCCGTCGGCACCGCTGAGTTTTAATAATGAGGGCATGCGAGTTGATTAGTCGTCGGCTTTGTCACCGTCCTTGATCACGAAGCGCGCTTTCAGGCGGGCAACTTCGTGGGCTAGGCCAGCGAGTTCGACAGATTTGAGGACTTCTTTGAAGTCTTTATAAGCATCCGGGGCTTCATCACGAGGGTAAGTTCGGCAATTGCTGAGAATATCACCCTCTTCAAAGTCGCGATCGACTGCGGTCTGATCGAGAACTCGGAAGGCATTGCGACGGCCCAGGCGGCGACCGGCGCCATGGTTCACGGAATAGGCTGATAGCTCGGCACCGGGCAGGGCCGCCATGACGGATGAGCCGTCGCGAGGGTTGCCGGGGAGCAGGATGGGGTGGCCCGTTTCATGAAATGGCGTCTCCTTGAGAGCGGGGTGTCCGCCGGGGAAAGCACGGGTAGCGCCTTTGCGGTGAACCCACTGCCACTTGTTGTCGAGGATCTCTCTTCGGGCAATGTTATGCGAGATGAAGTAGACGAGTTTCCCAGTCACTCCTGGCAGCACTTCTTGGAATGCCTCAAGCACCAGCTGATTGATTAGCAGGTGATTGACGGTGGCGAAATTCGCACCGAGTGACATGTCGTCGATGTAATCATTGGCCTCTTGGGTCCCCAAGGGAGCGTAGACGAGGTGACGGTCCTTGGCGGGGTAAGGTGTGCCCCAGGCTTCGAACTTCTTTTGCAGGAGTTTGAATTGATTCGACGCAAGATCGTGACCGAATCCCCGTGATCCACAGTGCGAGAGGAAGGCGACTTTGCCATCCTGAAGTCCGAAGACCTCGGCAGCGCGTCGTGCCTCGGCGCTGTCACGAATTTCGACTCGTTCGGCTTCGCCAAAATGATTGCCGCCGCCGTATGACCCTAGCTGTTCCATCTTCTTGGGGAAGCGATCGCGAACTGCCTGGTTCTGGTGCAGCATGTCGAGGCGCTCGGCGAGACGATTTTGAAAACGATCATGACCGATGTGTGAGGCGTCCTCGCAGCGCGAGGCCCATTCAGTTGGGATTCCAAGCTCATTGAGCACGCCTTCGCTGGCACCTTCTGTGACGATGCGTCGGCCAAGCTCGGGATCTACCCGACGAGCCTTGGCGACCGACCGCTGGCCTTTGCCGGCTCCAGTGGGAGTGCGCTGGCAGATGGCCTCGATGATGGCGCGGCGGACGCTTCGGTCCTCGATCTCTTCATCGGGCAGGTCGAGCTGGAGTAGTGACATGGAGCACTTGATATCGACACCGACAGGTCCGGGGTAGATGTGGGTAGGTGAGGCCATGACGCAACCGATCGGAGCGCCGTAACCCGAGTGGGCATCAGGGTTCAGGACGACCTTGGTCACCCCGGGAGAGGAGGCCGCATTTTTCGCCTGCTTGAGGCAGTTGTCATCAAAGGCATCACGGATCTCCTTGGTCCCGATGACGGTGATGGGAGGGCGTGAGGAATCATCTAAAGGAAGAAGGGCAGTTGCCTCGGTTTCGCGGATAAATTGAGTCATGGTGATTTGTTGTTGATTATTGGGGGATGCCGCTGGGGGCGACTTTGGTTAACTGGGGTGGATCACGACAAGGTGGTTGGAGATGTTTTCGGTGCTTTACCATTAAGCTATCTGCGCGGTGGCAGAGCGGGAATCGAACCTGCATGAACGAAGTCAATGTAATCTCCAGGGCATTCGTGAAAAAGGATACTGGTTATTAGTTGCTTGATGAGAGGGTTTTGAATTTTTGGATGGCGACAAGGTTTCAGTTGAGATGTTTCACTGCCCTAGGGGCATCAGTGGCAGGGTTTTCGCCTGCGGGCGTTTC
>CAXIBU010000026.1:0-19607 GCA_964021555.1 uncultured Verrucomicrobiales bacterium | reverse complement strand
TCATCCACCAGCCCATGTTCAGCAGGCGCGATATAGTATTGGCTTCTTGTGGTGGCTGACGCTTGTGTCGATCGCGTTGCTGCCGTTTTCCTTTTCGGTGGGAGTGGCGGACTGGCGGTATCTGCTTGTCGCCTTGGCCGCGGGGGCCGTGTGGTTGGTGATGTTGATCGGGTATTGGCGAACGGAGAATCTGCTTCTTTCGGGAGCGTCCTTTGTCGCCGTGATTGGCGTGTATCACCTGAGCGAGATCTTTTATGATCAGAATCCGCCGCTGGCTCATTTCATTCAGTGGATGAATGCGTTTCTGCTCACATCGGGCGTCCCGCTGATGTGCTGCCGAGATCGGGTTTTGAAATTTTGTGGACTAGTGGAAGGAGGTTAGGGGGCGAAATAGTTAACCGCAGACTACTCAGATGAACACAGATTAAATGACTCAACTTACAGATTCTATGAGACAAAAAGATATGAAGTCTTCCATTCGCGAGGTCCTGCAACATTAATTTTCAAGGCGTCTGTGTATCTCTGTGTAGTCTGTGGTTCAAATTTGATTTTGGTTTAATCATCGAAGGAGGCTTGAGTGTGTTTCTTCAAGGTTTTGGTGGCCTGAAGCCGGATACACGAAAAACGGCCCGCATGGGAACTGCGGGCCGTTGAGTCAGTCAGAGAAATTCTCTGCTATTAGAATGTGATTATTGTTCGATCAAGGTTGTGAGTCGTTTGACTTTAACCTCGGTATCTTCGAGGACGCCGAAGTCCAATTCGCCGGCGACTTGGACGCGATCACCTACGGTGACTTTCTGGAATCCTTCGTCGTCAAACGGGTCATAGCCCAATTCGTCGGTATCGACGGTCATTGTGATGACTCCGGTATCCAAGACGAATTCTTCCCCATCGATGCTTTCGACGGTCCCAGTCAGATTCACTGGGTTTTGTTCCACTTCTTCAAATTGGAAGACGACGGCCATTGGGGTGGTGTTTGCCGACTTGGCGGTGAAGAAATAGCTGTTCATTCCTTTCACGTAGACAGATTCTGCCTCGATGCTGTTTTTGGAGAAGAGGTTTTCATCGACTTTGCCGACGATGGAAATTTGCTCGCCTTTCAAGAGGCTCTTACTGTCTTCGAACCAGTCGCGGTCGCTCATGTCTACGCGGACGGTTTTGTCGCCGTAGTTCAAATTAAGGTAGTCGTCTCCGACTTCTTCAACGGTCCCGCTGATGGTGACCCAGTTGCCATCTTCCATATTACTCAGTTTCTCTTTCGCTGACAAAGGCGCGGCAGCAGTGGCTGCGGCGATTGAGACGATGGCGGCTGTTTTCATTAGTTTCTTCGTAGTAGTATTATTAATCATAGCAACACAATATCGGGTGGTTACGTTCTTTTGCAAATGGTTTTTTGAGATATTCTAACAGGTATTATATAGTTATTGGTTTTGAGCGCCTTTGTTACGATGTCATAGTGGCTATGAAGCTTGGATTTTTACTCGGGTGAGAATGGGCTGATACCTGGAGGAGCGCTCTCAGTTTGCAAGTCCAGATATCCCCGACTGTTCTCGCGAGCTTGGCGGTTGGGTCTGTCCCTAAAGAAGTGCTCAGCTCCGACTTTACAAATTGGCCTTTAGGGTGCATTGGGGACGGGTTATGGCTGAACTGCCCAAAGCTTACGAACCGACTGATGTGGAAACGGGATGGTATTCCCGTTGGATTGACGCGAAATGTTTCCATGCGGACCCAGAGTCCGGGAAGCCTCCATACTCCATTGTCATTCCGCCGCCGAATGTCACTGGGATCCTGCATTTGGGACACGTCTTGAATAACTCAATTCAAGACATCTTGGCGCGCAGGGCTCGGCAGACGGGTCACGAGGTCATGTGGCTCCCTGGCACCGATCACGCGGGGATCGCGACGCAAACGAAGGTCGAACGCAAGGTCCGTGAGGAAGAGGGAACGACGCGTCGTGAGCTTGGTCGTGAGGAATTTCTCAAGCGTGTGTGGGACTTCAAGGAAGAGCACGGTGGCATCATCATCAAGCAGTTGAAGCGCCTGGGATGCTCCTGCGATTGGGATCGCGAGCGTTTCACACTGGACGAGGACTACTCGGAGTGGGTGGCTTATGTTTTCGCAGAACTGTTCAAGAAGGGGCTGATCTACCGCGGCAAGCGCATGGTCAACTGGTGTCCTGTCTCGCTGACCGCTCTTTCTGATGAAGAGGTGATCATGAAGCCGCAGCAATCGAAGCTGTATTTCATGAAATACGAGCTTAGCGATAGCCCCGGCGAATTTCTACCGATCGCAACGACACGCCCTGAGACCCTAATGGGTGACGTGGCGGTTGCAGTGAATCCTAAGGATGAGCGTTTCGCGAAATACGTTGGCCGCACGGTGAAGCGTCCATTCCCGCATGCCGACATCCCGGTGATTGCCGACGAACACGTTGAGATCGAATTTGGCACGGGTGCTCTCAAAATTACTCCGGCCCACGATAAGAATGACTTCGAGATTGGCCTGCGCCACGACCTTGAGATCATCGATACCTTGCATGCCGACGGGCGCATCAATTGCCCCGAATTGCCTGAATTCGACGGGAAGGATCGGTTCGAGGTGCGCAAGCTTGCGGCGAAGAAGCTGGAAGAGATGGGTCTCTTGATCAAGGTCGAGGAGCATGAAAATGCGGTCGGTTTCTCCGAGCGGGCCGATGTGCCGATCGAGCCGCGCATTTCGATGCAATGGTTCCTGCGCTACCCGCAGGTCGAGGAATCCGCCAAGGCGGTTGCCGGGCAGGACATCAAGTTCCGCCCTGAGCGCTGGGAAAAAACCTTCGGACACTGGATGGAGAACATCCAAGACTGGTGTATCAGCCGCCAGCTCTGGTGGGGACACCGCATTCCGGTCTGGTATCGGAAGGATAAGGCGAGTGCGCTGCTCGAAGCGGAGTCGCTCGACCTCGCGCAGCTCTCTGCCGGCGATCTTCACGTCGGGACGGAGCCTCCGGCTGATCCAGAGAACTGGGTGCAGGATGAGGACGTTCTCGACACTTGGTTCAGCTCATGGCTGTGGCCCTTCGCGACCATGTCCAAGGTTGGTGAGCAGAGCGATCTGCTGAAGAAATTCTACCCGACCACTGACCTCGTTACGGGTCCCGATATCCTCTTCTTCTGGGTGGCACGCATGATCATGGCGGGCTTCGAATATGAGAATGAGCTGCCGTTTAAGAATGTCTTCTTCACCGCGATCATTCGCGACCTCCAGGGTCGCAAGATGTCGAAGAGCCTGGGTAATTCACCTGATCCGCTCGACCTGATGGCCAAATACGGCGCGGATGGATTGCGTTTCGGCCTGATGCGCATCGCTCCCGTGGGCACTGACGTTCGTTTCGATGAATCTTCCATCGAAGAGGGCCGGAATTTCGCCAACAAGCTCTACAATGCCTGCCGTTTCCGCCAGATGTCTGGTGAGGGGGTTGAGGCTGCGACGGAGATTAATTTCGCCGAACTGCCACCGTATCATCTCGATATCTTGCAGAAGCTTGATCGTCTTTCCGAGGGGCTCAAGCAGAGCTTCGCCGATTACAAATTCAACGAGATCACCCAATCGCTCTACGAATTCTTCTGGACCGAGTATTGCGACAAGTTCCTCGAGGCAGTGAAGACTGACTTCCGCAGCGAAGACCTGGCCGCCAAGCAGCGCACGCTTGGAGTGATCGACTTGGTTCTATCTCGTTACTTGCAATTGCTCTCGCCGCTGATGCCGCACATCGCCGAAGAACTGAGCTCGAAGCTTGGATTCTCAAGTGAGGGCGAATTTCTGATGCAAGCGCAATTGCCTGCCGAGGGCGTGCTTGCTGGAGTCGATGCTGCGATCATTGAGGCCGGCGCGAAAAACGCGGAGGCCGTTTACTCAGCGACCAGCCGCCTGCGCAACCTTAAGGCGGAATACAACCTCGCTACTAACAAAGAAGTGCGCTTCGTAGTCAAATCCGATGCCGCTTGGATCCAAGAGGAGTCATCAACCATCGCGCTGCTCGCAGGTGCCAAGGAGGTGGTGCTCGATCTGGGCTTCGAGGCAGCGAAGGGGACTCCAGCCGCGCTCACCGACCTCGGTGAGATCTGCATGCCCTTGGACGGTCTGATCGATATCGAGGCCGAGCGCAGCCGCATCGGTAAGGAGATTGAGAAGGTTGGCAAAGAGCTGAAGAAATCCGAGAACAAGTTGGGCAATGCGAATTTCGTCGATCGGGCTAAGCCTGAGGTGGTCGAGGTCGAAAGGCAGCGCTTGGAGGAGTGGAAGGAGAAGCTCGCTCAATTGCACGTGATGTTGGATTCCTTGAAATAGGGAACCACGAAATACGCTAAATACACGAAAGCTATTGCTCTGCTTGTTTATTAATTACGAATTATTCACCTAATGTCTGAAATTGGTTGCCCACTTTGCACCATGGATGAGCTTTTGGAGCATCCGGCCAAATTTGAATGCCTGACCTGTGGTCATGAGTGGAAGAAGGAAGGGGTGCTGGAGGATGGCAGCCCGGAAGAGCGGGTGGTGAAGGATGCCTATGGCAACGTCTTGGCAAATGGCGACATAGTTGCAATGATCAAGGACAAGAAGATCAAGGGCAGCTCAGCCGTCCTGAAGAGCGGAATGAAGTCGAAGCCGATCCGCCTAGTGGATGGCGATCACGAGATCGACTGCAAAATGAATGGCATGTCGATCGCGCTAAAGGCGCAGTTCGTGAAGAAGGTGAATTGAGGATTAGTTGGAGATGGTGGCTGTGCCTGAGGCAAGCGGAACAAACTGACCATTGGAAACGCCTTGTGTGCTGTGGTGTCCAATGATTTCGTTCGTTCCCAACTCATCGCATCCGATTCTTATCCACAGGAAACGGATATCAACCCCAGTGTGAATCGGCGCAAATCCGCAGGCGTGAGGGGAAAAGTAAGTGAAGCGGTCGTCGGTAGTAAAGGTGCCTGATGCGTCGCTATTTCCATCATTGAAGATGAAGGTTCCTGCCTCTCCAGTGGCATCGAAGGTATAGCTCAAAGACTGCCCGCCAAGGTCGATGAAATAAGTGCGCAGAGCGTGGCTAGCAGGGCTGACAGATCCGGGGTGAGTGATCTTGGTCAGGCGGAAAAATTCGAAGTCGCCGGTGGCTGGGTCAGGCAAGGGCAGGCTGCCAAGCGGGGCATTTTCAATCGAAGCGAAGGGGGCGGCATTGTTGGCGGCAGGGGACCAGGTAATGAGATCTGTCGAACGATGGTAAGCGAGAAGGTCGCCGACTTGAAATGCAGTTGTCGGGGTGAAAGAAACCACGTTTTCGGCTGAAATCCGACCTTCGACTTGAGTGAGGACGGGAATGCCTTGTGCATTTTCGTCGAATGCCTGCGCCAGGGCGTCAGTTCGAGAGATGGTGATTGCAGTGATCGTGCTGCCGTCATTGCCAGCGGCAAGGATTTCATCGACTGTAGTGCGGCTGTCAGGGTCAGTGATCGTTCCGAAGACGGTATGAACGTCATCAAGCCCGGGGCTGGACACATCGCCAGTGAAGAAAATCTGGCTGCCGTTCGTGTTCGGACCTGAGTTGGCCATGCTCAGAACGTAGGGGTCGTGACGGACTGCGGGGTCGAATTCATCTTTGAAAGTGTAACCCGGACCTCCTGAGTTGGTCCCGGTGCCAGATCCGGTTTGAGCGATCTTGAAGGTGCTCGTATTGACGATTCGAAAGAACTTCTCGCCGATGTAGAGCGGAGCTGTCGTGAGGTTGCCGGTGGTTTCGTCGATCCTCGGCTGGGTGCCCTGGGAGAGCTTGATGAAATTCGCTACGGCCTGCGGTGCGACGTTGTAGAGCAACTCGACTTCGATCGTTCCTTCAGTGGTCTCGATCTCGGCGAGCAGGGCGGCCTGCGCGGGGAGGCTGAAGCAGAGGGCGATGGCTAGAAAAACAGATTTCACGATGAGATCGGGTTTGGTTTTAGATTGGCGGGAGGGGCTTAGGCGCGGACCAGTCGTGCGGCGTAGGCGCCGTCGGTCTTGTCCTTGGAGGGGAATTGGAGGTGGTCTTTCTCGAATTTCCAATCGGAATTCTGATCGAGGAAGCGTTGGACGAGCTTGGAATTTTCCTCTGGCTCGATGGAGCAGGTTGAATAAACGAGGCGTCCGCCTGGAGCGACGGCATGGCTGGCATTTTCGAGAAGTTGCAGCTGGAGCTCGGTGATGCGCTCGAATTCTTCGCCACTCAAGCGCCAGCGGACATCGACTCTGCGCTGCATGACACCTGTATTTGAGCAGGGGACGTCGAGTAGGACGGCATCGAATTTGCCCTGCCAATCCGCGGGGCATTTTTCGGTCCAGTCGAAGGACTCGGTGGTGGCGCAGGTGACGCCCATGCGCTTGAGGTTTTCTTCGAGCCTGGGGAGTCGGTGGGCCTCGCTGTCGGTGGCGAGAAGTTTGCCATCGTTGTTGAGGCGTGCGGCAATGTGAGCGGCCTTGCCACCGGGAGCGGCGCAGGCATCGAGAACGGACTCGCCGGGCTGGGGGGCGAGCAAGTCGACCGAGAAGTAGGTCGAGGGATCGGTGATGTAGGCTGCGCCATCTTCGATCAGGTCGTGGGGGAAGTTGCGCCCGACGACGTAGTGCCCGGGGGCGGCGGTCGATTCGACATATCCCTCTGGCAGGACGGCGGGCTTGAGTGGGTTCAGCCGGATGTGGTTGATGGGGACTTGGTTGTTCCACTCGAGCAGGGCACGAGTTTCGTCCTTACCAAATTCGGCGATCCAGCGCTCGACGAGCCAGAGCGGATGGGAGAATTTGGAATTGAGTGGGAGGTTTTTGGTGAACTTTTCGAGCCTGATACGTTCGCGGTCGGCGCGGCGCAAGATGGCATTGATGAGCCCGACGGCACCACGATTGGGTGCGAGTTCGACAGTTTCGTTGACGGCAGCGTGCGGCGGCTTGTTGAGCAGGAGCATCTGCGCGAGGCCGATCTGGAGCACGCGGCGGACGTCGTTGTTCAGTTTGCCATCACGGAATTTTCCAATCCAAGCATTGAGCAAGCTGCGATTGCGGAGGATGGTGAAGACCAAATTGGTCAGGAACGAGCGCTCGGCGGGGGGCAGTGGGTGCTGGCGCAGGGCCTTGTCGATGAGGGTCTCTGCGTAGACATCACCGCCGTCCCAGCGACGGAGAATTTGCAGGGCGAGGGTGCGGGCGTTCTCGGTTTTGGCCAAAATAAATTGCGGGTTTGAAACTTAGTTGGACAGGGAGTCGATTAATCGGGTGAAGAAGTCAACCCCGTCCTGAAAGGCCGAGAGCTCGATGAACTCATCTTCGGTGTGGGCTTGGTTGATGCTGCCCGGGCCGATGCAGACCGAGGGTAGACCCACGGCGGCCAAGTGCGCGGCATCGGAGAACCACGGGGCCCCGACCATTTTGGAGTCTGGAAAAGACTCGCCGATCTTTTTGAGGAGGGGGTCCTGCGGTGAAGTGAGCATGGGCGGATTTTCCATAATCAGCTCAAGCTTGAGCTTGGGAGCGCGAGATTTCAGGAAGCTCTGCAAGAGAGTAAATGGTCCACCGACAGCGGCGCAGGCAGGGGTGAAGCGACTATCGAGCGTGGCGCTGGCGCGGTCGGCGACGATGTTGGTCTGGATGCCTCCTTCAATGGTTCCGATGTTTAAGGTGGTTCGACCGAGGACGGGATCGACGTAGTTTTTTTCCAGATCCGGGATGAAATCCGCCGCGATGGCATCGAGCCCGGCCGCGAGGGCGAGGATGGCATTTTCGCCGCGCTCGGGCTGCGAGGCGTGGGCGGACTTGCCCTTGGCCTTGAGCGTGAGATGACAGGCTCCCTTGGAGGCATGGACAAAGTCGAGCGAGGTCGGCTCCCCCACGAGCGCTAGCTGGTAGTGCTTGGCGTGCTTCTTGGCGAAGTCGATTGAGCCGCTTTGATAGAGCTCCTCATCGGCAAAGGCCACAAAGTCGACCGCGACAGGAAGCTTGGCGAGCCGGTCCCGGCGCGATGCAAGGGCGGCCAGCATCGCGGCCATGGGGCCCTTGGTATCAGAGGCTCCGCGTCCCCACAGCTTGCCTCCGCGAATTTCCGCTGCGAAGGGCGGGACGGTCATCCCAGTGACATCGACGGTGTCCATGTGCGGGGCTAGCATGATGCGTGGTCTGCCATCCATGGGGGCAAAGCGGGCGATCACATTGGGTCTGCCGACTTTGGGGCCGTCCAAGGTGACGCTTGCTCCGAGCCCCTTCAGGTAGTCGTTGAGGAAATTGACCATGCGCGATTCACCAGCCCACTCGGGATTCTTCGCCTGCCCGGGATTGATGCTGGGGATGCGGACGAGGGTCTGTAAGAGGTCGATGGGTAACATGAGGTGTAAAGTAGAGGAGCTTGATCAGTTGCGATAGTGGCTGCGGTAGGCTCCCGGGGTCATGCCGAGTGCGCCCTTGAACTGACGGGTGAAGGCACTTTGATCAGAGTAACCACAATCTGCGGCAATGGAGGCAAGACTGAGATCGCTGCTGAGGAGCAAATTCGCGGCGGCCTCAAGGCGGACTTTGCGGATAAATTGGGCGACGCTGATTTTGTAAATGCGGCGCATTTTTCGCTCCAGCTGGGTCGGGCTGATGCCTGCTACCTCGGCGAGTTTGGCGGTGCGAAGTGGTTCGTCGAAATGATGGCGGATGAAGTGACTGACCTTGGCTAGGCCAGCCATTGAGATGTCCTCCGCGCTCGGCTGGTCCAGGTCCTGCGAGATGGCGGCGATACCGTGCACGCTGGACTGATGATCGAAGAGTGGAATTTTACTCGTCAGGTGCCAGCCAAAGGTTCGGCCGCCCTCGGTAACCACGAGCTCAAGCCGGTCGGTGATCGATTGGCCGCTGGCAAAGATGAAGGCATCTTGCTCGTTGTAAGTCTTGGCGAGCTCGTGGGGGAATAGGTCTTGCGCTGTTTTACCCACCACTTCATCCGTCCCGGTCAGGCCCAGGCGGTTAGCAAAGCAGTGATTGCAAGCCACATAGCGTCCATTCCTATCCTTCATGCAGAAGACGATGCTCGTGATGTGAGCGAAGAGTTTCTCGCTGATCATGTTGGTAGCGAGACCTTCGAAAAAGTCGTTTCGGATGGATTGGGATTCGAGCATGGAGCGCCGCACACGATAGTCGTGAAAATTCGTTGTGGGCAAGTCTAGGAATTGGCTTTGACTCATTCGTGGTCGCTTGGCAGCTTGAGTGGACATGGCCGCACTGACACTTGATTCGCCCCTCGACATGCATCTCCACCTGCGGGATGAGAAAATGCTTCAACTCGTCGCTCCCTTGAGTGCGCAAACTTTCTCGGGAGCGGTCATCATGCCTAACCTGGTTCCTCCGGTCGATTCCTTGGACAAGCTGCACGCTTACAAAGAGCGAATTTTGAGCGCTGTCGGAGGGGAGACCTTCGATCCGTTAATGGCCATGTTCTTCCGCGAATACACGGAGGCTGAGCTGGCGGCGGCCAAGGATCACATGATTGGGATCAAGCTCTATCCCGCAGGGGCCACCACCAATAGCGAAGCTGGCGTGCAGGCAATTGATCAGGTGGAGCCGATCTTCAAGATGATGGAGGAAATGGACATCCCGCTCATGGTTCACGGGGAAACGCACGGGTTTGTGATGGATCGGGAGAAGGAATTCATCAGCATCTACGAGCATTTAGCCACTCGCTTTCCCAAGCTCCGAATTACCATGGAGCACATCACCACCCGTCATGCTGTCGAATTGCTCAACCGTTTCGAAAATCTTCGCGCCACGGTGACCTTGCAGCACCTGATTATCACGCTCGATGACGTTGCAGGTGGGCTCTTGAGGCCGCACCTTTTCTGCAAACCCATCGCCAAGCGTCCGGAAGACCGCGAGGCTCTCTTGGGTGCTGCGATTGAAGGGCACCCGCGCTTAATGTTCGGCAGTGACTCCGCTCCGCACCCCATTCATGCGAAAGAATCTTGCGGTTGCGCCGCTGGTGTCTTCACCGCGCCTTTGGCCCTAGCTCGCTTGGCTCAGTTGTTCGACGATCATGGCGCCCTCGACCGCCTGCAGGGATTTGTCTCCGATCACGCCCGCCAGTTGTATCGGGTCGATCCTCCCAAGAAGTTCGTTCACCTTGACCGCACGCCTATGGAAGTTCCTTCCGCCTATGAAGGCCACGGACACAAAGTCGTGCCGATGCATGCTGGCGAGTCGCTCAATTGGAGCGTCACGGGCGTCGAATGAGGCCGATTTAGCGTGGAAGTCGCCTAGATGGCGATTTAGCAAGTGGTTTCAGCCAAATTGCTATGAGGGCAAAAGAAAAGTTGAGGTAGTATCGTGACATGTTCGTCACAATCAGAGTTCTTTTCCTTGGATGCCTCGTCAGTCTCCTCGGCATTGCTTCCGCTCAGACGCTCAGCCTGGACAAGGCGAGCTACGAGTCCAATGAATCCCTTGCCGCTAGTTTTACCAACGGATCTAGGACTCCGACGGCTACGGATTGGATTGGAGTGTATCCGCAGGGTGTGACCCCCAGTAGTGACCTCTTTGCCAGCACGTGGGAATATACTAACGTAGCAGATCCAGGGCTAACGGGTAATGGCACCCTGGGTCTTGCTTTGACTGGCCTAGCTGCGGGTAATTACAGCGCATGGTTCTTGGCATCGGACGGTTACAATCAACTAGCTGGCCCGATCAACTTCTCAATCACGAACCCAGCTCCCGCAGGTGCTCAGCTCACGCTCGATAAGTCGACCTACGAAGTTGGGGAGGACATCCTAGCGACTTTCTCCAACGGTCCCGGCAACTCAACAGACTGGGTGGCGATTTACAGCCGTGGCGTCATTCCGAGTGGCAGCCCTGCGTCGATTCTCTGGGCCTATGCAAATGTAGCCGACCCGGGTTTAACTGGGAATGGGGTTCACACCTTCTCATCAGCTAGCCTAGCTGTCGGTAGCTATAGTGCTTGGTTCCTTGCCAATGATGGTTATGGTCAACTGGCTGGCCCCATCGACTTTGACGTAGTGGAACAAAATATCGACAATATACCTCCCAGTTGGGTGACCGACTCCTTCAAGCGTCGGCATGCCGTCACGGGCGCTGCCTATAGCGGCAAGATCTCAGCCTACACCGAACTTCCGGGCTATACGTTTTCAAAAGCGGCTGGTCCTGCTTGGTTATCAGTCTCGGCGAGTGGTGCGCTTAGCGGCACGCCTGGCGCGGCTGATGTAGGTCTCAATACTTTTACGGTAAGCGCATCAAATGCAACGGATACGGCTCAGGCTGAGATGTCCATCGAGGTATTTGCTTCGGGAACGGAAGAGGTTCGGGTGCTGAAGGTTCTTTCTTACAACGCCTGGCACGGCTTCGGGAGCATCAACGGCGGCCATCGCAAAGGGCTGGAATCGATCATTCTCTCCGATGCTGACATTATCGGCATGCAGGAAAGCTTGGATAACGTGAGTGGCTCAGGAGTCTACCAGCCGCAGAAGATCGCGAACGATCTTGGCTGGTTCTACCGCACGGATTTGTCGACATCGCTTGGCATCATCAGTCGTTATCCCATCACTGACCAGACGCTCCAAGCTGGTATCGCGCGTGGCGCAAAGATTCAAATCACAGCGAATCCAGAACAGGAGGTCATCCTGATGAACTGCCATCTCGATTACCTTAGCTATGGTCCTTATGCGGCTGAGGCGAATGGTGCCAATGAGGCTAAGGTGCTGGCCGAGGAGACCGCTTCCCAGCGCGACGAACAGATTGCCGCAATTGTCGCAGGTATGTCCTCGATTCTTAGCAATGCCGACAATATTCCTGTGCTATTGACTGGGGATTTCAATGCGCCGTCCCACCTCGACTGGACCGATGCCAATGCGGCGGCTCACTACAATGTCGGAGATGTTGCTTGGCCGACTAGCACTGCCGTGATCAACGCTGGCATGTCGGATTCCTTTCGTGAGATCCATCCCGATCCTACGGTTCTGGGAGGAAATACGTGGTCTCCGGTGTTTAAAGGGACCGAGCCCCAGGACCGAATCGACTTTGTCTACTTTAAGGGTTCCTCAATGAGACCACTCACTTCGGAGGTGTTTACGACAGCTGTAGAAAACACAACCGGGAGATGGGGCGCTTCGACCGCCCCCATTTTAAACAACACGTGGCCGAGTGATCACGCGGCGGTTTTGACCGAGTTTAGCCTAGCAGTGGTCGATGCAGATGAGGATGGGCTTTCCGATGCCTACGAAAATCGCTTTTTCGGGAGTGTCGCGACCGAGACTGGAAGCGAAGACGCAGACTCAGACGGTAGCACCAATCGCGCTGAACAATTGATGGGAACCGATCCCTTGGATGCTCAATCGCGTCCGGTTCAGAGTATGGTGATGCCTGCTGATCCAGCTTCACCACCGCAGATTCAGATGTCTTTGACAGCGTCTGCCCTAGCCTCTGGAGTTGTTTGCGAACGATCTGCTGATCTGGAAAATTGGGATACCGTGTGGAGTTTTCAAGCTGACCCGCTTCTCCAGTCTTCTCAAATTCAAGTGAGTGAAATCGGGCCTGGGCACTGGGCGATTAGCATCGAAGATTCCGCGGTGATGTCACTCACTGGCGACCGATTCTTTTATCGAGTTCGCGAAGGTAACTGACTGAAATTCGACCTTACTGGTAGAGACCGTGGTCTCGAATGTATCGGTCGACTGAGGGTAGGCTCAGCGAGGAATCTCGATCTCCCTCACGAATTTCGGTAGCGGAGATGTCGAACTGACCTTCGATGAAGGTCGCTTCGATATTGTTTCTTGCCCGTGGAAATTCGCCGCGTTGGAAAACGATGAAATGAACCAATTCGGCCAGCCTTTCCCAATTAGCCCAACGCTCTAGAGCCTGCCACTGATCGGTGCCCATGATCCAGTAGAGCTTGGAATGCGGGTAGCGCTGGCGGAATGCCTCGGCGGTGCGCCAAGAGTAGGAGGGGAGATCCTGATGAAGCTCAAAGGCATCGACTTTGGCCCAAGAGAGACCTTGAGTCGCCAGCCGAAGCATCGCCAAACGATGAGTGCTGGCTGAGCTAGCTCGATCCTGCTTGTGCGGTGATTGCCGACAAGGCAAGAAACGAACTTGGTCGAGATCGAGTGTCTCTTGAGCTGCCCGGGCGATTCCAATATGGCCGCCATGGACGGGGTCGAAGGTGCCTCCGATCAATGCCAGCCGTTTGGGATCGCCCATGGAAAATCAGTCCTCGCTGCTTTCGTCAGCAGGCTCGGCATCGACGGCTGCCTCGGCCTTCTTCTTGCGCTTGATGTCGACAGTCGGCTTGCGGCGTGGAAGTTCGATCGGCTTGGCTGGCTTTTTAGGCTTCTGAGTAAGTGCCTCTTCACCGCCACTGTAATTTTGTGGGAGAGAACGAAGGAACTGCTCAAAGGCATCAGCACTAGTCGCGCTGCGGAATAGGCCGTGGAGGATTTCAAAGTCGATGTTGTCCATCAGCTCGACGAACATTTTGTAAGCGTCGTTCTTGTATTCGACGAGAGGATCCTTCTGACCCTGAGCCCGCAGTGAGACGCCCTCACGAAGGCCGTCCATGTTGTAAAGGTGCTCCTGCCAAAGTCGGTCGATCGCTGCTAGGGCGATGCTGCGCTCGAGGTGATCAAGCATTTCCGGCATCTCGTGCTCGGCTTTGAGCAAGTAGGCTTCTTTGATCTTTTCGATTAGCTGTTCGCTGACCTTCTCGGGGTCTTCTTCCGCGAAGAGAGGATCCTCCGCTGCCAAGTTGAGCGGGAAGTGAACGTTGATCCAGTAAAGGAGGCCTGAAACGTCAGGCTCCTCGTCACCCTCAAGGAAATCGTGGACCTTTTTCGGCACGGCTTTTTCGATGACCTCCATCAACTCCTCGCGAGGATCTTCCGAGCTGAGGATCTCGTTGCGGTAGCCGTATACGACTTCACGCTGTTGGTTCATCACATCATCAAAATCAAGGACGCGCTTACGGCCCATGTAGTTGCGCTGTTCGACGCGTTTTTGAGCGGTCTCGACCGACTTGTTGAGCCACGAGTGTTCAAGGGCCTCGCCATCTTCCATGCCGAGACGTTCCATCATCTTGGTCATGCGCTCGGCGGCTCCGAAGTTACGCATCAGGTCATCCTCGAATGAGATAAAGAACTGTGTGCCACCTGGATCTCCTTGACGCGCGCATCGGCCGCGGAGCTGGCGGTCAATCCGGCGTGATTCATAGCGCTCGGTGCCGACGACCATCAGTCCTCCAAGTTCGGCAACGCCTTCGCCTAGCTTAATGTCCGTCCCACGACCTGCCATGTTGGTGGAGACGGTTACCGCACCACGCTGGCCAGCTTGGGAAACAATGTCTGCCTCACGAGCGTGGTTCTTGGCGTTGAGAACTTCGTGTTTGATCTTCGCGCGGCTGAGCATGCGAGATAGCGTCTCCGAGGCCTCGACCGAGGCTGTGCCGATCAGCAGTGGCTGGCCGGTCTCGTGGATCTCACCGATTCGCTGGATCACCGATTCGAACTTCTCACGACGCGATTTGAAAATCTGGTCGTTGTGGTCGATGCGCTGGTTCGGGCGGTTGGTCGGGATGGGCAGAACATCCAAGCTATAGATGTCGTGGAATTCGGCAGCTTCGGTTTCAGCGGTGCCGGTCATACCTGAGAGCTTCTCGTAAAGGCGGAAGTAGTTCTGGATCGTGATCGTTGCGTAGGTCTGGGTCTCGCCCTCGACTTCGCAGTTCTCCTTGGCCTCGACCGCTTGGTGAAGGCCGTCTGACCAACGTCGGCCAGGCATTTCACGTCCGGTGTTCTGGTCAATGATCACGACTTTGCCGCCGCTGACCACGTATTCGACGTCTTTCTCGTAGAGGCAATAAGCTTTGAGAAGCTGGGAAATGGCGTGAACGCGCTCACCCTGAACTTCGAGTTGGGTGGAGATCTTCTCTTTTTCTTCCTGGCGTTGAGTGGCGTCCAGTTCTGGATCAGCATCGATCTCAGCGAAGGCTGTGCCGATGTCAGGCAGAGTGAAGGATTCCGGATCCTCCGGTGATAGAAATTCGCGGCCCTTGTCCATCAGGTCGGCATCGTGCGCCTTTTCATCGACGGTGAAGTAGAGCTCTTCCTTGGCAGCGAAGAGGTCCTTTTTACGGGAGTCCTGATACATCGCCAGCTCGGTGCGCTCAAGCACACGACGCAGCTCGGGATCTTCCATCATGCGCATCAGTTGGCGATTGCGCGGCTGTCCGAGTTTGACTTTGAAAATCTTGCGCCCGGCTTCTTCGGGGTCGCCTGCTTTGAGGTCATTTTGAGCTTCGTTGACCAGCTCGTTGATCATCTGGTTCTGAGCGCGAACCAGCTCATTTACGGCGCCTTTGAAGTTATCAAACTGTTGCTCGCGAGTCACGACCGCTGGACCTGAGATGATCAATGGCGTGCGAGCCTCGTCAATCAGCACGGAGTCGACCTCATCGATCACAGAATAGTAGTGACCGCGCTGGACTTGCTCGCCACGGGAATTGGCCATGCCATTGTCGCGCAGGTAATCGAAGCCAAATTCCGCATTCGTCCCGTAAGTGATGTCACGCTGATATTGCGCACGACGCAATTCAGATGGCATCTGGTTCTGGATACAACCGACAGAGAGCCCAAGAAAAGTGAAGAGGTTGCCCATCCAGGTGGAGTCGCGCAGCGCGAGGTAGTCGTTCACCGTCACAACGTGAACCCCGCAACCGGTAAGCGCGTTTAGGTAGACGGGAAGGGTGGCGACCAAGGTCTTACCCTCACCCGTTTGCATTTCAGCAATGATCCCACGGTGCAGAGCGATACCGCCGACCAGCTGAACGTCGAAGTGGACCATGTTCCATTCCTGCTCGGTGCCGCCGATGTCAGCCTTGAGTCCGCAGATGCGGCGAGC
This sequence comes from uncultured Verrucomicrobiales bacterium, assembly GCA_964021555.1. Taxonomy (GTDB): domain Bacteria; phylum Verrucomicrobiota; class Verrucomicrobiia; order Verrucomicrobiales; family Akkermansiaceae; genus CAXIBU01. The sequence goes on along the minus strand of CAXIBU010000026.1, from coordinate 3,689 downwards.
CCCGCTTTTGACGACCGCGAAGGCTTCTGGAAGGATCTCTTCCAAATAGGCGTCGCGCTTTTCACGGAACTTGTCCTCAAGGTCGCGGAAAGCGAGCTTAGCGGTCTCAATGGATTCGTAGTTCGGCTCAACGTTCGCTGGCAGCGACGGAAAGTCCTCGCGAAGTGATTTAAATCTAGCCGAGAGGTTGGCGGCGATTTCGTTAAGCGCTTCAGGAGACGCATTTTGCAGCTGGCGCTTCGTCGGTAGATCAAGTGGTAGCAGGCGATGCAGATACTGTTGCCATTCAATGGTCTTCTGCCTCAACTCATCATCTGAGATGGATTGAAGACCCTTTTCGATTTCGTTGATTTTCTCAACGACGGGTTGAAGGCGTTTGATTTCGCGTTGGTTTTTAGAACCGACGATTTTGGTGAGGATCCACTTGAGCATGAGAGATTAGCGACTGCTGATGAGAAATTTGCGGAAAACTCCGCGGGGCAGGGGCTTACACCCAGAATCCCTTTAAGGCAAGAGCTGAGCGGAGAAAAGCGAGACACGATGATGAGTCGGTGCAAGGTGAGATATCGGTAAACCGGATGCAGCTCATCGGAGGGGTATCTTGATGGGGCTTGCTGCAGAACATAAGCGAGCGGGCTTAGTGCCTGATCCTGACTCCGAACGCATCGTCTACTTCTTTTCGGGGAAAGCCAAGATTCGGGTGATCCAAAGCCTACAGGGAGCCTCACAGCTTGCTTGGAAATTCGTCCAGCATTGCGTTTCATGTCCACCAATCTTTCCGTTTATTGGCAAATACGGGTGGTTTTTCGAATTTTACGCTTCAAGTCGGAGCAAAGGGCGCTTTAGGACGTGGATTCTTCAGATTAGAGGCGGCCAGGATGGTAAAAGTGAAACGCCTGGGAGTTGGACGTGTCTAACTTGGCTGAGGGATTCTGATGCAGAATGCCGATCCAGACGTGTAGAATCCGAATCAAGAGTCATTTTAGATTCGAAGATGAACTGCTCAGGGCGATCGGATCTGCGATTTAAATCTCCTTCTGAGGATTAATATTGGGTTCTCAAAATCTTCTTGTCATACGGATTTCAGGCTGATATCACACACTAGCCTGTGCGATAGTTGTGTTCTCTCGCACGGTGCAATACCTCAATAAGTAACCCTAATAGAGAATGAAAATTACCAATCTCCTCCTTCTACCTGCGGCTTTCGCGGCTTTGCATGCCTCTGCATCTGCCGCGCTCATCAATGGCGATTTTGAATCCGGCGTGACGGGCTTCCAGAATTACAATGCGGGCAGCGAATTCGGCAGGACCAATTATACACCTTCCTTTGGAGCTGATCTCCCCACTGGCTGGCAGCGTGAGGCAGGAACCACGCGCCTGTGGACGACCACAACCACTGGAACAGGAGCAGCAACCTTCGCTCCAGAACTCGGAAGCTACATGATGCGCGTCGATGCCAATAGTGTCCAAGGGCAGAACTATTTGTTCCAAACGGTGTCGCTGGCTTCGGGGCTTTACAACTTTGCAGCAGATATTTTTGGCACTGCAGCGACTGGTGCACAGGTTGAATTTGAGCTCGTCGGTGTCACTGGTGGTGCTGCCGATGGTATCACTATCGATATCGGAACTTTCACCGACAATTCCACTTTTGACGGCCTTGACCAATCGACTCGCATCGAGTCCGTTTCTTCGGTCACCACTGTTGGTGTGGCAGGAGACTACGAATTTAGGTTCTCCTCCCCACTCACAAATAACAACCACGCCTATGTCGATAATGTTTCTTTCGATGCAGTGCCTGAACCGTCATCGACAGCACTTCTCGGTCTCGGCGGTCTTGCTCTGATCTTGCGTCGTCGTAAGTAATATTTGATCGGTATCATCTCGACTACTCATTTCCCCGTTGGTCCTGACCAGCGGGGAATTTTTATTTACCGAAGCGAGCTACAAGTTCTTTTGGCAGAAGATCTTGATACCCCTCCCATCGCCCGATCGCCTCTCCGTGAAGTGGTTTTAAGGCCTCGCCGTAGTTTGGAGAGTGCAAAACCCGTCCGTCTGAGTTCACCTCTTGTCCTAGTCGTTTGCTCAAAAAGTCCTCGAAATCGATCACCTCTACTGCGCCGGGTGCTTTTTCGATCAATTTGTCCTGTAAGCACAGGCTCCACTCCACCGACTTGGCCGCTCGTTCGGCATCGAAGAACTGATACGAGAAGCAATTTAAGCCAACATAGGTGAACAGACAGCTGATCACGGTGTCCAATAGGTTCCGTCGAACGAGGTAGATTTTCGAATTGGGGAAAACCTTTAGCCAGTAGGCTCCGAAACGTTCCAAGCCCGGGTTCTTGTCCAGCCAGATTCGGCCCTCGTTTAATTCTGGCATGAAGGCCCGCATCTTCTCGCGATACGCCGAGCGAAATTGCTCCGTTTTGCTGCGCTTCAACTTCTGTGGAGGAACGCCACTCAGCCGCATGGCGTCCATGACGCGTGCGAAGGAACCTATTTCATCGATGTCTTGTGCCTTCAAGTCGTTTGCCAAATGCAGTGCGCACACGGAGGTTCCCGAGCGAGGGTGCCCAGATAAGAGATATGGCGAAATGCCATTTACCTCACTCTCAATCCACTTCCAGCCCTCGTAGCTTGCCAAGCCTTCCTTCATGGAACGTTCGAACTGCCGATCTAGTTTCCGTGCATCCAGTTCGCCCGGTCCCACCAGTGCCTTGGCTGCTAACATGGTGTCCCATGCTCGTTCATATTCACCGCCGTTTTCATAGCACCGTCCCAGCTCAAGACCTGCGCGATAACGAGTCCGCACCTCACCATCTCCGGTTCCACCGAAGGCGCGCTCGAAGGATCTCCGCGCAGCGCTCCAGTCGCCACTCCTCCGCATGAGGATCCCTCGCAAGAGCTCCGCCCTCGGCAACTTGACACCACCCAGAGCTTCAAGACCTCTAGTCAAATCTCCCGTCCTTTCGCAGAGTTCGGCTAGCGCAATACCCACCTCATCTTTTCGCTCACGCTCCCAGAGTCCTTCCAAGATTTCCCTCGCTACCCCAAACTCTGAGATCTTGAAATATCCAGACGCCACGCCCACCTCGTTCGCTGAATTTCCCTTCGCAGAATCTCTGGCTCGGCTCAGCCAGTCTCGGGCAACCGCGACTTCCCCCAAATGTCCATGGGCTAAAGCTCCCTCAATCAAAGCTGGAAAAAATTTTGGGGAACGCTTCAATGCCTCACCATAAAACCTCGCTGCCCCACGGTAGTTTTCTCGCCTCATGGCTTGCCTGGCCTGCTGCATTAATTTTTCCACAACCGACTCTTAGCCATTCCAAGCCTGAAAGCAATCTCACCTTCGGCGATTGTGGAGATATGATTACGGCTTTGGTTTGTCGTCGCTCGCGTGATAGTTTTTACCATGACCAATTCAATTACGATCATTGCGGTGCTTCTTGTTTGTGGGCCAGTTTGGGCTCAGGAAAAGGAGGCCATCACGAAGCCCGGCAAAGCTTGGAAATTGATTTGGTCAGAGGAGTTTGAGGCGGAGCAACTGGATGCTAGCCGCTGGACCCGATGCAAGAGAGGAAAGGCTGACTGGAAAAATACCATGTCGGATCGTGCAGACTTGGTCAAACTTGAGGATGGAGTTCTGCAGCTTCGAGGAATAGTCAATCCAGATCAGACCAAAGATTCCGCGC
>CAXIBU010000025.1:0-20116 GCA_964021555.1 uncultured Verrucomicrobiales bacterium | reverse complement strand
AGAATTTGCCCCCTTCTTGAGGGCTTCCACGGTCTGGAATTCAATGGGCGACACTTGAATGCTCCTTTCGGGGCTGGCGAGCAAATCTTTGATCCGGGTTCGTTCCTTTTCATCGGGAACTTCCCAATTGCCGGAATCGGCAGCATAGAGATCCCATGGACAGAATGAGGGAGAGCTAAAGGAAAAAACGGGAGCGTCCGAGAAGTCGCGCGCAGGTTCGCCAAATTGAGAGTAGCTCATTAACACTGTGGTCCACGAGCTTTTGCCGCAGATAGGACATTCGTGCTCATCGAGACCTACCGAGGTTGCTTGGCAAGTCAGCATGGAGAGCAGTGCCGCGAGTAGGATAGAGAAGAGGGAAGATGCTTCCATGATGGCTTGCGAGGCTTAGGTGGGGATCATTAAGATTGCGTGGTGACGCTGCGGAGCCAGGCGGCGAATTGGTCTTCGGTGATTTCTCCGGCGGCCAGGCCCAGGTATTGTGGGTATTTGACGACTTCATCTACGGTAAACTCGAGACCGTTTAGATTCAGAAACAGTTCACAACAGATGGCAGCGGTTCGCTTGTTGCCGTCTAAGAATGGGTGGTTCTTTGCCAATCCATGAGCGTAGGCTGCGGCCATCTCGCAGAGGTCGGGTGGAGGGTCGCCGTAGGAGTATGCTTGCTGAGGCCTGAATAGGGCGGATTCGAGCATTCCGGCGTCTCGGATTCCATGGATCCCCCCGTGTTCTTTGATCTGTTCGTAATGGAATAGTTCCACTACTTCGGGCATGACCCACTCTGGTTCTTGAGTTGTCATTGAGCTAGCTTGCGAAGCATGTTGCGGTTCTCACGCATGATCTCCCGTGCACGGTCCATTTGCTTGGCTTTCTTCTCGTTGTAAGGAGTGAGAAGTAAACCGGCGTCGATCTCGGACAAGGAGAGTTCTTCGCCCTGCTTGAGATTCAGTTTGTCCATCAGTTCCTTGGGGATGATGATGGCTGAGGAATTCCCGACTTTGGTGATCTTGGTGGTGATGGTCATGATGTGATCACGTTATTACGGATGTAATAACACGTCAAGTCAGGTGTTGATGCTGAGGTGCTTAGGGTGCCACTTGGATCAAGTCGGAGCGGACACGTAGCTTGACCGGGTGGGGGCTATATTTTTCGGCGATGGCTTGGAGTTCGGCGACTTCTTGAGGGAGCAGCGGGCGAGGGGTTTCGACGCGAAGTTCGATGATCTGCGTGCCATTTTCGAAATACAAGGGGGTGATTTCACCGAGGGTGAGCTGATTTTGGTCAAGCTTGGCCTGGAGGACGCGGGTGAGGTCGGGCTGTCCTGAGAGCTTCTTGACGAGGCTGGAGGAGAGCGGGACCATCAGGCCTACCATCACGAGGGCAAATACGATCGCCATGCGGCGTGACCACAGGCCGGAATCGCCCGTTTTGCCGCGGATGCCTGCGAGGAAGAAGTTAAATGCGCTACCGATGACGATGGCGACGACGTTGGTGCCGAAGAGGAGGGCTGCGCCTTGGGCGACCCCGAATTTGCTCATGGCGAGGCTGATGCCGACCGTAGCGATGGGAGGGACGAGGGCAGCGGCGATAGCAACACCTGCGAGTGCGCCGCTGAGTCGAGGCCGTGCCAGGCAGTAACTTGCCGCGATGCCCGAAATGAAGGCCACCCCGAGGTCGAGCAGGCTGGGTGCGCCGCGGGCCATGAGTTCGTTGGTCATTCCTCCGTCGCAAAGTCGAGCAATCCACCCGGTGATCACGCCGATGCTTAGGGCGGCGATGAAGCCGAGGACGACGGATTTCTGGCAGCTCTTCCACAGCGGCCAATTGCCCTGCACCAGGGCTAGGCCGCCTCCGAGGAGCGGGACCATCAAAGGGGCGACCAGCATCGCACCGATGACCACGGCGCCGCTATCGGCGAGGAGCCCGAGGGCGGCAATCGCGGTGGCCATGGCCATCAGGGCGGCAAAGTCGAAGGACCAGCGCGACTTCTCCTCGATCTCGTCGAAGAGCCCGATGCGTTCTTCGCGGGAGAGCTGCGGAATGGTCAGCAGCATCATGCGCTCCAGGCGCTGGCGCAGACGGTGCACGGCGGGGCGCGGACCTCGGATGACGCCGATGCTCATGGCTTCCTCGCCTTTCAATAATCGCTCGGGGACGGTGCCGAAGAGTTTGCGGCGCAAGGTGCTCGCGCCCGAGGCCCCGATCAGCAAGAGCCCGTAGGCATCGTCGGTGAGCTCTTGGTGGATCGCTTGAGAAATGCTCTCGCTCAGGGCGATCTGGCATTGCACGGTCTCAGGTGTCACGCCTGCCTTGCGAATGAAGCGCTCGAGCTGCTTGTGCCCTACTCCATCCGAGGCGGTATCGACATCAGGTTCGACGAAAAAGGCGGTCACCTCATTTTCAACGGCATCGGCGGCCAGTTTCAGCGCGAATTTGCTATTCGGCCCACCCGCGCAGGGGACTAAAATTCGCCCGTCGCCCGTGGCATTGAGCCCCAAGCGCAGAATCATGACGGCGCAGTGAGCCTTATCCAAGAGTTGCTCAATGGTCTGGCGGAAGCTCTCCGGATGATCGAGCCGGTCCTGCATGACCAGAAGGTCGGGCTTGGTTGTCTCGATGGCCTCAAGAATGCGCGCAGTGCCTTGACTGGCCCCTGCTTCGCTTGTCTCAACTTCCAGTGTCGACAGCCCTGCTAGGGAGCTGGCCACTTCGCACCAGCGGGGGTCTTGGCAATTCGTTTCCAGCGCCTGCCACGCTGCCATCTCCCTTTCTTCATCGACCAAAGTCAGGATTCGTAAATGCGCGCCGGCTCCGTATGCCAAGCGCCCGCACCATCGAGCCATCGGGGCCAGGGATTCCTCATTTCTGACGACGAGAAGGATGTTCATGGCAGGCGGAATGGAGATGAAGCCGGCCTCGGCGGTGAGCGGAAGATCATTGGGCCGAAACGCTAGAATTCTGAAGATTCAAGGTCAAGCGCCCGAGCTTAAAGGAAGTGGCAAGTCCCTCCCGGCGCTCTCCTGTCGCAAACGAATTGGGAACTCCATTGCGAAATGGTGATCGCTGGTCTAGCACTTCTGGTAGATGACCATGTTAATCTTTTACGTGCTGTTGGCACTTGGGGTGTCCTTCGTGTGCTCCGTTCTCGAGGCGATCATTCTCAGCGTGACGCCTGGATTCATTCAGACCGAGATCGCTGCGGGGAAGGGCTATGCCAAACACCTCGGCGACATGAAGGGCAATCTGGATAAGCCGATTTCGGCGATCCTAACCTTGAATACCATCGCTCATACCATGGGGGCTGCCGGGGCGGGCGCTCAGTGGAAGGTGATCTCCCATGATACTGGCGAGGCCGTTTTCGCTGGCGCGCTGACTTTCCTTGTCCTGGTCTTCTCAGAAATCATTCCCAAGACCATCGGGGCGAAGTTCTGGCGCGGGCTCGCTGGACCCGCCACGACTTTGTTGCGATTGATGGTGAAAGTCATGACCGTTCTCGGCATCCTGCCAGCGCTTAGCCTGATTACCAAGTTAGTCGGCGGTGAGCCAGAGAGCCACGGTGTCAGTCGGTCCGAACTCGCCGCGATGGCGCAGCTCAGTCTGGAGGCTGGTCATCTCGACAAGCGGGAGAGCAATATCGTTCACAACCTGTTCTTGCTCAGGTCTTCAAAGGTTCGTGATATCATGACGCCTCGGATTGTCGTCTTCACCCAGCCGGCTGCGCTAGCGGTTGACGAATTTCTCGCCAATACCATGCACAAGCCCTTCTCGCGAATTCCCATTTACGGCGAGAACAAGGATGATATCACAGGGTTCGTTCTCAAGAGTGAAGTCATGGCGGCGCAAATTCGGGGCGAAGCTGCCGATGCCACATTAGAGAGCTATCGGCGCCCCCTTTTAATGACACCGAGCACGGCTTCGGTCTATCAAGTCTTCCAAACGATGAGTCGCGAGCGAGCGCACCTCATGCTCGTGGTCAGCGAATTTGGAGAAATGGAGGGGGTGGTCTCGATGGAGGACGTCGTCGAAACTCTTCTGGGGCTTGAAATTGTCGATGAAGTCGACCGCACCGAGGACATGCAAAAAGTCGCCCGTCGTCTCTGGAAATTACGCGCCGCCGCCATGGGGCTTACCATCGAAGATGAGGAGCTTGATTCCCAAGCAATCTCAGATGCCGCTGAAGAGTCAAAAGAGTGACCGACCTAAACTGGGAAATGGCCACCGAGAATGCATAACCGAAAGACTCTTCTACTTCACAAGTTTGCACTAGCGTGAACGCTCAAAATAATATTTCAGGCTGGCTACTTCTATCTAGGAGGTGGTAACGATGGACATGCCTCACGAATCAGCCGAACCCTCGCGCCTCAGCCTCCTCTGGGATACGATCCAGGAAAGCGAGGATTACCCTCTGTTTCGCCTCGTCTATTTGAGTCGGCCAAAGGGGGCGTTTGCCGATGAGGACTTGGACGAAATTGAAGAAAAATCCGTCAATAACAACAGCGAACGCGATGTAACCGGGCTGCTTATCGTCAATGGCGACAAGGTGTTGCAAATTCTTGAGGGTCCGGAAAAGGAAGTTCGTGAACTCTACGCCAAGATCGAAGCCGATGACCGCCATGAAGTGGTCAAATTGCTCGATCCAGTAGAAGACGACATTCGCTACCTGATGACCTGGAACATGGTCGTGCGTCGCCTGACGGGCATTCCGACCGAAGTGCTGGAGCAGTTCAATCAAGTCTACAACGAGCTCCTCGAAGCCCCTTCAGAGGCCGAAATTTCCCTCGAGCACATCGAGCTCTTCAAAACCATCTCACTGCTCGGCTCGATCCAGCCCGCGGGGTGATTTTCGGGGAGTCTGGGTTCTCTCGAAGACACAAAGCCACGAAGGGGAGCTTATGGTTGTTGAAATTCGTGCAAGATGATCAATGAGGGACTACGGATGTGCTTTGGGCTCAGAATAAGGTAATCTGTTACCTCTCTGGGTATTCGACCCCCTCGTTTTTCGGGACCGACCCCAAAATTCACGACCCCAAAATTCAAAATTCTTGGGTTGAAACTCAGAATCCCTGTTGGACGGGTTTTACGGATTCAGCCCGTGAAGTTGCTTCAGTTTCTCGCCTGGCACGCCAACCCAAGTCCTCACTTCTTCGGAGCTCATCGTTCCCTTGGCGAAGGCGGTGGCGGCGAGGCGCAGATCGATCGAGCTGCGCTCTGGAAGTGGTTTGGGTTCCCATTTGTCCGCGCGCCGTTCCACCTGGGACAATCGCTGCACCGAGCTGCGGTAAACCGAGTCACGGATGACGCCGCAATCGTAAGCCCGGCGGAGCCAGATCTCCAGAGGGATACGATATTGCTTTCTCAGCTTCCCGAGCAGTTGGAAATCCACCGCTAGAATTCTTTTGCCAAGTTTTTCAATAACGAACTCGGATGGCAGGGTCAGCTCACCAGCAAAGCTTTGGGCAAATGCCTTGGCGTCGACGGGAGAAGCTGGATCGAGAAGGAGTAGCGCCAATTCCCTGGCCAGCTCGAAGCGGTGGCTGTAGTATTCCTGTTTTCCTCGTTGGATAATGAGGAAAGGGACTCCGTTGGAGGATCGAGCCGCTGCGCCGTGAAACTTCGGGCTATCGTCCAATTCTAAAACCTGGATTCCCTTGAGTTCTATGGCTTTTGCGAAGTGGATTTCGCCGGCAGTATCGAGACCTAGGGATTCTCTAACTTGGTCGGCAAGCTTATACGTTTCCTTTAGGGAGCTGATTGCAAATGGATTGAGCTCCCAAGAGGGGCGGCTTATACCCGAAAGTTCATACAATTTTTCGCGCCGGTGAGCTAGCCATTCGATTTTCGCTTGGATGGCCCGGCGCATTGCAGGCTGCATCGTTTCGCATTCATGAAAAACGACAAAGTCCAAGTCAAAATCCGACTCCGAGAGTTCGTCGGGGTCGATTTCAAGCGCATGAGCTAGTTGGTTGATGGTTTCGGGTAAAGGTCGTGTAATCCCTTTCTCAAAGGCACTGATAGCGGCTTTGGTGATCGGGTGCCCGGCACGGGTCATCTCATCCGCCAACTGCTGCATGCTCAGGTTTTTGTGCAGGCGCCAACCGGTGAGTTTCTTGCGACATAGGCGTTTCATGACAAGGTGTTTTGGAGGGAAAGTGATGCTTTGTCAAATTACCTCCTTGAGTGACCGGCTTGGGGAGAGCGTCTCTCGGTCGGGCAGCTGGGAGCCACTTCGGACTCAGAGTTTACTTGCTGCGGCTTGGTCTAGGAAGAATTGGGCGTTTTTGTGGGACTGCAGGTAGGTGGCGGGGATGTCTGGGGTGATTTCGCCTTTGAGGGTTGCTGCAATGATGTCGGCCTTCGATTCGCCCCAAGCCATGAGGGCGATGCGCTTGGCGTCGAGCACGGTGGCGACGCCCATGGTGATGGCCTTTGAGGGGACGTTCTCAACGCCGTCGAAGGCGGGGCCGGCATCCTGGCGGGTGATTTCGTGGAGGATGACCTGGCGGGTGCGGGTGCTGTCGTCTGAGGGGGGCTCGTTGAATCCGATGTGACCGGTGCGGCCGATGCCGAGGATTTGGTAGTCGAGCCCGCCGGCGTCGACGATGGCTTTTTCGTAAGCGGCGCAATGAGCTTCGATCTCATCTTCAGCGACGGTGCCGGAGGGGAGGTTGATGTTCTCGGCGGGGATGTCGATGTGGTTGAAGAGCTGCTGGTGCATGAAATACCAGTAGCTCTCGGGGTGGTCTTTCTCCAGGCCGCTGTATTCGTCGAGGTTGAAAGTGATGACTTTGGCGAAGGAGAGGCCCTCCTCTTTGTGTCGGCGGATGAGTTCCTGGTATAGAGGGACCGGGGTGCCGCCGGTGGCGAGGCCGAGAACGGTGGTCTGATTGGCTGCGTTATTGGCCTTGATTAGGTTGGTCATCTCCTCGGCGACGGCGAGGACGGCTTCGGTTTTGTCGGAGTAAACGTTGGGTGTCATGGTTGAAGATGTGCTGGTCGAAGGATTAGTCCGAGCGACGGAATTTCACCAGTGAAAACCCTGTGTTGTGACAGTGTTGCGTAGGGATGAACCACAGAAGGCACGGATTTTCACAGACCTTTGAATTTCTGCAGTGTCATGCGCTGTGGAGAAGAATCACGAATGAACGCGAATCCTGAAGGGCAGTGGATGCCACTAACAGATTTAGGCAAGTTCGCTAGCCAGCGACCTCAATCTGAGGCACGGCCTCGAGCAGGCGCTGGGTGTAGGGATGCTGCGGCGTGTTGAAGACCTCTTCGGAATCGCCCCGCTCGACGATCTGTCCCTTGAGCATGACGATCATTTCATCGGCGATGTAGCGCACGACGGAAAGGTCGTGGGAGATGAAGATCATGGTCAGGTCGAGCTCTTTGGTGAGCTTGATGAGCAAATTCAGGATCTGGGACTGGATGGAGACGTCGAGAGCGGAGACGGGCTCATCAGCGATGATCAGTTTGGGCTCTGGTGCGAGCGCTCGAGCGATGGCGATGCGCTGGCGCTGGCCGCCGGAAAATTCGTGGGGGTATTTCGACTTCACTTCGGGGCTCAGGCCGACGGTGCGCATGAGCTCATCGATCTTGGCGTCGAGTGCCTGCCCTTTGAGCTTCGGGTGACGCTGCCTAATGGCTTCAGCCAGGGTGCTGAAGATGGTCATGCGTGGGTTGAGGGAGGCGTAGGGATCTTGGAAGATCATTTGGAAATCCAGCCTGCGGCGGCGGATTTCTTCTTTGGGCAAGGTGGTGAGCTCTTCGCCATCGAGGACGACCGATCCTGAGGTCGGGGTGATGAGCTGCATCAGGGTGCGAGAGAGGGTCGACTTGCCGCAGCCGGATTCTCCCACTAGGCCGAGGATCTGGCCTTTTTCAATTTCGAAGCTGACGCCATCGACGGCCTTGACCTGATCAACCACTTTGCTGACGAGGATGCCTTTCTTGATGGGAAAGTGCTTCTTGAGGTCGGTGACTGATAAAAAAGCCATGGCTTTTTGTGATTCGTTAGAGGTTATTGGTTAAAGGGATGTTTGGGCGGCTGGGGCCGCCGATGATTAGAATTTCCCTTTGCCGAAGAGGTTGGAGAGCTTGCCGATGTCGGGCATGCCACCAGCGCCCATGTCGGGCATCCCGGCACCACCAGCGCCGCCCATCATGGCATCCATTCCGCCCATTTGCTTCATCATTTCGCGCATTTTGCCTTTGGAGCCCATCATCTTCTTCATTTGACCGAAGTTCTTGAGGAGCTGATTGACTTCCTGCTGGCTCGCGCCTGAGCCCTTGGCGATGCGGCGACGGCGGGAGCTCTTGATGATCTGCGGGCGCTCGCGCTCCTTAGGGGTCATGGAGAGGACGATGGCCTCAAGCTTCTTGATCCGCTTGGGGTCCATGGCTCCGGCGGGGAGCTGTTTCTTGATCTTGTTGAAACCGGGGAGCATGCCGAGCAGTCCTTCGAGTGGGCCGAGCTTTTGCAGCATGCGCATTTGGTCGAGGAAGTCGTTGAAGTCGAACTTGCCATCTTGCAGGCGCTTGGCGGCCTTCATGGCCTCTTTTTCATCGATCTTCTCAGCAGCGGTCTCTACGAGGCCAACGACATCACCCATTCCGAGGATACGGTCGGCCATGCGTGAGGGGACGAAGGGGCCGAGGTCATCGAGTTTTTCGCCTTCACCGACGAATTTGATCGGCTTGCCAGTAACCTGGCGCATCGAGAGGGCGGCACCACCACGGGCGTCACCATCGAGCTTGGAGAGGACGATCCCTGTGATGCCAACGGCTTCATCGAAGGTCTTGGCGACATCGACGGCTTGTTGGCCAGTGGCGGAGTCCGCTACGAGGAGGGTTTCCTTCGGGGCAACGAAGCTGTGAAGAGACTTGAGCTCATTGATCAGGGCGTCGTCGACCTCTTGGCGGCCAGCGGTATCGAAGATGAGGACGGTGCCTTGCTGGGACTCAGCCCAGACGAGCGCTTCACGAGCGACTTTGAGAACATCGGTCTCGCCAGCATTTGGCTTGTAGACGGGGACGTCGATCTGCTCACCGAGGCGGGCTAGCTGGTCAATGGCAGCGGGGCGATAGAGGTCGCAGGCAATGAGCAATGGGCGGCGGCCTTCTTTTTTGAGGCGCTTGGCAAGCTTGCCTGAGGTGGTGGTCTTACCAGCACCGTTTAGGCCAACCATCATGATCCGCGCGGGTGGATTCAGCTCCAGGCCGACTGCATCGGTCCCGAGGAGTTTTTCCAGTTCGTCGTGGAAGATCTTGACGATCTGCTCGCCAGGTTTGACGGACTTGAGAACTTCCTGGCCCATAGCCTCTTCCTTGACGGCGGCGATGAGATCCTTGGCGACGGTGTATTCGACATCAGCCTCGAGGAGGGCCATGCGGATTTGACGCAGTGCATCGGAGACATTCTTTTCAGAAATCTTGCCTACGCCACGTAGATTACGGAATGCCTTATCGAGATTGTCAGAGAGCTGTGAGAACATAATTGACTGCGTGAGAGATGAAACGTGAAGCGGTGGAAGTCAATGGTGAAGCCTCGGGGCTTCCAAATCAATCGGGTTTGTGTCTTGATTGAAGTCGCTTGAGAGTTTACGGGCCAGCAGGCCTCATTACGATCTTTCATTTCTCGCAACATGAACAAGACACTCCTTAGAAATCTCGTTATCATCCTTGTTCTGGTGGTAGCTCTCGTTTTTACCTACGGGCTCTACCAGAAGCGCCAAGAAGATGTGGCTGAGCGCTTGGCTGAAAATGCGAGGATCGATGCAGAGAATAAGCGCAAGGAAGAGCAAAAGCGCCTGAACGCTCAACAGGAATCCCTGCGGCCCAGACCGACACCTAATTCGGGTAATACAAGCGGTCAGTCAGAGACACTTGAGGATTCCTTGGTGAGATTGAAGTCTTCGCTGAAGGCTGGGGATCGCAGCGAATTTCCTAAGGGCACGAAAGAGATCGGTGGCGTTTGGTATCTGACCATTCAGGAGAAGATGAACTGGATCGAGGCGTGGAAATACGCTGACGAATTTGGCGCGCGCCTGGCGATCTTTACCACCGCCTCGGCACTGGAGGATGTCGGATTTCAGAATGTCAGTCAGTCGCCTGCTTGGGTGGGAGCTGGTGACCATGGCAATGGGACGTTCCGATGGGTCGATGGCGCGAAGTGGCGCTCAGCAGACGGGCTTGAGAAGAAGAACCACATGGCGGCCTTGTCTCCGCTTGGTATGCTTGTCTCCAAGGATGCCCGGGATCGGCTGCCATTCGTCTTGCAGTGGACGCCGGAGCAGAGCCCTGTTGGGTCGGTTTCGGGAATCAAGCAGACCTTTGATCCAAGCATGGACCCTGCGATGGTCGGGACGGTGAGGGTTGGCGAGCAGTCCTACGCGATCATCCCAGGGGCGGCGGATTGGAGTCAGGCGAGAAAAATTGCGCGGTCCATGCAGGGCACTTTGGCCGTTCCCAGCAGCGTTAGCGAAGTGAAATTCTTGCTAAACTTGGTGCAATACCGTTTGCCAGAAGGTCAGTCAGCATGGATCGGCGGAAAGACTGTCGATGATGCCTGGCAGTGGTCGACTGGAGAAAAGGGGCTCCCCGTGAAGACCCAGACGCCAGCGATTGGAGCGGCGCTCGCGCTGAGTGCCGGGTCTGATCAGGCTTCATTGAGTAAATTCGATTCCGTCAAGCCGCTCGGTTATTTCATCGTGGAGTGGGGGGGGAGTGCTGACTCTTTAGAGGGCGACGAGTCAGAGCCCGGTGAGAGCAAAGTGACTGCAGCGACGGTCGAAGAGATGAAGTCGATCAAGGACTTCCGTTTAAAAGCGCGCCAAGCAGCGGGCAAAATTGTGATTAAGCGCGAAAAGGCGCTGAAGGCCAATGCCAAGGATATGACTTTTGATCTGCGAACGTGGTATCGCGGGCTAAATTCGAACGACCAGCGAGCCTACAATGCGATGTCCAATGCCCTCTCGGCGGCAGTGACTGAGACCGAGGTCCCCGAGGGGCTCGATCTGGGCAACTTGCCTGAAAAAGTCCAAGCAATGTATGGCAATCACCTGCGCAACCAGAACCGCATTTTGTCGGAGGCGAAAGAGGGCATGTCAGCGCTGCAAGCCGCCTACCTGAAAAAACTCGGAGAAATGAAATTGGATGCCGATAAAGAGAATCGTAGTGGCTTCTCGAAGGCACTCTCGAGTGAAATCGAGCGTGCGGGTGGTGGTCCTGAGGCTTTCGAGCGATTCATTGGTCGCTAAAATGATATAAGTCTCATGTTACACTGGTTCCAAGACGGCAAATTCCCTCTCTACCTCGCGCCGATGGCGGGGGTGACAGATGTGACATTTCGTCAGATTTGCAAAGAGCTCGGAGCTGATGTGATGGTGACTGAATTTGTCTCGTCCGAGGGGATCGTTCGGCGGGATGACCGAACGCGGAAATACACCGAATTTACCGAAGAGCAGCGTCCCGTCGGGGTGCAGATCTTCGGGGCGGATGGCAAGCGCATGGGGGAGGCGGCGAAGAAGATTATCGATTGGAAACGGCCCGACTTTATCGACATCAATTTTGGCTGTCCGGTCAATAAAGTCGTCTCGAATAACGGCGGCTCATCGCTACTTAGAGACTGTCCCGTGCTGGCTTCGGTCGCGGAGGGGGTCGCCAAGGCGGTCGGTGATCAAGTTCCGGTGACTGCGAAAATTCGTGTCGGGTGGGATTCCGAGAGCATCAATGCGCCGGAAGTCTGTCGAGTGTTGCAAGAATCCGGCATGCAGGCCATCGGAATTCATGGCCGGACGCGTGCGCAGGCCTATCGGGGCGAGGCGAACTGGGACATCATCGACGAGGCGGCGCGCTCGGTCTCGGTGCCAGTGATCGGTAATGGCGACATTTCCTGCGGAGCCGATATTGCCAAGCGCAAGAGGGAGACGGCGGTGGCTGGGGTGATGATTGGTCGGGCCGCAATGCAAAATCCGTGGATTTTTACCGAGGCCAAGCAATTCCTGGAAACCGGAGAAGTGCCGCTCCCTGTGCCTATTGTAGATCGCTGGCGACTGATCAAGCGACACTGCGAGATGGCAGTAAACTCGGACCGATATGGCAACGAACGGCAGACTATGATGGCGATGCGGAGTCGTTTGATGGCCTATTGCAAGGGCTTTCCGGGTGCAAAGCCTCTGCGTCAACGACTTTGCATGGTGGCCTCCCTCGCAGAAGTCGAAGATCTTGCGGGCGAGCACCTCGCAGCCACGGAGCGCGGCGAATTTGTGCGAGGCAAAGAGCTCGATTGAGTCGGTTCAGATGATCAATTGACGACCGTTCTTAAAGCTTCAGAAAGTTACGGAGTGCATCACAGGGGCGTAGGAGAATGACATCAAAGGGCAGTAAATCATCAGAAGTAGAGTCGTAGTAGCAATTCCGAGCTGCAATATCGATGGCCAAGGCATCGAATGCGAAGTTGAAGAAAATAACATGTCCAGTCGGCTGCTTTACCAATTGCCAACCAGCTCTCTTAAAGATTCTTTCAATGTCTCTTTGTTCTGCAGGAATGCCTCCGTAAGCGGGCTGGTTGATTGAAAATGAGACTTTGCCCATCGGACCACTGAAGAACGGCGACGAATCTGACGTCGTCAGCGAAGATGTCATTATTTAGATTCCAGCGCTCCAGATATTGTAGAGGAGTTGCTTTGACAAATTCGATGTTCTTTTCGCGAGTGGTGGGGTGAAGAGTTAATTGAGACTGCTCAAAAAGAACAGGCGTTAAACCGAAACCAGGAGGTTTTGTAATCTTACCAAAGCGAGCGTCTGCCTCGGATAGCTCAACAACATGCTCAGAACCCACCCAAGAGTCATCGCAGACCAAATCCTTCCACGGGCAACCGACTCTGATTAGCAGGTCAAGCCGCTCAGCGAGAGCACAAGCTTGTTTGGCTTGTTCTTCGATGCAGCTTTTCCGGTCAGGCCCATTGCTGCAGCCGTGATCTTCGCAGATTTCTCGTAGCTGGTAATAGAAGGAACTAAGGCAATACCAGCGCGACCGCTCCGATTCTTTTTCGGAGAAGATTTCTCGTTTTTCAGAATGTCTGCCTTGTTCGTCAATCTAGATTATGGTCTACGATTCGCTTCAGATTGTCAAATGCCAAACAACTGGCGCACGGACTCGCGTTTGAGGCGGAGTTCGCGCCATTCGTTGACGAGGCGGCTGGCCTCGATCAGGCCGCAGCCTGAGGGCACGGTGAGCTCGTTTTTATTCCAGTGCACGCTGCGGATGGCGACCAAGCTGGTGAATATTCCATCTTCGAGGACGCCGAAGGGCGCGCCGAATTGGGCGGGGCAGTCGAGCCGTGCTCGCCATTGGTGGAGCTGGGCGAGGGTCTCTCGGGTGCGCGGAAGCGGGCCAAGGGCGGGGGTCGGGTGCAGGCGGCGGATCATGTCTTCGATGCGCTCGTTGCGGTAGAGCTCTACCCTGATTTTGCTCAAGAAATGGATCAGCGAGCCGAGGTTCATGACCTCGCGGTTCTTGCGAATCACCATCCCGATATCCGATAGTTTGGAGACCAAGGTCTGGGCGACAAATTCGTGCTCGCGGATTTCCTTATCATCGAAAATGAAGATCTCGGCCTCGTTGGCACGCGCGGTGCCGGCGAGGGCCATGGTTTCAAGGTCGCCATGGTCGAGCCGGAAGAGCAGCTCGGGAGAAGCCCCGACGAAACCACTGTCGCCGTCCCACATGCCGTAGGGCATCATCGGTTCGGGAAGGTCGAAGCAAGCACCCAACAGCTCGCGGGGATCTCCTTCGAGGATCTCGGCTGTCGCCGCACAGGCAGGCACCGACTTTTCAATTTTACCGCTGGCGATGGACTGGCTGACCTCACGGAAGACCTCGGCAAAGGCCTCGGCTGAAGGTTCAGTCCAAGGGCCGACTTGCAGGGTTCTCTTATCGGTGGGAAGGGGCTTTTCGAGCCGTATGACCTGGCTTGGAATGAGCCATGGGGTCGGGTTGCTCAGGGCAAAGTCATTGCAGTAGAAGGCCGTGCCGCTGCGCGGTGGTTCAGCCGCGCGGGTGAAAGGACCGACACCTGCCAAGAGCGCTCCATCGATCCCGGGACCGAGCGCGAGAGAGGAGTGATGGAGCAAGGTCTCCAAAGTCAGGGTCTGGTCAGTTTTCAGCACAAACTGAAATTACAGGATAAATGAAAATGCGCAAGCTCTATCAGCTTTTCTTGGAGTCGACCCGACTTTCCACCTCGCCGTGGTGCATTTTGGTGCGCAGCTTTTGGCCCTCGCTCAATGTTTCGGCATCGCGGATGACCTTGCCGTTTTCATCGAAGGTGATGGAGAATCCACGCGCCAAGGTCTGTTCTGGGCCGAGAGTTTTGAGCAGGGAGCTGGCTTGTTTCAAGCTCTGCTCGGCGCGATGTAACTGGTGTCGGCTCGCCATCGCAAGGCGTTCTTCGAGACGGGATAGCCTTTCCAAGCGGCGCTGCTGCAGTTGTTCCGGGTGGTTCGCTTTGAGTCTGAGCTTGAGGGTGCTGAGGTGCTGCCGATGCTCCGAAATGACGTCGGCCGAGGCCCTTTCCTGGCGTGCTTCGAGTTCGCTCAGGCGTAGTTCGCGTTCCTGGAGCGCTCGGGAGACAGCTCGCTCCATGCCCGGGCCGTAAAGTCGGTCGAGTTCTCTCTCGCTCCGGTCAAGGAGTCCCTCGGCCCTGCGACCAAGGGCGCTTTTGAGCTGGGAAAGGCGCGACTTCAATGCATCGCCATCGGGAACAGCAAGCTCGGCGGCGGCAGAGGGGGTCGGGGCGCGGAGGTCGGCGGTGAAGTCGGAAATGGTAAAGTCAATCTCATGGCCGACGGCGGAGATCAGAGGGATGGGGCACGCGGCGATGGCGCGGGCAACGACTTCTTCGTTGAAATTCCAGAGGTCCTCGAGGCTACCACCCCCGCGACCGATGATGATGGTATCTGGCCGTGGGTGACCATATTTCTCTGGCTCGCTCAGTTGGCGGATCGCGCGGGCAATCTCAACTTCAGCACCTTGCCCCTGCACTCGAACGGGAAAAATCATCACGCGCACCCAGGGCGCGCGCCTTTGCAGGACATTGATCATATCCTGGATTGCCGCACCCGTCGGGGAGGTGACGACCGCGATGGTCGAGGGGAAGCTGGGGATCGTCTTCTTGCGCTCTTGAGCGAAGAGGCCCTCTTGGTTGAGCTTGGCCTTGAGTTCCTCGAAGCGCGCTTGCAGTTCGCCGAGCCCGGTGGGCTCCGCCTTGATGACGATGAGCTGGAGCGAGCCGCGCTGTTCGTAGAGCGAGACCTCGGCGAAGAGCCGCACTTTCATGCCGTCCTTGAGGTCGATCTTGGATCGGGAGGCACGGCCCTTGAAAAAGGCGCAGGAGAGCTGGGCCTTCTCGTCCTTGATGGTGAAATACTGGTGTCCGCTGCTTTGCTTGCGCAGATTACTGATCTCGCCCTCGACCCAACATTCGCCAATTTGGATTTCCAGCAAGTTCCGCATTTTGCGGGCCAGCTGGGCGACAGTGAGGGCGGTGGATTCCTTGGAAGTCATCAGGCCGCTCAGTAAGAGGCATCGCGCACAATTTTCAAGAGAGCTTCGACTTTTTTCAGATCTTGAACACCGGGCTCGGACTCCGCTCCCGAGGCTACGTCGAGCGCGCAGGGGGCCACTTGCTCTAGTCCTGCAGCGGCGTTGTCGGCATTGATCCCGCCCGCAAGGATCATCGGCAGCTTGCGGTGGCGCTTGCGAAATTCGACCGCCAGGTCCCAATCAAATGACTTCCCCGTGCCGCCGTAGGCCCCTGGGGCGGGGGTGTCCAAGAGCGCGGCCTGAATGCCGTAATTTTTGGCGACATCCAGAGTGGCGGAGGCCTCGATATTGAATGCCTTGATCACTGGGACACCCGAATTTGCCAAGCTGATGGCATCGGCCATGGTCTCATCGCCGTGGAGCTGCACCGCATCGATGAGCCCATTGTCGAAGAGCTGTTGCGGGAGCTCGATCCCTTGGTTCACAAACAACCCGATGCGGAGAATCTGACCATCGACCTCCTCAAGGAACCGGCGGGCTTCACCAGGTGGGATGAAGCGCTTGCTGCCGGACCAGAAGTTCACCCCCATGGCGTCCACCCCGAGACTGGCCATAGCCTTTGCCTTCTCCAGCTGGGTGATGCCGCAGATTTTTAGCGATGGCTCGTCTCGTGAGAAGAAGGAGTGCATGGAATTTTTGATTGGTTTATTGAATGTCGAGTTCTTGAACGACGAGTGGAGTCTCCTGTTTCTGATCGATCCGCAGGCGGAGACCTTTGAGTGAGATTGGATTTTCGAATTTTACGGAAACGGCACCGAATTGGATGCGCCCGACTTCTTTCCAGGTTTCGCCGTCTTCGGTCGTTTCGAGGACGCCTGAGATGGCCTGTTCCTTACCATCGGGGAATCCGGTGCTGACAAAGGCCTGGGTGGCGGTTTGTGGCTTGTCGAAGAGGATGGTGAAGTGGTCATCGGCGACCGCGGGGCCCTTCGAGCGGTAGACCGTCTTGGCATCGCCGTCGGAGCCCATGGCAGCGGCGTATTTCTCGTCGCTTGGCGGCTGGGCGGCGGTGACCTTGCGTGAGGCTCGCAGTGGATAGAAGCGCATTTCGACGCGTCCGGTGGACTCCGTTCCTTCGTTACCCTTCATCTTGACGAGCAGGCTGGCCGGCTGCCCTGCTACCGCTTCAGGGGCATCGATACGGAAGACATTGTTGGTCATTTTGCCCCCGACGAAGGCCGTGTGGGCATCGTTTCCGAGGGCTTTCGCTGACTGGATGAGGCTCACGTTTTCTATGTCGATGGCGAATTTGCCTCGCTCGTAGATGAAGGTGAATTCGTAGGTTCCAGGGCCCCTGAGGGCTGTTTGGAGGGGGAGGGTGACCTCTTTCCAATCGGCTGGGGTGATCGCTGGATTCCAAGTGGCGACTGGTGGCTTCTCGTAGTCACTGACGATCCGGCTGTGGCGGCTATTCGGGGTGAAAGTCGCGAATTTGAGCTGATCGTTGGGCCCGATGGCGATGGGCTCGCGGTATTGCGGGGAGTCGATGGTGGGGTCCGTGCCATCGAGCGAGTAATGCACGTCTGCACTAGGGAATGGTGGGGTGATCACCACATCACTACCGACCATCTTGGCACTCGGCTGTGGCACTCGGTAGGCGACTTCCTGTCGCTCAAGCCGTGGCAAATGGCGGGCGTGGAGACGCTCGTTGAATTCGTCCCAACTGCGGCCCTCAGGCTGCGACCAGCAAACCTCGGAAAAGGCACAAACCCGCGGCCAGAGCATGTAGTCGGCACGCTCCAATGAGATGATCGTCTCTGACCAAAGGCAGGCGATTGCTCCCAGAATGTGGTCCTTCTGTTTCTGAGTCATTTTGCCCGCTAGCGGACGGTAGGAATAGGCGTCTTTGGTGTCGGTAGTGCCTGCCCAGACGAGGCCTGGTTCGTCCTTGCGACGCTCGTATTTGAGATCGAAATACGCTTGCGAGGCAGGCGCGAGAACCACGTCGATGTCCTGTCGCTCGACTTCTTTCATGGCACGGCCAACATCGTGCCAGGCCATGATGGCGCTGTCCTTGCGGCTGAGGTCGCCACCGTAGGCTACCTCTTGCCAGCCGAGCAGGCGCTTGTCGTATTTCTTCAGGATGGCCTCGACTCGGCGGAAGAAGTAGCTCTGGAGTTCATTGGTGTTCTTGAGACCTTCTTTTTTCATCATCGCCTGGGCGGCTGGCGACTTTTCCCAAGCGCCACCCGGGCGCTCGTCGCCACCGACGTGAATGAAGGTGGACGGGAAGAGCTCAGCGACCTCAGCGATGACTTTATCGACAAATTCGTAAGTGCTCTCAAGTCCGGCATCCAAAGTGTTGTTGGGTGTCCCTTGGACAGAACGGTAGCGGCTCTTGTCGTTGGGGTCCTGGAGCAACTCGGGATAAGCGACGATGGCGGCCTTGCAGTGGCCGGGGATGTCAATTTCGGGAATGACCGTGATGCCCAGTTCCGCCGCGCGCTGGACCACCTCGCGAATTTCCTCCTGAGTGTAAAATCCGCGCTGAACTTTGTCCTTCGGGCCATGAATGGCAGGGAGGATGGAGAATGGAAGTTTGGTGCCGGGGCCTCGCTCGGCTCCGATGGTGGTGAGCTTGGGGTAAGCCTTGATCTCGATCCTCCAGCCCTCGTCGTCGGTGAGGTGCCAGTGGAAGGTGTTGATCTTGTGCTGAGCGAGCAAATCCAGCAGCTCAAGGACGAATTTTTTCGGATAAAACTGGCGCGAGACGTCGAGCATCAGACCACGCATGGCGAGCCTAGGGGCGTCACTGATCTGCACGGCTGGCGCGCTGAAGCTGGCGGGCTTGGGGTCGGTATTCCAGACCTCATCCGGCCCGAGCTGGAGCAGGGTCATCACCCCATAAAGAAAGCCGGATTTGCTGCTTGCGAGGATTCGGATTTGCTCGGGAGAGACCTCAAGCTGGTAAGCCTCCGCTGCAATTTGTTCCGCCTTGGTGGCGATAAAGAAGATCTGCGCTTCGTCGCTGGCACCACCTTCCAGGTCGATCCCGATACGCCCCAGGCGCAGGGCGAGGTAATCGCTCGCTAGCTGACTTAGGTCCCCCGCTTGGTTGTGAGCCTTAAGCGTGTCCTCCTCAAGAGTGAAATTCCCTGGTAACTCTTTCAGGCTCGTCGGCTTGGGGACCAAGCTATCGACCCCGCCTGCCAGGCAAACGGAAGACAGTGTGAGCGCAAGTGCCGCCCCTAGGCCCGTCAATCTAGAAATGATCATGCAGGAACCTAAGGACAGGCAGAAAATTGCTCAATAGAAATGTGGGGCATGGGCCCACCAATCGATCACATGATCGATAAAGCCGACGCTATTCGGTCTCGTCATCAATGGCGAATTCGGCCCATGAAATGGTCTCGTTGAGCGCATTCACCGCTGGCTGAAGCAGCGAATCAAGGTCCGGCTCCTGGCCCTCGTAGCGGAAGGCGAAAAGGCTACCACCATGCATCAGTCGCTCAGCCAGCTCAGCTTCATCAGCGTCTTCGCCGAGCTCTTGAATTGCCGAGAGGGGAAGGAAGAACCAATCGAGGATCCCACCCTGAGCGGCCGGGTGCCACTGCGCAATCAGGTGCAAGCTAGCGATCGGGTCATTGGAATCGTCTTCGGCTTGAAGTTCGATGTCCTCTTCGTCGCACTCGATCTCAGCAATGATCTCAAGTGAGGAGGCCTCCGGATCTTCTTCGAGAAGCTTCTCGATTTCAGAATAAACGGAGGAGGTAATAGGTAGGGTGGATAGGCTCATGGTATTGGATAAATGAATTTTTGAAGTTCTGGCTCAGGCATTGGCGAGACAATTGGGAATGGCGACGAGGAAAGCTTCCAGCTCATCCTGCATCCCGCGACAACGTGGCGACCAGCGGGCGGCACCCGTCAGGGCGAAGATGGCCTCACGCATCCCGGTGAAACGGAGTTCGCTGACCCCGTGCTCGCGAAGGTCTTCGATGTCATTGCGCAAGGTGCCGAAAAAGGCCAGCTCGTAGCGACCTTCTTTCGCCAGCTCGTCCAGCGCGATGGTGACCGGGGGCGCCGCAGCGGGGAGCTCTTGAGCGACGGCGCTCAGGCCGACCTGGTCGAGCATCAGGGAAATCCGATCAATCAAGGATTCCACCTTAAGCACCCGCTTCGGGCATCGATGCTCAAGGTAGTGGTTCACGCCACTAACCAGATCATCGACCAGCACGTCCATGTCATGGTTTGCCGCCTGCCCAGCCGAGACAATGGCATCGCGCAGCCACGATTCATCGTATTGGGAGACCTGATAGCGCCCAATTTGTAAAAACGGTTTAAAAGAAAGGGGACGGATCATTTGCTAAGGGGAAGTTTGCGCTGCCGAGTGTCATTGTCTTTCCGAGTCTCCAGCTCCTGGATTTCCCGGATAAATTCGCCGACATCCTCGAATTGACGGTATACGGAGACATAGCGGACGTAGGCTACGGGATCGATCTCGTGCAGCTTGGCCATGACCTTGAGGCCGATATTGCTCGATGGCACCTCCCGCAGGTGGTCCTTGTGTAGATC
>CAXIBU010000024.1:0-20740 GCA_964021555.1 uncultured Verrucomicrobiales bacterium | reverse complement strand
CTCGATGAGAGGGCATGGGAGAAAGCCACGTGGACGGCGGAATTTGTCGATATTGAAGGAGCGAAGAAGCCAAAGCCTGATCAGAAAACCCAAGTCAAGATGCTGTGGGACGATCAGTATTTCTACTTCGCTGCACGGCTTGAGGAGAAGCACTTGTGGGCCACTTTGAAGGAGCGGGATTCTATTATCTTTTACGACAACGACTTTGAAATCTTCATTGATGACGATGGTGATGGCCACAATTACGCGGAATTCGAGATCAATGCCCTGAATACGGTTTGGGACCTATTCTTGCCGCGTCCTTATCGCGCGGGAGGCCCCCCTTTGCATGCCTGGGATATGGTTGGGCTAAAGTCGGCGGTGCACTTGGAAGGGACGCTTAACGATCCGAGCGATATCGATCAGGCGTGGACGGTTGAAGTTGCGATTCCTTGGGAGTCCCTGAAACTGGGCTTCTCTCGCAACGATCATCCGCAACCCAAGTCGGGTGAGGCATGGCGGGTGAATTTTTCACGAGTGCAGTGGGACCTTGAGGTGGTCGATGGCAAGTATCGCAAGATACCGGATCGCCCTGAGCATAACTGGGTGTGGAGCCCGCAGGGTGTGATTAATATGCATGAGCCCGAGCACTGGGGCATGGTGGTCTTTTCTGATAAGCCGGTTGGAGCAGAAGAGGCGGTCGATCCGCAGTTGTTAAAAGATGAGCTCATCAGGCAGATCGCTTTTAAGATCTATCGCGAGCAAATGAGCTTCCATAAAAAGAATGGCCGTTATGCGGCTAATCTTGGGGACCTAGACCTACCTCAGCCGAAAAACGCATCGGTCTCTCTTCAAGTGAGCGAGCACGGATTCGACTGCCAGATCAAACCGAGTGAAGGCGCAAAATTCCCGGCAATGGGTATCAGTGAAACGGGGCGTTTGACCAAGTGACGGCTGATTTGAGTTACTTGATCTCGAACCAGGTGCGTGAAATTCGCTGTTTGCTGCGGTAGAGGTCTACGCCGATGATTTGACCGCTGGTGATCTCGAAGGGTTGGAAATAGAGCGGGCTGTTCGGGTTTGGTTGGGATCCATCGGTGGTGAGCCTAGCGGTGGTGCCGGAGGGCAGGGAGAGCTTGGCTTTTCCGTCGTTGGTTCGCGTGAGCACTGGCCTCGGTGGGATGACGGTTAGCTCGTTTAAGGTGAGGTTTTTCGATTTTTCGTTGTTCGGTTCGATGGCCTTGATCTCGATGAAACGAGCTCGGAGGGGACGGTCGAGCTGGAGAACCTGAGCATCATTTGCATTCTTCAACGAAAAGCCTTTGCCTGAGGTCCATTCCTCGCCGTCTTGGCTGAATCTTATGCCAATCTTGGCGGGCGAAGCATCGGATTTCGTGGTGACGAGAATTAAGTGGTCGATAACGGCCAGGGTGCCGAGGTCGATTTTGGCGCTGTGTGGCCAGCCCGTGGCGAGCTGCCCGACATCGGTCAACCATGAAGTGCTAGGGTCTCCATCGACGAGTGCGCTGGCGTGACGGAGCGCGAGGGTCTGATCTTCGCTGCCAGTGGCTTCGATTACCCGGGCGCGGATTGGTTGGGCCTCAATGAGTGCTTGCGTGACTTCTCCGCGCTTCCCTTGGTGGATCGCGACGGCACGGACGAGTCCGCCATTCGGGAGGGCGATGGGGCCTTCGTAGCTTGAGGCATTTTCATTCGGCCCCGATCCATCGATGGTGTAGCGGATTTCGTCGGGCTTGCCATTGCTGAGGATGGCGACATTGCCATCGACTTGACGTTGGATGGTCAATTGGCGGGCCTTGACGTCAGCTGGGACATCGAGCCAGCCCTTGTCGGTGGCGCCGGTGATGTGCAGCGAATTCCGCCTAGTTGACATCAGGGCGAGATACATGGGGTGGATCAGGACGTCCTCACCCATATAAGGAGCGCCCATGTGGGGCATGGACCAGCGAACTTCTTCTCCGGGGTGCCAAGCGCCGAGGAAGCTCCAGCTCCAAGCTTGCATGACCTCCTCAAAAGCATCCCGATCCGCCATGGCCAGGCCCAAGAGGCCGAGCACATTGCCAGGTGCGCCGTAGGCGTGGCTACCGCGCATCCAAGCGTGGCGCTCGCGCATGATCTTGGCCATGGCCGATGACATTTCTGGGACTTCTCCTCGCAGAACTGCGGCGAGTGAGAAGAGCCCGGATCGGGACCAAAATTCGCCGAGGTCCTTGTAGCTGGCATTGTAGCCCATAGCGCCGTGTCCGCCCTGGGCGGGATCGGACCAGCAGTGCTTGCTGTAGGGGAGCGCGATTTCCCAGATCCCCTCGGGCTCACCGGCTTGGTTCTTGACGTCGATTCCGCATCGCTCGGCCAGTGCCTCGAAGACCAGCATGTGACTGAGTGGTGCCATGAGCGCCTTTTGGCCGTAGGGAAGTCCGCCCGGGCCATGGCCGAAGGTGGGCATTTTCCACTTACTGGTGTTGCTGACGGTGGGCATCCAAGTGACGCAGCGCTCGATCCAAGGAAGGACCCGTGGGTCGCCACTGGCGAGGTGATACTCACACATCATGATGCCGGTGAAAGAGAGCCCCCAGAAGGAAAGGCCTCCTTTGATCGGTGGGTGTTTCGCCAAAGTGTAGTCGATGGCTTTCGAGATTGCCTCGGCGTGTTGAAGGTCGCGAGTGCCGAGCAGCCCGAGAACGGCGAAGGAGGTCTGAATTTCGCCTTTCCAGTTGCCGCCTTTCTCTTGGTTATCGCGGATCCACTTGATCAGGTCAGCTTCAAATTCATCGCTCAGTGGTCCGGCGAGGGGGAAGCGAGCGTTGGGGGCTCCTTTAAGATTCCATGTGGAGAGATCAAGGTTGACCTTGAGCGGTTCTGCCGAGCGGATGATCCCCAAGGAAATGATTTGAGAGTCCTTTGATTGCAGGGCAACTTGGCAGGCGCGGCCGAGGAGGGCTTCTGGTCCGTAGTAAAACCAGTCCCAACCAGAAGCACAGCTGGCTGCGGGGAGATCGGTGCCATTGATCGAGGTGATCACGTCGCCGGGTTGCAGGCCTGCCTTTTCCGCAGGGGTGCCCGGATAGACCTTCATCAAGGGCAGGTAGGCTAGGTTGTGGGAGGTGAGGGCATCAAAGCCGAGTAAGCCGATTCCGATGCGGTCGGGGCCATCGACACCGTTGGGCTTGGCCTCATCCTTGCGGTTGGGGCGGAGGGGGAGCTGCTCGAGATGAAAGTCGCTGATGATGAGGTCGCCAGAACCCTTTGATTCCGCGCGGACGGTGAGCGTTTTTCCGGCCAAGCTCATTAGGCTCTGGTGCGGCAGGGCAAGCGTGATGCGCTGGCTCTTGGGTGCGGGTTTGGGTAATTCGGCTGGATTCCAGATGAGGTCGAATTCTGCGATATTGACCTGATTCTCGCGCAAGAGGCTGCGAGTTTGGAATCGCACGTAGCGTGCCCTTTGTTCGGCTGAAAAGCGGATGCTCTGTTCGCGGCGCTTCGCTCCGTCTCGCTTGTCTTCGTCGGTGTAATCGATCTTGCCTTCTTGGAGTAAATTCCAAGTTTCTCCATCGGAACTGGTGTAGAAAGCCCAGTCGACGGGCATCCCTTCCGTGTAGTGAGGCATGCCTGGGATGATCTTGAAGCCACTGAAAGCGCGATCCTGACCTAGGTCCAGATCCAGATTGAATGGTGGAGCAGGGTCCTTGTGACCTTTGTAACCCGTGCCCCAGAAGGTGCGGGCATTTCCATCGATGGCTAGATTGCCGTTACCCTTGGGGACTGCCTTGATGCTTGCCAAGCGCATGGGGTAAGTGCCGACCTGCTTCAGTTTCATCGTTGATTGCGTCTTCCCGACCAATTCTCCTTCAGGGGTGTGGAAGCTCAAAGTGACCACCGAATTGCCATCCGCCGCGGAAGTTCCGACAACATCGAGGTAAGCGATCATTTGCTTGCCGCTTGCGACGCTTGCATCAGGCATCGGGATGCCGACCTCGAGTCCGGAGCCGTCAAATATTTGCATGCCGTTTTGCGTGCTGCCTGGGATTTGAAACCAGCGTGGGGTCTGATCAAAGGTGGTCTTCCACGTGGCGTCGCCCGGCTTGTCCGTGAGACTGATGACCTCCTGGTGGATGGGTGCCTTAAACGGAAGCTGATTGACCAGGTCGGTCTGTGACTGTGCTGAACCAGTAATAATGGCGCTCAAGCAGACGAATAAGGCGGAATTTGGTAATCTCATGGGAAGATGGGAATTTTAGATCGGCAAGCGGCTTTGCTCCAGCCAGATACTGGTCGATCGGAGCAAAACTTACGGCATGATTTCCAGGTGGCCAGCCAAGAAGTGAAATCGCGGTCATGGCACCCTCGGATGCCGTTTAGCATCTTGCCCTTTGATCGTGACAAGTCGGGCTGAAAACGCTTCAACCCCCTTCATGTCTCACCGCACCGCCCCTCTGGATACGGATCAGATGCCTCCGGGCATCCCTCACATCATCGGTAACGAAGCCGCAGAGCGATTCTCTTTCTACGGCATGAAGGCGATTCTTGTGGTCTTCATGACCCAGTATCTGTGGCTGATGGGCAATGAAGCTGGCACCGCGATGACCGAGGTGAAGGCCAACCAGATCTTCCACACCTTTGGGGCGTGGGTTTATTTTACGCCGCTCATCGGAGCTCTCATTAGTGATCTCGTTTTTGGCAAATACAACGTCATCATTTGGCTCTCCTTGGTCTACTGCGCTGGACATGCGGCACTTGCCCTGATGGGGGTGGCGGGTGATCCGACGCTCTGGCTGTATGTCGGGCTCGGCTTGATTGCGATCGGAGCGGGTGGGATCAAGCCCTGTGTTTCCGCGCACGTTGGGGATCAGTTTGGTAGCAAAAACCAGCATCTCTTGGTGAAAATCTTCAACTGGTTCTACTTCTCGATCAATTTGGGCTCCTTCGCCTCGACCGCGTTGACGCCATGGACCTTGGAGTGGTATGGCCCTCACGTGGCCTTCGGTATCCCGGGGATCTTGATGGCGATTGCGACCTTGATGTTCTGGATGGGGCGCAAGCAATTCGCTCACTTGCCTGCCAAGCCTGAGCCCTTTATCCGCGAGCTTTTCAGCCGTGAGGGACTCTTTGCCATTCTTAAGCTGCTGCCCATGGTTGGATTTGTTGCGGTCTTCTGGTCCTTGTTCGACCAAACTGGCAGTTCTTGGATCTTTCAGGCACAGGACATGGACTGCGTGGTCTTCGGGGAGAAGATTCTCCCGTCGCAGATTCAGGCGGTAAATCCGATCATGATCTTGGTGCTGATCCCGATCTTCGCGTATGGCATCTACCCCGCAATCGACAAGGTTTGGAAATTGACGGCGCTTCGAAAGATTGGCATTGGGCTTTTCCTGGCGGCCAGCGCCTTTGTCATTCCATCGATCGTGCAAGAGTGGATCTCTGCTGGCGAGCGTCCTCACATCGGCTGGCACGTGCTCGCCTACTTACTGCTGACCATGGCTGAGATCATGGTATCGGTGGTGGGGCTCGAATTTTTCTACACCCAATCGCCCAAGCGCATGAAATCGGTGATGATGTCGCTCTGGCTACTATCGGTCTTCTTAGGGAACCAAGTCATTGCGGTTGTGAACCACTACATTGAAGTGCCCAACGTCATTGCGTCCAAGAGCAGCGAAGAAAGGGTCGTGAATGCTGGATACGATGGGCAAAATGGCACCTCGGATGACATCATCGTGAACTATGAGAAGGAGGCACCGAAAGAGCTCTCTTTCAGCTCGAAGGATATCTTCGAACAAGCGGTGATGAAGATCGAAATGGCCGCTGCTGATGGCAGCTTGCCCAGCCAGTCGGAGGGCGAAGCTCTGGTTGCCGGGCTGACGGACGCTTGGGGGCAGCCGCTCGTGTATCGTTTGCAGAATAGTGGCCAAGCGAGGATTCGCTCGGCTGGTCCCGAT
Source organism: uncultured Verrucomicrobiales bacterium (assembly GCA_964021555.1). Taxonomy (GTDB): domain Bacteria; phylum Verrucomicrobiota; class Verrucomicrobiia; order Verrucomicrobiales; family Akkermansiaceae; genus CAXIBU01. The sequence continues at coordinate 14,807 of CAXIBU010000024.1, read as the reverse complement.
AAGGTCGATCAAACTGAATGGGATCTTGGTGTGCTTGTTCAGGTCAAAGAGGTGCCAGAGGAAAAGGATTCAGACGACCTCACCTGGATCGAGAAGCGTAAAATTGAGCTCGGTTACGAGGAGGAAGCGCCTAGCGAGGCGGAAGCCAATAGTGTCTTCAAGCACGTCTACTTCGTTGGCGGCAGTCAGGGCATGACCACGATGGAGGGAGCCAGTTACTTTTGGTTCTTCACTTGGCTGATGCTCGGCACGGCAATTGTCTTCGTTCCCTTTGCGATTGCTTACCGGCCCAAGGCATACGTGCCGGATGCAGTGGGAGCAGATCCGATGGGGGAGGTGAAATCTTAGTAGCTCTCAACAGGAGAAGTGCCGTCAGCCATTGGGGCGCGGGCACCGTCTTCGCCGAGGACATCGACACGTAGTTTAAAGATGTCCTCATTGACCTTCTGCCAGCGTTTCGGCGACCAAGCAGGGGGTGCCTTGAGCTTCTTCTGAAACTTCTTCAGCCGCCGTTCGGAATCGATGGTGGCATTGGGCGAGATCTTGCTGAGCTCCTCGGCAACGGCTTCGAATTCGTCAAAGGAATGGCAGACCATCGCCAGATCGTTGCCTGCCTCGATCGCCATCCGTGCGGCGTTGGCCAGGCCATACCGGCTGGTGATTGCCTGCATGTTGAGATCATCGGTGATTGCCAATCCTTCGTAGGCCAGGCGATTGCGCAGCAGCCCTTGGATGAGCTGGGGTGAGAGCGAGGCAGGCAGGTCCTGAGTAATCTGCGGGAACAGCAAGTGGCCCGACATGACCATTCCAAGATCAGGGAGCATGGCGACAAATGGCTGTAGATCTGCTTCGTAGAGGTCCTCAAGGCTGATGTCGACAACGGGAAGGTCAAAATGCGGATCACTCTGAGCAAGCCCCGATCCAGGGAAGTGCTTGCCGCAGACTTGCACTTTGTATTTGGCGTGGGGACGGCTGAACATTCCAGCCCGGTCGATCACCTCGCTCGGAGTGCTCCCCCAACAGCGATCGTTGAGCGCATTTTTCTTATCAGGGTGATGGTCGAGATCCATGACCGGGGCAAAATTCAAATTGATCCCTAATAGCGAAAGCATGTCGGCGGTGAGGAAGCCGGCGTAAGGGATGCACCCTTTGACTGTCGATTCACTGAGCTCGCGAGCCGACGGTGGGATCGCGCCAATCTCTTTAGTTCTTGTGACCCTGCCGCCCTCTTGATCGATGGCAATGATGGGTTCCTCCCAACTGAGCCCACGGAGTTCGTCTGTCAGAGCGCGAGTTTGCTCGGCACTCTTGATGTTGCGACTGAAGAGCACGTAACCAATCGGGCGAACGCGCTCGATCAATGAACGAGTGGACTGATCGAGCTCAGGCCCTGGGATGCCAATTACCAGCGGGGTAGTGGAATGCATTCCCAATCAGGTTCTAAGAGCACGAATCTGTCGACACAATTTTCCCTGAACAATAGGGTTTACGCTTGATGACTGACGGATTTACGGCAGTAATGCACTCGACCTGATGACTAACGAATTTGAAGAAGACCAACGGCGTTTTGAAGCCGAGATGAACCAGTGGATCGCCAAGCAAGGCTTGATGACCCAGCTACGTCTCGGTTGGACTCGTGGCGGAGCCTTGGGGATTCTGGCGAGGGTGACTTTGTTCTGCTTTTTGATTGCTGGCATCGGTGCTGCCATTGGCTTCTTTTGGCTCAATAATCATCTCAATGGTGGTGGCTTTAAGGGCGGGCTTGCACAAAGCCTCAACCAATACCTGAGCCCTGAAAAACCGGTGGTGATTGCCGGCGGGCGCACTCAGAATGGAGCGTTCAAGATTGATCGCCTAGAGATAAGCAAACCGAAGAATGCTTTCTTTAAGAGCCTAGTCGCCCGTGAAATCATCATGCCTATTGAGCTGGGGCAAGGCGTATGGCGGCCATGGGGAATGGGTGCCATCGAGGTTGGGGAGCTTGAGCTCGAACTGCATACCTCCGCACCTAATCCGGAGGTGGCGGGTAAGATGTTGGAGCCGGTGATGGAGAGGTCTAAAGACTTTAGTTTCAACGCGATCCGATCAAAAAGCATTAAGTTGGGCTGGCAAGGCACTCGTGCTGGAGGAGAGATTACTGGCACCAAAGCGAATTTCTTGCGAGACGGGGAAGGGTGGTTGATCAGCTTTGAAGAAGGATCAATCGATTACGTCTGGCTAGATGGTCTCAAGTTGGGAGAGACTCGATTGCGACTCGACTCAAAGGGCCTGCAGATCAATCGCATGGAGATCATTGGACCCATGGGGACGGTCGAGGTCAGTGGTAAAATCCGCGGCGGGGTCGACCCTGAATTTGATCTGAAATTGAAAATCGATTCGTTACAAATTGACGAGTTGATTGCTGAGCAGCTGCAGTCTGCAGTCTCTGGTGTGATTTCGGGTGAAGGCCGGATAACTGGCAATTTGGATGCAGGAGTGACAACTGAGATTGATCTGATGCTTCAACCCGCAAATGGCGATTACATTGCGATCTGGAATGTCGTTCCAGTGCTCGATGCGATGAGCTATTTGGATCCCTCTGGTCGCTATGCCCGCTTACCTTTGGTCTCTGGCTCGGCTAAAGTGATTCACGAAAAGAATCGCTGCACTTTTGAGAACGTGAATTTCCGCAGTCAAAGCGGTGCGAGGGTCGAGGGTAGTTTCATTGTAAGACCTCCGTCGAAACTTGAGATGGACAAGCTCATGGAGCTTGATGGAACAGGTCCAGGGGCAGGAGTTCTAGAACGTGGAATCGTAGTATCCCGTGAAGGGAGCGATAGTGATTTTGGTTCTGGAGACCGTTTCAACACCGACAAGGGCACCGGTGGAAAGTCAACGACGCCACAACAAAGCGAGGCAGAGCAAACGATTGAGAAGCTCAGAAAAGAAGCTCTTGCAGAAGGTAAGGTGGGTAAAGACGAGCTCCTAGCGCAGAAGCAGAATCTTAATCGAGTGTTGGCGCTTCAGAAACGTCGGGTTCTCGATGGCCAGATTCGATTTGGAGTCAGCCCGGAAGTCATCAGGAGGCAGCCAATTGCTCGGAAGTTGTTCGAGCAATTGGGCGATACTTATTGGATCGAATTTCCCTTGGAGGGTGAAGTGCGGACTGTGGGTTACGATGTATCCCAAAAAATCCGCGAGATCTCTAGAAATCGCGTAACAGGTAATCTTTCTATTCTGCCACCGCCATTGCCGAAACCAGGGGAAGAGCCAAAGGAGCCTGAAGATGCTCCTGAAGAGGAAGAGTGAATTTAAACGATAAATTCAGAGGCCAGGGCGGCGGCGCCGATCATGCCGGCTTCATTGCCGAAGCGAGCTTGGCTAATGACAAGGTTTTCAGCGAAGGCGAGCTTCACTTGGGCAAATAGCTCTCTCTTGAGCGGCTCGAAAAGCGTATCTCCGGCTTTGGCAATACCACCGCCAATAACGATGGCGCTTGGATTGAGTAAGTAACAGCAATTGACTAGAGCGCAGGCGAGTTTCTTGGCGATGTCGTTCCAAATTTTGATTGCGACTTCATCGCCTTCATTTGCGGCGGCTGCTAGAATCGCTGGCGAGCATTCGGTGATGCTTCTCTCAATCCCATGCAAGGCGTAGGTCTGACGGGCATCCGCAGCGATTTCACGATTGCCGATGTAGTCTTCAAGGGCGCCGACGTTTCCGTAGTGACCGACACGGCCTTGATAATCGATGCTGGTCTGACCGATCTCTCCAGCGCCTGATCTTGCGCCGCGAAGAAGCTGGCCATTAACGATAAGCCCGCCACCGACACCTGTGCCGAGGGTCAGACATACCGCGTGGTTGTGTCCCTGAGCAGAACCGAATTTAGCTTCGGCGTAGGCCATGCAATTAGCGTCGTTTTCGACAATACAAGGCAGGCCTGTCAGCTGCTGAAGGGTATCAGCGAGGGGGATTTCTCTCCAGCCCTCGACGTTAGTCAAGTTGTGCACGTAGCCTTGTTCGAAATCGACAAATCCTGGAATACCAATGCCGATGGCAGCAATATCAGGATGCTCGGAACGTAGAAATGCGATTGAGCGCTCAATGGCCTCAATCAGGGGCTTTGGCCCGACAAAGTCCTGCGTGGCGATTGGGGGGGCGGTGTCGATGATCTCGTGCCCTTTGATAACACCCATTTTGACTGAGGTGCCGCCGAAGTCGATTCCAATGCAAAGTCCCTGAAATTCCATGAGGTTGAGATTGCCTATGACCGACTGGCAGGCAATGAAAAAGCAAAAACCTGACAGCAAAAAAGCTCCACGGATGTGGAGCTTTTGAGGGAAGAGATGCCTATCCAGGGCCGAATAAACTTAGTTATAGGTTGGCTTCTTGTGCTTAGTGAAAGCACCTTGACCTAAGTAGAAGTCGTTCGGGTAGTCCGGAAGTGGACCTGCATCCGGTGGGCGCGGGACATTGCGCCCGAGCGTTGCATCTTCAGGCTGGCTGTAGGCGATGTTCACCGGAGTCCCGACTTTGACCAAGCGGTAGAACTTGGGAGTGACATTTTCGTGCATGCGAATGCAGCCATGGGTGCAGGGCTTGTCTTTCATCCACCCGGTGTGGAAACCGTAGACATCGCCAACAAATCCACACCAGTATGGCATTGGAGTGCCTTTGAAGCCCCATCCGCGCGGCTTTTTAGAGAGATAAGTTCTTTTGCTCTGGCTGCCCTTGTAGGCGAAGCCGTGAGTGTTGGCACGGTGGTAATGATCCTTCTTGCCAATGCGGAAGTTGCCTTTTGGGGTTGGTGTGGCTGAGGTGCCGACAGAGACAGGAGTCACCAAAAGCGCCCGGTCACCTTCCATGACGTAAACCATTTGCTTGGAGGTAGAGACTTTGACCCTTACATTAGAAGGGTTCTGAGGTAGGGAAGCTGGTCGGTCGTAGCTTGCATAGGCTCCGCGATGAACATTGGTGCAAGAGCTTAGAAAAGCGACGAGCGCTGAAAAGAGGATTAGGATGGCAGGTTTCATTGAATACGTAGTTTAACTTCGCAGTAGCATACTCGTCTTCTGGTTCAAGATCAAGCTGGCGTATCTAATCAGCGTGAGTTCTTGGTTGGTTTGTCTTTCTTCTCGAGGCTTGCTGGATCAGATTTGATATCTGGAGCAAGTTCGACGAGTTGCGGTATTTCTTCTCTGGATCGCTCAGAGCCCCCCGCGACCGAGGGCTCAGGGCTTTGAATTTCACTAGCGGGGATTTCTTTGAGCCTCCACCAGCCAAGTAGGGGAATACTTAAAAGGCAGGTCACTATGGCTGCTAAAGGGGCAGCCAATGAAATCCAGACTCCTTGTTTGAGCGCTAGGTAGCAGAGCAAGGCTGCTGTTCCGGTCAACAACAGACACAGATAGCTTACGCGTCCTTTGGGGCGTCCATAGAAAAAAGCACCAAGCACCGATACATTGAAGATCAGTAGCCAGTTAACCCATGATTCCGCTGGCTTGAGAACCGTGGTGTGCTGGATGGCGCTTTTAGCGGCGAGAGCATTGGCGGCGTGGGCAAGGAAGTCGCCACGTTGATCATATTGCTGCGGGCTGTCGCCTTTTAGTGGGGGAGGGGATTGGGTCGTCTGAGAAATGAGGACAAGACCGGCTTGGTCGAGGATTTCTTGATTTGGGCTGCGATCTTCCCCGTCCTCCAGCAGTAAATCTGAGGCGCTCATGCCCAAGGGTGCGTTATCTGATTGGAGCAGGACTTCAGCGAAGCCAAATTCGTCGATAATGATCTGATTGCCTGTGGCAAATTTGACGTGAGAACCGAGCTCTACTGTGATTTCGCTGATGTTCGTTCCAAGCAAGTCCATGACCAACCCCATGCAAAAAGTCGGCAATACTTGATCGCCCCACCTAACGAACAATGGGACTCGAATGCTACTGTTGGACGGATTTTCGATGAAATCGGGCTGACCATCGATATGCGTTGGCGTAAGTTTGACCTGCTCAGGTAGTTGCTTTGGAAAGTCAAAGGGTAGTTGGTTAGCGGCTGGGAGCGCTGAAATCTCGCCGTGGATATGATTCAAGGGAATGGCGGCAGCTTGCATGGCCGTGCCCAGAGGCTGAGGCTGAATGGAGCGGTCGACCCCACTGCCCAAGAGAATTCTGTCGAAAGGTGACATTTCTTGCAACAGAGTCGCGAAACCAAGTTGTCGCATCGAGCTGTCAGGATCGCTCTGGTCTTCCCAGAATAGCGGGTCTGAGATCGCCACTCGGCGGCAAAGATATTGATTGAGTTCATACAGCACGACGGCGTAGTCCACTGGTGATGGTGGGTTGCTCTGAAAGGTGCTGGCGGTGTCTTTGTCGAAGCGAAGGATTAGCAACTGAGGTGCGTCCTTGAGCTCTGTGTTACGAGTCTCAACCAGCTTGGAACCGTTCCAAGAGACTTTCTCAAAGCCAGCGCCCCGTCGCATGACGGCTTCGTAGGCTCTTTTGGAAGCTTCATCTGGTTCCCCCTGGAAAAAGGGAATCAGGCTGACTGATAGAGCCGCTGCGATGGCGAGGTGGAAGACCACCAGTTGTTTGAATCGTAAGAACACGGTGAGCGAGGTGGCTAGCTTACGGCATGGAGTTCCAAACTGGCCAGTCCGAGTTTCTCTAAGACCATTTCTAGGTTTTCAGATGCAGGCGAGATGTGCTGCAAATACCAGTCGTTATTAAAATTGTGATAAATATTGGCAAAGGCGCCGAGAGCCTGCATCAGGCGCTGCAGTGCGCATTTTTCAAAGCGCGTTTGGTCAAAGGTCCCTCCGATGGAGATCCAGTAGTCTAGAAGTTCACTTCGTTGCTCCTCGGTTAACCTCGTATAGGGATCGAACATTAGCGAGGCCAAGTCGTATTCCGCATGGCCGGGCCGGACTCCTTGGAAATCGATGAATTTCGTTCCTGCGGAGGTAACCATCAGATTCTGGCTCTGGAAGTCGCGGTGAACAAGGCATGGCTGAGAGGCGGCTAAATCCATGGCGATTTGGTCTAGCGCTGCTCGGTCAGGCTGCTCACTTCGTCCAAGGTGGGTCCTCCACAAGTGCTCAAAGAAGTAGTCTTGCTCCCAGCGGTAGGTGGCGTAGTCAAACTGACGTGGAAGATCGAAAGGTGGTTGTGGAGATAGGCTCTGAAGGGTTTTCAGTCCATCTAGGGCACTATGATAAACCGCGCGACTCACGGGCCAAGTTTCTTGCTGGTGCAAGCCCATCAAGTCTAGGGCTCCTAAGTCTTCGATCAGGCATTGGTTTTCTTGAACCGCCAAAATTTTCGGGACGGGAACTCCGTTCTCTCCCAACCAGCGTGCTATTTGAACAAAATCTTGGTTCTCTTCCTTGTCGCCGTCATGACTGATCGCGATGACGCTCTGCCCATCGGGCGAAGAGACCCGAAAGATTCCTCGTCCGGAGGCACCTTTCTCAATTGGGGTGCAACTCAGGTGCTGTCTTGGAATGCCTCCAAACACTTCGGAGGCCATCTGGATGATTTCGATCTCCATGATCATCAATGGTTCACGGGTAGCTCGGACAATGAGCGAATCAATTCTTGGTTCAGGCGAATCCCTCCCTCGAAGTTGATGATTGAGAAATTCTCGTTTGGGGCATGGATTTGGCAGCCTGGTAGGGCTAGTCCGAGCATCAAGGTGTCAGCCCCCAAGATGGACTGAAATTCCTTGATGATGGGGATACTTCCGCCCTCACGAACCAAAACAGGTTCTCTGCCGAAGGTCCGTTGAAGGGCCTCTTGAGCGGCCTTCCCAAAGGCGTTGTTTGGATCGTAGTGGTAGGGCTTGCCATCGTGACCAGCGGTGATCTCCAAGGTGACACCTGCGGGGCAGTGCTTCTCCAGGTGAAGGGCGACTTTTTTTGCGATGTCGGCAGGGTCTTGATCGGGGACAAGTCGGAATGAAAATTTGGCGAAGGCTGCCGCTGGAAGGACGGTCTTGGAGCCTTCGCCTTGATAACCTCCCCAGACACCGTTTACCTCGGCAGTCGGTCGTGCGCCCAGGCGTTCCGGAGTCGTGAAGCCAGCTTCACCAAAAGCCTCGGGGCTACCTGTGATTGATAGCAAATCCTCGTCAGTGTTGCCCGGGATGCTTGCCCACATCGTTCTTTCCCAATCCTGTAGAGGCGCGACTTGATCGTAAAATCCTTCGATCTGAATACGGCCTTGATCGTCGTGCAGGCTGGCAATCAGGCGAGCCATGGCTGTCGCCGGGTTCGCTACGGCTCCACCATAGACGCCAGAGTGCAGGTCGCCACTCGGCCCCTTGAGGGTCACCTCACAACAAGTGATGCCTCTCAGGCCATAACCCAAAGTAGGGACTCCCGGTGCGGCCATACCCGTGTCAGATACTGCGATGATATCGCACTTGAGCTCGTCTTTATGAGATTCAAGAAATGGTGCGAGGTTCGGGCTGCCAATTTCCTCTTCACCCTCGAAAAGGAAAGTTAGATTGAGTGGTAGTTCGCCATGCTCTTTGAGGTAAGCTTCGACACCCAAAATATGGGCAAACATTTGCCCTTTGTTGTCAGTGGCACCGCGAGCGTAGAGCTTATCATCTTTAATAGTAGGCTCAAATGGTGGAGTGTCCCAGAGCTCGACGGGATCGACTGGCTGCACGTCATAGTGCCCGTAGATCAACAGATTCAAGCGCCCCTCTTGGTGATTGTTTCGAGCAATCACAATCGGATGTTTAGCTGTCTCGTGTAGCTCTGTGCTCAATCCGATTGATTGAAGCTTCTTGATCAGGAATTCGGCGCAGGCCCTCACGTCCTCGCGATGCTGGCTGTCCGTCGAGATGCTTGGAAAGCGGAGAAAGTCGAAAAGTTCCTCAAGTTGTGGCGTCATGGCTAAGTCCTGCATTAAGCGAGCTTCAAGCGCAAGGGGATAGGAGGATTTCCTCCGACTGATATTCAAAAAAAAGCCGCTCGGACTGAACCGAGCGGCTTTTGAGATCAGTTTGGATTGGTCGCTTCAGTTGACTTCCGTCAGTGCAACATCCACTCGTAGTCTGGCAAAGAAGGCATCTTGCCCGGCTGCTAGAGTTTGAGGGATGGTTACGACCACTTGGTCAATACCGGCGCCAAATCCGTCGTCAACAACGACAATGGTGACCCCGTCGACTCCGTCGACGGCATCCGTCCAATTGTTGGGCTGCAGGTCATTGCCGTATTGGACAACCGGAGCATCTGCTGCGGCGGCATCGCTGCGGCGGAAGGTGAAGACCAGGTTAGTCCCGTCTTCACTTACGGTTGGCAGTTTGTCGGTATCAATCGTCGTTGGCACGGAGCCCAGAACAAATTCGATGGCGTTTGGAATGGCATCGAAGTCAGGGTCTGCATCCGGGGCCGAATCCGGGCCGGTAAGTCCGGCTGCGGATGCGAAGGTCTCGTATGCAGTCTCAGTGGCGACGCCGCTGTAGACGAGGTTGAGGTCGTTACCGTCAACTTCAAGTGCCCAGGTTCCGGCTCCGGTGAAGGCCGTCGAATCGACGACGACAAGCGCCGGATCGAAGGTCAGTCCAGATGGAGCGGACAGGATGGTCAGGGTTTTGTCTGATTCATTGAAGTTGCTCAGCGTCTCTTCGGTGATCACGATGGTCGTGCGGTTGAGCGCGGTGCCACTAAATGATGCACTATCGGCGACGATTGTATCGTATCCGACACCTGCACCGGCGGACCAGTCACCAACTCCGACCTCAATGGTCGAGGATTCGAACAGCGTCAGCGCGCCTGTGATGTTGAGCGTCGAGGATGGATTTCCGCTGTCTGATCCAGCAGCGACTGTGCCGTCAACGTCGACATCTCCATCGACGGTTCCTTCGCCACCAAGAGTCTGAGCTGAGCCGATGAATATGAAACCGGCATCGGTTACATCCAGTTCCGCACCAGCACCGACATTGATCAGAGGCGAGTCAGGGAACTCGGCAGCTGCTGCGAGCGTCAGAGTCCCGCCTTCAATATTGGTGGCACCGTCATGGTTGGATGAAAAGTTCACCAACATGTTACCAGCGCCTGTCTTGGCGAAGCCGCAATCTGTTCCATTACGTGACACAGCGACATCAAGCAGCAGATCGTTCTCGGCATCGCCATCGGCGACGTCGAAGGTGACGTCTGCTCCAGCGTAAAGGAGGATTCCTGAAGTGGATCCATCTGCAGAGGTGATGGTTGAGCCTGAGGTGGATGCGGCTACGTTAATCAAACCACCTTGGAAGCGAACCTGGCGATTGTTGTCGATGATGTGGGTTCCGCCGGCGTAGTTGAGGTCCCCATTGTTCATATATTGCTCAAAGTCCTGCAGCCAGGTGCCTCCCTCATTGAGGAAGATTTTGGGGTAGTCCGTGAAGGCCCCCAAGTCGTGGGTCTGGGTGGTTCTCAGGGTTGCACCGCTGTTGATGGTGATGGAGCCCTCGGTTCCTCCAGCATAGAGGCGATCAAAGAAGCTACCACCGTTTATGATGGTGGTTCCAGTATTGAGAACGAAGTCACTGGTGTGATTTCTGCCGGTGAAGCTGGCGCCTGAGGTGTTGTTGACCGTAACCACCCCAGCTGTGCCGCCTATTGCGGAGGTTAGGGTGATTGCGCCGGATCCGTTTACATTAAGATCTCCGCTGTTATCGACCGTGTTACCGAAGGTAGAACCATCCGCAAGGTCGAGGTTGACGGTAGCGCCACTGCCAATAATCAGCGTTGATGCCGAATCGATGGAACCTGTTGTTCCATCACCAATGTTCAATGTGCCTACGGTGACTTCGGTGTCGCCGGTGTAGGAGTTGTCATTGAGCAGGGTTAAGCTGGCCTCGCCGTCCATCAGCAGCGTTGCGCCACCACCGATTCCGTCACCTTGAAGGGTGTAGTCATCGGTGTCATTGAAGAATTGAGCCGCTGCAGGGTTGATCGAGCCTTCCAGTCCGGCATCCAAGGTGAGGGTGGTATTTGCCGAACCATCCAGGAAGGAAATGGTATCGAACTGATAGAAGTTGGATGCGGAAGTATCTTCGTCCAATTCCCAGTTAGCGGTCGTATCTATGTCCCAAACACCGTTGACTGCGCCCGTCCACGTGATGGGTTTGAAACCATCAACGCTGACATCGATGGATCCATTGGCCGAGTTATCGACGAGGCTTACATCAATGTGGGGGTTGGGCAGAGGGGAGAGGGTCAGACCAGCGAAGCCGTCACCGGCGATGATGCCGTCGTAGGTAATGAGCGGGAAACTATCGCCTTCGAAGAGCTGTCCTGCAGGCAATACCGTAACGGTAGAGCCGGACGTGACATTCAAGCCGTCGATGCCGAAGATTGCGATCTCATCAGTTTCAACCTCTCCAAGTCGGAAGGTCATGTTGCCACCGTTTAGGTCAAGCGTCTCGAAAGTCGCCGAACCAAGGGTGGCGGCGGAGCCTGCCCCGACACTACCACCGGCATTTACGATGACAGGAGCAAGGTCGGTGCTGTCACCGTTGCTTCGAAGAATTCCGCCGTTGACGACAATATTACCGTCGATCTGGTTGTTCTCATTGTTGAGGACCAAGGTTCCTCCTTCGACGGAGAATCCGCCCAAGCCACCTAATTCACCATTGAGTGTGATGACTTTATCTCCCGCATCAAAGGCGACGTCGCCGTTGGTGCCGGTGAGTTCGATTGGAACGTTGGTCGACCAGCTGGAAGACCAGTCGTAGCCCGGCTCGGTAGAGCTGGAAGTCGTTCCGACGGTTCCGCCGCCAAGTTGCAGCAGGTTTGAAGTGCCGTTGCGGCGGATACCCCATTTACCAATGTTTAGGGTTCCTCCGGTGAGAGCGTAGGTATCGACGCCAGGGCCAGTTGCTCCGCGTCCGTCCAGAACAAGTGAAGTTGCGTTGACCGTTCCTCCTGACTGATTGACGACAGCTGTGCCGTCGATCCCGAGAATGAAGTTCGCTTGGGATTCAGAGTTTGGATTGGTTGAAGTATCTGGCTGGCTGATTGATCCACCTGAGATGTTGATGGTAGAATCACTTCCACCCCAGTGACCGATTCGAATGTCTTCGACGACGCGAATGTCACCAGCGAGGACGTTCATGGTGTGAGGCTGGTTTCCGTTGTTGCCGAGCTCCATATCATAAACGGTCATGGTGCCTCCGGCTCCGTTGCCCAGGTTGATATTGGTGGTTCCGGTGCCGAGGTTGAAGCCGTTGTTACCAGTGCCGCTTGCGCCACTGTTCAAGTCGACGTTAGTCGAATTGAAGTTGATTGTGCCACCTCCCTCAGTTCGTGTGGCGGCCGTAGTCGTCACATCGTCATTGAAGGTGAGCACGCCGCCCGCAGCTAGGATGCCGCCATCGATATCGACCTCGGTGTTCACTACCGTGGTGCCGGCCCCAGCATGGGTCAGGCGCCCGGTCCCTGAAATGGTGGAGTCGACGGTGGTGGTGAAGGTGTCCAGTGTGTTGAAACCGCTGTCGCCTCCATCAAGGGTGATCCCGCGGTTGGCGGAGATTGTTAGGTCGGTGCCCGCTGTGCCGTCATTACCTTGGATTCGAGCGCCTGCTGACAGAGTGATTGCATCTGCGGTAGGGCTGGCTGGAGCTGCGCCGAAGCTGCCGTCGGAGCTGCCTGCCAGGATGCCTTGGTTGGCTAGAAGTTTGCCGGTGAAGGTGGCCGAGTTGTCAGCGGCCAGGGAGAATGTTCCGGTGCCGGTTTTTTCCAAGTTATTGGAACCGATAAGGTTACCATTCAAGGTGCCGGTTGCGCCTCCCCAAGGTGAGACCCGAGAGTCGCCTGTCAGTGTGACGTCACCATTTATGGTAGCTCCGCTTAAGCGAAGGGCACCGAGTTTACCTGCTGGTTCCGTCCAGCCGTTGCCGGTAATTTCAAAGTCATTTTCGTAGGTGAAAGCACCTAGCCAGATTTGAGCATTGTCTCCTTGAACCTGTGCGAGGCCGGTGCCAAGGGCGCTTGCGTTGTTGGCGAAAAACCTGCCATTGTTAACGACTGTCCCGCCGGTGTGGGTGTTGGCACTGTTGATAACGAGGTGATCTGGACCTGATTTGACGAGCTTGAGTGGGGTGCTTCCGTCGGAATCTTGAATCACAACACCATCCACTAGGTAGCCTGCCGCACCACCGTTGGCGATGAGAGCGAGTTGCCCGCTTGAGGAAGTGAGGAAGCCGGTATCAGCTGTATTAATGCTATGGTCTCCGGCACTGAACATTAAGCCGCCGAGAGTGACGTCGAGGGCTGAGCCTCCGTTGATTGAGAAAGAGCTGGTGGTTTCGATGAGTCCAATGGATTGGCTCGCAGCCAAGGTGCTGGCCGCGCCATTATCGTTGTAGACGTCAGCGGCAGTAGCGGTTCCCAACTGCGCATCACCCAGGATCTTGCTGCCGGAGGGGATTTCTTCGACCGCCGTTCCTGTGTATTGGAGGAAAGAGAATTGAGTGTGTGCCCACCCGGGTAGAAAACCAGTGGCAGGAGTAAGAGTGTTGATGGTGGCCAGGTCAATCGAGCCTGCGCCGTCCGAGAGTATAGTGTTTGTGGTGTCGAACCAAGCCGTGTCGCCAGATCCGATGGTGATGTCACCAGCGGCGGCATCTACAGCGACTTCGGCGCCAATCGCCATTGAGCTGGTGGCTGCAGTGAGCAGCGCGGCCTCCAGAAGGGAGGGACGTAATTTTTTGCGGGTTTTCATAGGATATATATTGGAGCTAGTGCAAAATTAATTCGCTAACCCTTAAAAAATACGAATATCTGGTTCGCCTGACAACCCGAAACGCCAAAAAAATCACATTTTTTAGAAAGGTTACCAGAATTGCGACGTTTCGAATCTGCTGTGGAGTTATTGTTCATAGTTAAATAGGGAGTTATCGGAACTTATTCTATTGCACTTTTAAGTAATTATTTTTTACGCTTTTTCTGGCGTTTATATGACTTCCGTAATGTCGGCTATCCGAGTGATCGAGATTTAGTGATAGCGCATTTTTTATCACTTCGAAGGGGTGGGCGCTATCTTGCGCTTTCACCTAACTCTAACCAGTTTCGAGCTTCTTCCGCGAGTTCAGCGCTTCCCGGGTGATCGGCGTGGATACAGATGGTTTCGGCTTTTATTTCAACAGGTTGATTATCGAGACTCCTGATGGCTTGCCCTTCTCGAATGGCAATGACTCTCTGCCGCTGATCTTGGGGCGAGCAAAGCAGGGCGTCAGGAGAGGTGCGTGGAACTAAGTTGCCGTTAGCGAGGTAATTGCGGTCTAGAAATGCCTCTGCTAGAAATGGAAGGCCTGCGGCGGCAAAGAGCTCGTCAACTTTTCCGCCTGCGAGCCCGATGACCAAAAGCTCATTTGTTTCGGCGATTTTCAGAAGGGCTTTCCGAACATTTGAGTCTCTTTCACTAAGGTGATACAGTGAGCCATGGAGCTTGAGGTGATTGAGCTCGAGATGAGATCTTTGGTAAGTTTCCAGCTGTTTGGCAACCAGTTCGGTAAATTCGTGGGCGCTCATGTCAACTTCGGCTCGTCCCTGGTCACTCGAGACGCCGGGGTGGGCTCCGGTTTTGACACCGAATTTTTCGGCTAGTTCAGCGCACTCGTTCATCAGCTCGAGCGAGCCAGCGTGTCCTCCGCAGGCAATGTTGACCAAATCTAGGTGGGGGAAGATGGCGGCCCGCGTTGTGGAGCTTTCCCACTCGCCCAAATCGGCGTTGAGCAAAATCTTATTCATGCCAATTGAAGTGGAGTGATTGTCCTGGGCGGCGTTGGGTGAGTTTAGAGAGATCGCAGGAGTCGACCACACCAATGATGGGGTAGCCACCGAC
>CAXIBU010000023.1:0-21495 GCA_964021555.1 uncultured Verrucomicrobiales bacterium | reverse complement strand
GGTGGAATTTTCTCCTAAAAAATCCCTCGTCACCTAACGGATCTCTGGATGGCCAGCGGCCTGTTTTGGGATCGTAGTAGCGATAGCCGTAGTAGTAGAAACCTGTGCTTGCGTCCAGTGGCTTGGTGCTGAAACGATGGTCGAAATCATTGACCATGCTTCCGTAGCTCTTCGCGGTGTTACCGAAGGCGTCGTATTCGTAGGCGGCTACGTTTGTTGCGCCATCGTTAACGTATTGCACGATATTGCCATTGCCATCGTAGAGAGGGTAGTAGCGGTTACCGCCCTTTTTGACCATGAGGAGCCCGCCGACGCCACCTGCGCCCTGTCCCGCGCCTGCGGGACTACCAAAGGTAGCGCCACTGAGGTCCAGACCCCACGTATAGGTATCCACAATGGAATAAACCGCTGGAGCTCCGGACGAATTCTCATATTTGACCAGGGGGTTCCAGCCATCGTAAACCCAGCGCTGCGTTTTACTTTCAGACACAACGCTACGGGCCACCCGGCGACTTAGGTAGTTCCACCGCGGCGCATCTTCGACGTATTGGTAGCTTGCTAGCGATGTTCCCGATGAGTTTTTCACTTCAATTAGCCTGTTTTGATTCGTTTTGCAGGGCATTGCAAAACTCACCCTTCGGGCCAGAGTCTTAAATGCTGTGCATTGATCAGCATCCCATTCATACGATCTACTTCCATCGGCTGTCAAGTTCCCATCTGAAGCGTGGTTTGGAACCACCGAAAGCAGCAACCAGTGTGTGGTTGCTGCTATTTTCCATTTTCGACCCCGGACCTCTTCGGCATTTTTTCAACGACCAAAATAATATCATCTTCACTACTACTGATATTTTCACCTCTGGAATAAACGACAAGTGCTTTTCTAGATCTTCCTATTAGATAATCATTCCCCCACTTATCTTGAGGCGTTCTCCCATATATCGGAACCCAATTTCTAAAGTTGGAATTCCGAGGCTTCTCCACCAACGCGCGCAATCCTTCTTCAGGCGTCGGGTAGCGTCCTGTGACTTTTTTAAAATCGATTAGACTTTTTTTAATAATCTTGAGTTCCGTTAAGGTCTTAACATCCTCTGCTGCCATACAGCTACAAAGACCAAAAGAAAACAACATAAGAGATAGATTTACAGAGTATTTCATTGGATTAATCAAGAGGCTAGAAGGCAAGGCGATTCAGTCAGGTTTTTCACATTCAGTGTATGCACTAAGAAGAGTAGCGGCAACCAAACAGTGATAAATTGTTATCAAAAACCTTCGCATTTTACTCACGCACAAAATCTTGGCTCGAAGGGTCTTTTGCGGGTTAGTGGGTGCAAATACAGATGGTGGGGGCATCAGTAAGAGCTACGACGCCGCCGGGCGCGGGCTCAGCGGATTTTGGTGAAAATCACACCATACTTCTGAGGGCGAGAGATCCTTTAAGAACTAGGGGTTCAGTGTTTCGGATATTGGATTGAGGCGAAGACTTTTGAGGGCGTGGATACTAGTTTGGCTCAGCGCTATTCGTTTTAGACGAGCTGAAGACCCGAGGCTGGAAGCCCCGGTCACATCCAGGTGTGCTACTTTAGGATTTTCTGTTTCGACATCGGGGGGAGCTTGGCTAGATTGGGTGGCATGGATGAGATGGACTTTGCTGAGAAGACTTTGGGTGAGATGCTTAGCTCTTTGGGGCTGGAGGCTGAGATTGCACGTGAGGACTCTCATACCTTGCAGTTGTCTTCTCCGCGCAAGGATCTCTTGATCGGCAAGGAGGGTGATCGGCTGGATGACTTTCAGTATCTGATCAATCGCATGGTGATCGAGAAGTTCCCTGATGCCCCGCGGATCCGGGTGGACTGTGACGGATTCAAAGAGGGCTACGAAGAGGAGCTCCGCCAAGAGGTGAAGGCCGTGGCGGCGCGGGTTCGTGAGACGGGCAAGAAGGCGAGCTTGCGTCCGCTGAACTCATATTACCGCAAGCTCGCTTACGATGCGCTTGCGGACGAATCGGGAATTTCGGCGAGCTCGCCGGCCATCAAGCAACGCTACAAACGCATTCTAATTGAAAGCACCGAGTCATGAAAAAATACCTCTTTGATCCAGGAAAAGCGGATGTTCCGACCTCGGTCGGGCTCTTGGTGTTACGGCTAGGCTTTGGCGGCATGATGTTGTTCGGCCACGGGTGGTCGAAATTCGAGAATTTCACCAAGGCCAAAGAGAACTTCCCCGTTCCGGGGTGGTTCGAGGCCTTTATGACCTCGGAAATGTCGCTGGTGCTGGCGATTGCGACCGAGGTGATAGGCTCCGCTCTGATCATGCTAGGTCTACTCACCCGCCCTGCCGCGCTTTCCCTTGGTTTCACCATGCTTGTCGGGGCCTTTGCAATCCATGCAAACGACCCACTTTTCTTAGGCGCGGGGAAAGCAAAGGAGCCAGCTCTGCTCTATCTCATCCCCTGCGTGGCCATCGTCTTGACGGGCGCAGGACGTTTTTCGATTGATCGCACCATTAAGAAATGAAGCTCGATCCCAATCACCCTTCTTGATAGACTGCCCCTTAGTATGAGAAGCACCCATCATCTGATCCGCCCCGCCCATTTGAATCAATTTGGATTTCTATTCGGGGGCCAGCTCCTCGCGTGGGTGGACGAAGATTGCTGGATCTCCGCCAGCCTGAGCTTGCCCGGATGCCGTTTCGTGACGATTGGGATGGAGTCGGTCGAATTCAAACATCGGGTCAGCGAGGGTGATATCTTGAGGATCGATTGCCTGCGCAAGCAGGTCGGAAATACCTCGGTCACTTTTGAAGTCCAAGTCTACTCAAACAGCACCGCCAGTGGGGCACCGATTTTTTCGACGGATGTGAGTTTCGTCAATGTTGACGAGCAGGGCAACAAGGCGCCTATCCCTGCAGCAGCCAAGCAATGCGGGGGATCGCTCTGAGTTTGATCTCCTGGAAGCACCTCTGAGAAACTTCAATTTGATCGTAAGCTTACGCATTGCTAAAATCGGAGTTTTCTCCCATCTTGACTTCGTTGAGGGGACGCTGCGTTTCTTCAGTTTGTTTTTTTCATACTTTTGCAGCCAACGCTGCAAATAACAAGGGGGTAGGGCCCCGTTGCTTTTTCGAAGGCAGCGGGGTCTTTTTTTGTTCTCAGGGGCAGCTCTAAGAGCGATTTCCTTGCCTTTTGATCAGAGACAGGTGTTTCTCAGAACATGATCGAGACCGTTGACATCACTTTGCCCTTCGACAAGGCCCAGGACCTGGAGGCTCGCAAGCGTGCTATTTCCAAGAAGCTGCGCGTCTCGCCGAAGCGTATTCTGGATTTCCGGATGATCAAGGAATCGATCGATGCTCGGAAGTCTCCCGTAAAATTCCAGCTCCGCATGGAAGTCGGGCTCGATGCCGCCCTTCCGCCCGAAGCCCCGCTGCGTCGTGAATACAGCTCAGTCAGCCCAAGCGCGGAGAAAGTCATCATCGTCGGCACTGGCCCGGCTGGGCTTTTCGCGGGCCTGCGCTGCTTGGAGATCGGCCTAAAGCCTGTCCTTCTGGAGCGGGGCAAGGATGCCTCGGCGAGGCGTTTCGATCTGGCACCACTGCTACGCCAAGGGAAGGTGATTGAAGATTCGAACTACTGCTTCGGCGAAGGCGGTGCTGGCACTTATTCGGACGGCAAGCTCTACACCCGAGCGACCAAGCGCGGTCCGGTGAGGGATGTCTACGAGACACTGGTGGCCCATGGTGCCCCTACGGCTATCCTGACGGACGCACATCCGCACATCGGCTCGAATTTGCTCCCCAATGTAGTGAAGGCGCTGCGCCAGTCCATCCTCGATGCAGGGGGTGAAGTTCACTTCGAGACCAAAGTCACCGGCCTGATCCGCAGCGCCGATGGCTCCAGCCTAAAAGGCGTCGTGACCAAAGATGGCCGCGAATTTGTCGGCAAATCAGTGATTCTCGCGACGGGTCACAGCGCGCGCGACATCTACCAATTACTCAATGACGAGGGCGTGCTCTTGGAGCAGAAGCCCTTTGCCATGGGGGTAAGAATCGAGCACCCGCAGCCCTTGATTGATGCCAAACAATACCACTACCCGCGCGGAATGGAGCGTCCGCGTGCGCTACCTGCGGCCCGTTATCGACTTGCGACCAAGATCGACGGGCGCGGGGTTCACTCCTTTTGCATGTGCCCTGGCGGCTTCATCGTCCCCGCAGCGACCGAAAATGATGAGGTAGTGGTCAATGGCATGTCGCTCGCTCGCCGCGACTCCCCCTTCGCCAATTCCGGCATGGTGGTGACGGTCGAACCTGTCGATACCAAGGCATTCCGCAAGGAACACGGCGTCCTGGCAGGGATCGCGATGCAGAAAGCCCTTGAGATCACCGCCTCAAAGGCTGGCGGCGGTGTGCAGAAGGCCCCGGCTCAACTGGTGCCGGATTTCCTCGAAGGACGGGAATCGAGAAAACTCAACGACACCTCGTATTTCCCGGGCGTCACCTCGTGTCGACTCGATGCTCTAATGCCCGACTTCATGATGCGGCGCATGCGCATCGGTCTGCAAAAATTCGGTCAATCGCTGCACGGCTACACGAGCAAGGAGGGGATGTTGATCGGGTTCGAAACTCGCACCTCATCGCCGGTGCGGATTCCCCGTCGTGACGACACCCTGGAGCATCCCGAACTCCATCAATTGATCCCTTGTGGAGAGGGCGCTGGATACGCGGGCGGCATTGTTTCCGCCGCTCTCGATGGCGTGCGCTGTGCCGATGCCGCGCGCGCCCTGATCACGAAGTAGCCGAATTCACCTAGGACTGATGGCGAACATCCTCGGCCGAGAGGATGAAAATCACGTCCTCAGCCACATTCACCGCTAGGTCGCCAATGCGCTCCAGTGACTTGGCGATAAAGGCGAGGTGCAGTAATTGTTCGGCCTCGACATCGGCTTGCGGCAGTCGCTTCATCAAGTTCTTTGAGATACTCTTGTATAGCTCGTCCGCCTTCTCATCCATGAGCAGCACTTGCTGAGCGAGAGCTTCATCTCGATCGGCATATGACCGCAGCGCCGCCTCGGCGATCTGTTGTGCTTCCAGAAAAAGTGGCTCCAAAGTTTTCACCGCTTGGGATTGCCCTTTTTTAAATGCCTTGCGTGATCGTTTGGCGATGGTGACCGCATGATCGGCCATCCGCTCGAAGCTCCGACTGATGTTCACCGATGAGACGACTAAGCGCAGGTCATATGCGAAAGGCTTGAAGCGCATCAATATCGCCATCCCCTTCTCATCGATTCTCATCTCAAGCATGTCGATCAGCTCATCATCCTCGACGATATCAGACAGAGCATCACGGTCTGCCAACATGAAAGCTTCACGCGCTCGGCTCAATGCATCGACCGTGTGGGTGCCAATAGAGATAACCGAATCGCGGAACTCATTGAGTTCCTCATCGAAATTGGAAAAAATGTGCTGACTCATGGTAAAATAGACGACGGTTCCGTCATGGTTGGAGAACGATCAACCAAAACGGCCGGTGATGTAGTCCTCGGTTTGCTTTTTGGACGGATTACTGAAGATCGACTGGGTTTTTCCAAACTCGATCAGTTCTCCCAGGTAGAAGAAGCCTGTATTGTCCGAGACCCTGGCAGCCTGTTGCATGCTGTGGGTGACGATTACGATAGAGAAATCGCCCTTAAGTTCGAAAATTAACTCTTCGATACGCGCGGTGGCGATCGGATCCAAGGCCGAACAGGGCTCATCCATTAGGAGAATCTGCGGATCGACGGCGATCGTCCGCGCGATGCATAGGCGCTGCTGTTGACCTCCAGAGAGGCCCAAAGCGCTCGAATTCAACCGATCTTTCACTTCATCCCACAGGGCCGCCCGGCGCAGTGATTTCTCCACTTCATCGCGGAGAAATGCTTTGTCCTTGATCCCCTGAATTCTCAGCCCATAGGCCACATTATCAAAGATCGATTTAGGGAAAGGATTGTATTTTTGAAACACCATGCCGACGTGCTTGCGCAGTTCGATGGCATCGACACTTGGAGCGTGAATGTCCTGACCCAGGATCGAGATACTTCCCTTAGTCACTTTAGCCGTTTCAACCAGGTCGTTCATCCGATTGAAACAACGAAGGAGAGTCGACTTTCCACAACCTGAAGGCCCAATAAACGAGGTGACTTCACCTTTGGGGATCTCAAGATTGATTGACTTCAGGGTGTTGGTCTTCCCGGAATCGTAGCTGAAACACAGATCCTCCACGTGAATCACCGGCTTGGGTGCCTCGCTGACTTCAAGATCTGGTGCTTCCTGCGCTGTTGTATTTTTGGCCATGGATTGATGAGTGTGCGGGAGAATTTACCACTTGAGCTTCTTGCGGGCTCTGGCGCGCAAGGCGATAGAAATTCCCGCGAACAGCATGACGAGTAACATGAAAACGAGGATCGCTCCATCCTGCATCGACTCTGTATCTTTACTGCGTGGAACCTTCAGCGCAACCGTGTAGATGTGGTAGGGAAGAGCTTCGACCGATTGCGATAGAAAATCAGAAAGCCAGAAAGCGCCGTTACCGCTAGCCTCTTGCCAAGGTAATTTCCCCTTCATCGCGACAGCGGCGGTAAACATGATGGGAGCGGTCTCACCCGCCACGCGAGTGATCCCGAGGACAGACGCGGTCAAAATGCCGGGCGAAGCATAGGGAAGAACGGCAGTTCGTATGCACTGCCACTTGTTGGCACCCAGAGCAAGTGCCGCTTCACGAAAGCCCCGAGGAACCGCTCTCAAGGACTCTTCGCAAGCGGTGATAATCACAGGCAGGACCATTACTGCCAAGGTGAAGCCACCTGCGATCATCGAATTGCCCCAGCCCTCGAAGCTGAAGTATCCGTTAGTTCCAATAATTTTCCACACCAACTGATGCCCAAAGAGCTCGGCAACATTTTCGTAATTTGGAGTGTAGGTAAACTTTGGAAACCATGGGGAAAGGCAGAAAAAGGCGAAACCGAACATTCCGAAAACGATTGAAGGAACCCCTGCGAGATTCATGATCGCCAAGCGGATCCAGTTTACCATGCGCCCTTGCTTGGCGTATTCGTTGAGGTAGATGGAGGCAGAAATACCAACCAGCAGAGCAGCAACCATGCAAATGACCACCAGACACGCGGTGCCAACCAATGGGCCTAGGATACCTCCGCCACTGTAAGAATGGGTCTTAACGTTATCGAAGGTCTCTTCGGGATGCTCCTTCTGAAATTTCAGAAAATCAGGATTATCCATGCGCACCGTTTCGCCAGCGCCATTTTCGTATACAACCAAGGTTTCTGGAGACTTGGTCAGGAAATCAACATTGACGAAAGGCGCCTCGGCCTTGAACAGCACTGGCAAGCCCTTACTTAGAATATCACCAAAGACAAACAGCGCAAAAATCACGACCAAGTATGTCGAGACGGCAAAGAGCCCAGCCCAAGCACGGTCCTTGTTCTTGCGCCCGCCATTCAGAGACTGGAATGGATTTCCTGCACTCACGGAATTTGAAGCTGTGGAGTCTTTAGCCATGTTTCCCAAAATAGCGAATGACTCGCTGAGCGGTAATATTGATCGACAAGGAGATAATGAACAGAACAAGACCCACCAGGAAGAGTGCGCGGTATGGCAAAGTGCCGGGAGTGACCTCTGGCATTTCCTGAGCAATGATCCCTGTCATGGTATGGGTCGGCTGGGTGATAATCCCAATGCCCTCGCTAAAATCCGGTAACTGGATCTTGTTTCCCGCCACAAGAAGCACCACCATGGTTTCGCCAATCACCCGTCCAAACCCGAGTAACACAGCTGCCAGAATCCCGGAAACTGCTGTTGGCAACACAACTTTGAGAACGGTCTGCAATTTCGTTGCACCAAGCGCAAAGGAAGCCTCGGAGAAGGACCTTGGAACATTGTTCAGGGCGTCTTCACATAGGGTGAAAATTGTTGGAATTGCCATCAAGGCAAGCAACAAGCCAGCAGTCAGGACATTCAAACGCTCTTGCATCGGAAAACCGGGAACCCACGAAAGCCACTCAACTTGGCTGAGTTCCTGCAGTTGAGTGCCTAAAACTGCGATCCCGAAGAAGCCTAAGACGACCGAGGGAATGGCCTGGACGAGCTCGATGACGGGTTTGATCAGGGTCTGTTCCAAAGGACTGGCCACTCGGTTGACATAAATGGCCGCGCCAATCGCAAATGGAACGGCCACTACTAGGGCCAAACTTGAGATCATTAAAGACCCCGTGAACAGCGGGAGAAATCCGTAGAAGTCATGCCACGAACTATTGGTCACCCAATCCTTCCCAAACAAAAATTGGCTAATGTTCTCCCACCAGCTCACCGGCTCATCGAATCGCCACTCTGAAGACTCTGCCAAGTGCTCATCTAGCTCTTGAGAGAGAGGCTCGACCCGACTCCTCACTGAACCGATCAATTCCACTGCTGCCTCAGACGAATACTCGGCGGGCAACATGGCCACGCCGGCCGCCATCTCGACTTTCAGTTTATCCACGGCAGCCTGGTGATCCCCGTGAGCTGCTCTTATGGGCTCTGTGCGAGCTTCAAAAGGAAAGTCCTGAATCACCTCGACCTTAGCCGCACGGGCTTCAAATTCGGCTCTTTGTTCAGCTGTCTTTGCCTCTTTGGCACCAGCGAGTAATGCCGTCTTTCGCTCTTCAGCCGACCGGGCCGCCTCGGCCTCTTCCTTGGTCTCTCGAGCTATATTGGTGAGCCGATCTCGCAGATCGGACAGCTCGGAACTCGCCGCAATGAGTCTTACCCTAGCTTCGGTAAACTCTTTCATTCCCGCATCCAGCTTCGACTTGGCTTCAAGCACTGCAGCTGGTGGCTCTTCTTCAACCGGATCCCATTCTGGCATCATGGCCAGCAGCGCCTGCCATTGATCGACGCTAAGATGCCCGTTGGTATCGAATTGAGCCTGCTGCACACTGGCTAGACTCTTCTCTAAAAACTCCGACCAAGCGGCTTCCGCCTCGGAGATTGCCTCATCCTCTTCATCGTCTAGAGCATCCGCCCAATCATCAATCAAGTCCTCCCCTTCGTCATAGAGAAATCCCGAAAGAGCTTCAAAAGTGGTGCCCATCCCGCGCTCAGCGCCGAATCGAGCATCCATCTCCTGATAGTAGGCCTGATTGACCTCACTGATGAGCTTGGAATATTCCCCCGTCTCGACGATCAGGTGGTTCACGTATTCCTGACCACTCTTTCGGTAGAGGCTGAGATTTTGGTGATGGGACGGAAAGAACTTAATCGCATCCCAGGCGAGGAATAGGCAAATCAGTGCTAGAATGATGATGGAGATCCACGCATTCCCCCCAAAGAAAAGGCGGATAGCCTTTTGGCTATCAACTCCTAGGACCTTTTTGTTCTTTCTTTGGAAACGCTTCTGCATTACTGAATCGATTTTCTGGGAAAATGAGGAAGCACTCAGCTACTTATTGCTGAGTGCTTCAAGTTTTTTCGCTAATTATTCAGCTCGAGAATGGCTCATTTGAGCGGGATGAACCCGACCTTATCAATGACTTTCATCGCTTCCGGAGAAGTCATGCTCCAATCGAGAAAGTCTTTCGTTGCACCTTCCGGTTTGCCAACAGTGTAGTAGTAAAGCTTACGCGCCAATGGGTAGGTATCTTTGTTGCGCGATTTAGGTCGGACATTTCCGACTTTGATCGCACGGATCCCTTCCTTGCCAGCGTAGGCCAGCCCGACGTAGCCGATCCCATTCGGATTGTTCGCTACTTCGGCAGCGATCTGCTCGTTACCAGCCATTTTTTGAGTATTCGTGCCGTAATCACGCTTGCTCATCGCCATCTCTTGGAAGGTCTTGTAGGTGCCTGAACTGGTGTTGCGAGTGTAGACGGAGATCTTCCCTGGGCTACCACCCACTTCGCTCCAATCCTGAATCGCACCGGTGAAGATGCCTTCGAGTTGCTTGAGAGTGAGGTTACGAACCCCGTTTTTCTCGTTTGTAACCACAGCAATCATGTCCCAAGCAGCCAAGTGCTCAACCACCTCAAGACCCTTGGCCGTAAATTGATTGCGCTCTTCTGCTTTAATGTCACGGCTAGACATGCCGATGTTGGCAGTTCCAGCAAGGAGGTTACTAAACGCAGCCGAAGAACCTTCAGCAGCAATTTCAAAGTCAGCCTTGTGACCGGCAGCCACATAAGCCTCTTTCAACTGGGGGACCATCTTGGCACCAAGGGTATCCGAGCCTTTGATGATGATTTTGTCTTGGGCGGAAGCCCCGCCGAGACCGATGACGAGTGCAAAAATGCAGAGTAGTGATTTCATAATAATGGATGTTTGGTGAATAAGGTGAAGATGAGATGCGATCTAAAGTGACAAGCTTCAACACGCGGCCGGTGTCAATCTCGACACATTGATCACAAGCTTCTATGAACAAGAGAATTAGAAGTAGAATCGAAGACCGGTCCAGAAGGTGAAACCTGCCACATCCGTGGTAGGCCCCTCGAATTCCTCGTAGTCGACGCCGAGCATGATCTTGGCGTGCTGATCACAGAAATAGTAGTTTAGCCCTGCGTAGATCGATTGATTTGTATCCAACTCACCAAAGGTTCCGCTGGGTGCAATGTTTCGATCATTGCGGCTATTAGCTCTCAACATCCGGCCGTCCCCTTTGGCGAATTCGTAGCGGAATACGGCTTGGAGGGTGTCCTCGATGATAAAGGTGCTCGGAATGACGTAGAATCCATAGGTCGTATTCCCATCAAAACCTTCTCCACCCAAAACGTCAGCGATGAGCTCCCAACGCCCAATGTCGGTTTTGTAACCTATTGACGCAGCCCACTGGTAGCGCCAGACATCATCGACAGAAGTCGAACCATCATTCCACAGAAAATCACCAACAAACCTACCACCCAGGGCATCTTTTTCTATGCTGGCGTAGTAAGCTCGATCGTCATCCCAATTTCCGAGCATTTGATCTCTGTCGGTGCTTAGGTAACCGAGTGTAAAATCGAAGCCTTTGATCGTCCCCATTGCCATCAAGCCGGTAGGACGTCCGCCTCGGTAGAGCGTATTCGAGAGATTGGTCCGCTCGACAGTTAGGATGTCATTTGAGGACTGGTGAACCTCGATACCGATATCGTATTTGTGACGACCGTAGGAGAGCTTGAAGTTCTCGATGCCAGCCACATCACCAAATTTGTATTGAAGATAGACCTCATCCATACTGTTGAAATCAACCCGATCATTTCGAAACCCACCGTCAGTGAGGTTAACAATCATACGGAAATGGAAATTTTGAAGGAAGTCGATTTTTGTCCCCAAACGAAGGCGCCGAAGCTCTGATCCGTCACCATGAAAATCTGGGCCCTGGTGATTGTTGTAATCGGTGTAGCCCCACTGGTAGTGCATACGGCCATCGAACTTCACGCTCTGCACGAAAGGATTTTCCTTATTCGTGTAAACCTTGGCGAGATCGCTAATGCTTTCGCACCAGTTCCCTGAGTTGTGAACGGGCTCCTCAGGGGCGCTTGGACCAGCGACGGCTAGAGATGCAGAAGCCAGGAGACCGGCCTGAAAACAGATGATTGATTTTGAGTTCATTACAATTGGTGTCACATTTTCGTAACAAGGAGCCCTGTCTAATTGTCACATTCAGAAAATGAACAAATTCTTTGTGACACTCCCGTCACATTAGATCATTAACACAACATAACCCGCTATCAATAAGTGGATTAAGAGTCGCCATCAACCGAAACGACGACCCAACTCATTCATGGAAAGCTGGATCAAAGTCGGTCTTCCTCCTGCCGTGCAGTAGGGCAGTTCGCAGTCAAATAGCTCGCCAAGCAGTGCCTTGGCATCTGGCACGCGCCAGCCAAGATCTTGTGAAATTCGCTCGGCCAGCTCGGCAGCGAAGAGCTCGAAGGCCAGCGTCTTCCCGCGCCGGGTGCCGACCGTTTCGACCAGCTCGTCGATCATCCGCGTCACAAAGGCGCGCACGTCCCGAATTTCCAACATCGCTGGCAGTGAGCCGATCCTCAGCGTATTGCCACCGAAGGCTTCGACCTGAATCCCAGCGTCAGAAAAATGCTGGGAATGGTTCAGAGCCACGTCCAGATCCCTGGCGTCCAGCTCGATCAGCTCGGGAACGAGTAGACCCTGGCTAGCGACGGATTCCTCCTCGTGCCCCGCCATCAGTCGCTCATACCAGATCCGATTGCGCGCCGCGACGGGATCCATCACCACCAGCCCCTCTTCGCCCTCGAAGAGCTGATACTTGCCGCGCAGCACCCCGATCGAGCTCCATTCAGGAAGCTTGGCACGAGTCACTGGCGGGGCGGGAATTTCCTCCTTCTGCTCGGTAGCGGGCGATCCGGGCCGGGCACCACTTTCCGATGGCGTCGCTGCAACAGGCTTTGACGGCAGCTCTTCCTGGCGCTCCACCGGAGCCTGGAACGGACCGCGAAAAGTCGTGCCTTGGCTCGGATCAAAGCGAGAAACGGGCTTCGGAGGAGGGGGCGCGACAGGACTTTCCACCTTCGGGTTCAAACAACGATCCACCGCGTGGAAAACCGCATCCCGCACTTCATGCGGACGATGAAACCTCACCTCACGCTTGGCAGGGTGCACGTTCACATCGACCCCATGCGGATCCATTTCCATCACTAGAAAAACCGTCGGGTGCAGCCCGTCCTGTAACATCCCTCGATAGGCATCACGCAGCGCTCGCGAGATCGCCGTATCTTCGATGGGCCGGCCGTTGAGAAACACGCATTGATGACGCCGCCCGCGCCGCGCATGCCCACCCGGCAGCACCTGCCCCCAGACCTTAATCCCCCGATTTTCAAATTCGCTAATCGTAATCAGCTCCCTCCCCAGCTCCTGCCCGAGCAGTCCGCAAATTCGCACTCTCAGGTCCTTAGTCGCAGGCAAGTCATAGACCGTGCGCCCGTCCTTGCGAAAGGTGAACCGCACCTGGGGATAAGCCAGCGCATGCAGGCGAACCTGGTGCTCCACGTGCGCCGATTCCGTCGTCTCCGCCTTCAGGAACTTGCGCCGCGCCGGCACATTGTAAAATAAGTCCGTCACCTCGATCCGCGTCCCTCGGGGAACGCCGGCCGCCCTAGCTCCGCCGAATTTACCCCCATCCATTCGCACCTCTACCCCGCTCACCGCGCCGGGCTCAGCCGTTTGCAGCAGCACTTTCGCCACCGATGCGATACTAGGCAAGGCCTCGCCACGAAATCCCAGCTGCGATACCGCCGCCAGGTCTTCTACCGACTTTAGTTTACTCGTCGCATGACGCTCAAAGGCGAGCACAGCCTCCTCTTCAGTCATTCCCGAGCCATCATCACTCACCCGGATCAACCCCACCCCACCGCGCTGAATTTCTACCTCGACCGACTTTGCACCAGCATCCAGCGCATTTTCCACGAGCTCCTTCACCACCGAGGCAGGGCGCTCAACCACTTCACCCGCAGCCACTTGGCTCGCGAGGGTGTCAGGCATGACTTGAATTCGGCTCATCTGATCAACTGGAGAAAATACGGGCTGGAAATTCGCGCAATGCAATGCTTAGTTCCAGCGTGTCCCGATCCATGATTACGCTCACTCAAGCTGCGACTCAACAGCTAAGCCACCTTCTTGCTCAAAAAGCTGACAGCGAGACCGCCGGTCTGCGCCTCGGCATCGAGCGCGGCGGCTGCGCTGGCCAACAATACGTGATGAAGGTCACCGAGCCCGAGGAGGGCGACGAGATCATCGAGCAGGACGGCGCACGCGTCATTATTGCCGCTGATAGCATCGAGCTCCTGCGTGGCTCCACGATCGAATACACCTTCGATCTCTCGGATTCCGGCTTCAAGATCATCAATCCAAATGCCGCCCGCAGTTGTGGCTGCGGCACCTCCTTCGAGCCCGCCAACGAAGACGGCTCCGCGCCCGAATACGATCCCGCGCTGGACGGCAGCTCTTGTGGCGACTAAAAGTCATCGCATGGCAGCATCCGCATCGACCACCAAGGGCACGACCACCCGTCGGCCTCGAAATCAAAGGCGGAATTCCCCTGAGAAATCCGACAATTCCCCAAAGTCGGCCAAGCTCCTCTGGATCAGCGCGCACCTCGGCGTGCTTGCCCTCGCCATCTTCAGCTGGGCCTGGTGCAGCCAGCTCTTTAGCACGCCCGAGACACCGGGCCACTACGGATTTCTCAAGCAGATCGGCCTGCTCCCCGAGCTCGAGGCCTACTCCACCCTGCAAATTCCCGCTGGTGAGTCCTGCCCGCCCCCCCGCTTCCACCAGCGTCACAGCCAATTAGCCGATCATGAAAAGGATGCGCTCAACCGCCGCTGGCTGCGCGACTACATCCGCAACTATGACAAAGCTGAAAAACGGCTCTACCTCACCGGCGACTACGAAATTCGCGGCTGCCGGAATTTGACCGAAGCTGACCCCATTTCGGACGGACTCCTCATCACCCTGCGCGCGCAAGTCCAGCCCGAGGGCGGCACCATCTCTTCGGATTACCCCGTGCTCATCCACTGGATCCTCCCCGGAACCGAGCTCACCCCGGAGGCCTACCCTACCGGCATTGCCATTAACCTGCAAAAGATCCCCGACAGCCTCACCCCCCTCCACGTCACCACTAAGACTGAGGACGGATTCACCCTCGTCACCGCCACCGTCATTTCCCTAGCCTACGGCGAAAAGTCCACCCCCGCTGGGACCAAGCTCACCAGCACCCCACCCGACAAGCTCCGCCTCCGCCAGCCCTGGCCGGACGAGGCATGAACCATTTCCTTGTAAGGGCTCCCTCTGACTGCAAGTATGCAAATTGATCAAATTCAATCTGCATCCATGAAAACTTCACGCCGCCAATTCCTCAAAAGCGCCAGCGCCGCCAGCCTCTTCACCATCCTCCCGAGCGGGATCTATGCTCAAAACGGGCCGCGCATTTCTCCCAATTCTAAAATTCGCATCGCCTGCATCGGCGTCGGCGGACGCGGCGGGGCGGCAGTCGGAGCCTCTTCTCGCGAGGAGATCGTCGCACTTTGCGACGTGGATTCCAAAATGGCAGCTGGTGCCTTCAACAAATTCAAGAAGGCCAAGCAGTTCACCGACTACCGTGAGATGTTCGATAAAATGGGCGATCAGATCGATGCCGTCACCATCAGCGGCCCCGATCACGTTCACTTCGTTCATGCCATGGAGGCGATCAAGCGCGGCAAACACGTCTACGTGGAGAAGCCCCTTTGCCAGACCATCGAGCAAACACGCCTGCTCCAAGCCGCAGCCAAGAAGGCTGGAGTCAAAACCCAAATGGGCAACCAAGGGCACTCGAAAAATGGCATTCGCGACTTTAAGGAAATGGTCGATGCCGGCCTGATCGGGGACATCAAAGAGATCCACGCCTGGACCAACCGCCCCGCCGGCTGGTGGCCGCAGGGCAAGCAGGAATTACCCGCTCCCATGGAGGCCCCACCGACCTTGGATTGGGACCTTTGGCGCAACGGGGTCGATACCCCCTTCAGCACCGAATACGTGCCATTCAAATGGCGCGGCTGGACCATGTGGGGCACCGGCGCCCTGGGCGACATGGCTTGCCACATTCTCGACCCCACCTTCTACGCTCTCGAACTGGGAATGCCGGATTGGATCCATGCCGAGGCTGAAGGTGGATCGGACGTCAGCTTCCCGAACAAGAGCACCGTCAAATTCCACTTCCCCGCTCGTAAAGGGCGCGATGAGATCATCCTCACTTGGTTCGATGGCAAAGGCAACCTGCCCCCGCGCCCCGACATGCTCGAAGAAGGCCGTAAGATGGGTAACCCCAGCGGAGGCAGCATCACCTACGGCAGTAAAGAGACCGTCATGACCGACAGCCACGCCGCCAACGTGAAGATCATCCCGGAACTTCGAGCCAAAGAGCTCAAAGCCCCCGAGCAAACCCTGCGCCGCGTCGCCAAGGAAGATCACTTCGGCGACTGGTTCCGCGCCATCCGTGGCGAAGTCGAGCAAGCCTCCTCACACTTCGACTACGCAGGTGAGCTCAACGAACTCGTGCTACTAGGCTCCATCGCCCAGCGCCTCCCCGGCCAGAAACTCGAGTGGGACACCGCCAAAGGAACCTTCAAAAATTCCGAAGTCGGCAACAAACTCATCAAGACCGCCCTAATCTAGGCAAGCAAGCTAAGCCACCCCGTGGCCCGGGCGTCCCGCACGTGAGCCTCCCCACCGCCAGCACCTTACCAGTGCGAGTTTGGGAAATTGACTCCGCTTCTCTCCGTCTAGCCCTTCGGGATTCGCGCTCCAGGGCTATTCGTGCGAGTTTGGAAACTCGCGCTCCACTTCTCACTTCTCACTTCTCACTTCTCACTTCTCACTTCTCACTTCTCACTTCTCACCTAATCACCCACCCCCACCGCTTTTCCATTGAATTATTCCTACGAAAACCTGATTCTAGGAATGCCAAGATGACCGCTCCCGCCCGACGCCTCCTAATCCTCTCTCTCTCCCTACTGCCAGCGGTCGCAGCGGCCGATGAGGAGCCGCCAAAGTCGGTTTTCTATGGGCTGGAAGTGTTCTCCGGCTACCGCACGACCTACGAATTTCGTAACTTCCGCCTTGCCGATCACGTCGTCGAGCTGCAAGCAGGGACGCAGGTCGCCGTCAGCAATGACCTCAGTCTTTCCCTCGGTGCTTACGCCGCCCATGGCGAAGCCGGCTTCACCGAGAGCAGCGCCTTTTTTGATCTTCGCTACCTTTTCCGCGAGGGCACGACTTTGGGTCTGTCAAATTCGTGGCGCAACTACGACGGCGGCCCGCTTCAGGATACCTACGAATTTGGCGCCTTCATCGAGCAAGAGCTCCCCGCCAACTTGTCGCTACGCCTCGGCCACCTCACCGACAGCGGAGCCAGCGGCACCTACTCGTCCCTGGAGCTGGATCACACCCATCAGTTCACCCGCGAATTGAGCCTGCACTCCCGCATAGGCACCAGCTACACCAACAGCTACTACGGCCGCGACGGCTGGAACGACATCTCGGCACGGGTCCGCCTGCGCTACCGATTCGATGCCACTTGGTCGATCTCGCCCTATCTCGGCAGCTCCTTCGGGCTCAACGATGAAGGGCAGGACACCGTCTACGCCGGGATCGATCTCGAATTTCTCTTCTAACCCTGACAAAAAACACCCATGCAAAAACTAACTGAAATTGAAGGCATCGCCGATACCACTTGCGAAAAACTCAACGCCGCCGGCTGCAACTGCGTCGACAGCCTCCTCAAGAACGGCTCCACCCCGAAAGGCCGCGCCGAGATTGCTGAAAAATCCGGTGTTTCTCCCAAGCTCGTGCTCAAGTTCGTCAACCACGCCGACCTGTTCCGCATCAAAGGCGTCGCCGGACAATTCGCCGAACTTCTCGAACTCGCAGGCGTCGATACCGTGCCTGAGCTCGCCCAGCGCAATGCCGCCAACCTTCACGCCAAGCTGGTCGAGTGCAACGAGGCCAAG
This sequence comes from uncultured Verrucomicrobiales bacterium, assembly GCA_964021555.1. Taxonomy (GTDB): domain Bacteria; phylum Verrucomicrobiota; class Verrucomicrobiia; order Verrucomicrobiales; family Akkermansiaceae; genus CAXIBU01. The sequence goes on along the minus strand of CAXIBU010000023.1, from coordinate 3,979 downwards.
CACACCTGCAAAGTCGTGCCTTCCGAGTCGCAGATCCAGGGCTTCATTGATCAGGCCAAGGACCTGCCGCGCGCCATCAACTACTGATCACGCCAGTGTTAGAGGGCTTCCAACCGACGAGGGCAGCCCTCGTTTTGATCGATGGACCCAGCGAACTGGCCTTCGATTACTCCATCCCGGACACCGTCACCGAGCTTAAGCCCGGCTGTCGGGTCCGGGTTCCTTTGCGCAATCGCGAAGCGACGGGCACCGTTCTCAAGACCTTTGAGGTCGATGAAGACAATGCCACCCACTCACTCAAGCCCTTCACCTCACTCATCGATCCCGAGCCGCTGGTCTCGGCGACTTTGATGAATCTCGGGGCTTGGATTGCCGATTACTATGGCGCGCCGATGGAGCACGTGATGCGCGTCATCCTGCCTGAGAGCGTCCGCCAGGATCGGCATCAGGAGAAAACCCGCAAAGCCGTCGAGCTCACCGGCCCGGTCGATCCCGAAGTGCTAGCCGAACGGGAGAAACGCGCCCCAAAACAAGCGGCGATCTTGCACGCCCTCAGTGCCAAAGGCCCGCTCCTCGCCATCGCCGACCTCGGTGGTTCCACCGCTCTCGCCTCGGCCAAGGCGCTCGAAAAACGTGGCTTGGTGAAGCTTACTGACGAAGCCGTCCGTCGCGATCCCGAGGCCGATGAAACCTACGTCGAAACTCAAGCACTGCAGCTCAACGAAGAGCAAAGCATCGCCCTCGCTTGCTTGGAAAAGGCCATCGACGCCCCCTCGGAGAACAAGCCCATCCTCCTCCACGGCGTCACCGGATCTGGCAAGACCGAGGTCTACCTTCAAGCGGTCGATTACTGCCTCAAGCAGGGCAAATCCGCCATCGTTCTGGTTCCGGAGATCGCCCTCGCCCCACAGACCGTCCAGCGATTCAAAGCACGCTTCGCCAGCATCGCCGATCAGGTGGCGATCCTTCACAGCCACCTCTCCCAGGGCGAACGATTCGACGAATGGCACCGCATCCGCCAGGGAAAGGCCCGCGTGGTCATTGGCGCGCGCTCCGCGATCTTCGCCCCGCTGGCGAATTTGGGCCTGATCATCGTCGATGAAGAGCACGAGAGCTCCTACAAGCAAGAGACCTCCCCCCGCTACCACGGACGCGACCTCGCCGTGCTCCGCGGCCACATGGAGCCCGCCGCAGTCGTCCTCGGCTCCGCCACCCCCGCACTGGAGACTTTCGCCAATCACCAATCCGGCAAATACGATCGGGTCACGCTCACCCAGCGGGTCGATGCCCAGTCCATGCCCATCATCCGGGTCATCGATATGAAAATGGAGGCCCAGAAGCACAAGGGGGGCGATGCCATTCTCTCCGAACGACTCCGCACCGCTGTCGAAAACCGACTCGAAAAGGGCGAGCAAGTCATACTCTTCCTAAACCGCCGTGGCTTCGCCCGCTCCCTGCAATGTGGCAAATGCGGTTACGTCTGCGAGTGCACTCACTGCTCGCTCCCCCTCACCTACCACCGCACCGATGACCGGCTCATCTGCCACCTCTGCGGCTACCAAGCGATCCCGCCCAAGAAATGCCCCGATTGCAAGGACCCCGGCATCCGCTTGCAAGGTTACGGCACCCAGAAGGTCGAGGCCCTGCTCCACAAGGTCTTCCCAGATGCCCGCATGGCCCGGATCGATGCCGATTCCGCTCGAAAAAAAAATGCCCTGCGCGATACCTTGCGCTCCTTCAAGACTCAAAAAGTCGACATCCTCCTCGGCACCCAAATGATCGCCAAGGGGCTGCATTTTCCCAATGTCACCCTAGTCGGCATCCTCAATGCCGACCTCGGCCTGCACGTCCCCGACTTCCGCGCGGGCGAGCGCACCTTTTCGCTCCTTACCCAGGTCGCCGGGCGCGCCGGGCGCGGCGAGCTCGAGGGCGAAGTCATCGTCCAGACCTTCACCCCGCACTCCCCCAGCGTGCAGTTCGCCCGACACCATGACTACGAGGGCTACGCCGAACAGGAGCTCGAATTTCGCCAGCAATTCGGCTTCCCGCCCTACCAGCACATCGCCGTCGTCACCAGCCGCTGCACCCACGAACGACGCGCCGAGTTCAGCCTCGAAACCCTCCATCGCCGGCTCAAAGAATCGCTCCCCAAAGGCATCCTCCTCACCGAGCCCATGCCCTCCCCCCTCGTCCGCTCCCACGGCCAATACCGCTTCCAGCTCACCCTCCGCAGCCCCTCAGCCCGCTACATCTCCCGCTACGTCCAACAGACCCTAGCCCAGCTAACCCTCCCCGAAGACGTCACCCTCACCCTCGACGTCGATGCCTATTCGTTTTCTTAAAGCCATTCTGGCACGCACTTTGTTCACATTTCACTTGTTGAAATTAAGCTCTTTCTAGCACCATCGGCTCGTGAGTCACTCTTCCCTCATTCCCAGTTTTTCATCGATCGGATTTCGATTCGGTAGAGACGCGGACAATCTAGGTCACAAGCTCAAGTCCTTGTGTGATTTCTCGACCCTTTACCACGGCACAGAAAGTCTGAGTCACCTCATCGACGGCGATGGTTACCGGCTCTGGATCGATATTGGTGAGGCGCACGGCTTGCGATTCGTCACGGAGGCAACTCAAGAGAGTAGCCTCGTCGTGCTGTGGGCGGAGGACCATCCTGACGGCTTCAGCGACTTTTGGTTACTCGCTCCGAACGCTGATCTGGATGGCGATTCCGTCGAACCACTCGCTCAAATTCGAGTGCAGACTCCGCATCCTTGGTTTTCCTCTCCCATCGAGTCCGGCATACCTTACGCCCTCAGATTGACCTTAATCGCTGAAGAAATCGGCGTCTTCACTGACCCCGAAGAATACCTTCGAGAAGTCAACGAAAGTGGTCTCGTTCACAATGGTATTCGTTGTGTGGGCATTGAAGTCGAGCCCGGCTCCGGGCCGAGAAATTGGGCGCTTGTCGCCGGTCAAGTCATCGCTGCCAAGCATATGACCAACGACCTCACTGCCAGCCACTTCTGGCACTGCACAATCGCTCTGGAAGCAGGCCCACTCACGGTGGCCTTACCCGCCGAGGCCTTGAACACATCCTGTGTCGGCACGTGGATCATCTGCAGCGGTGTCCTGACTGGATCAATCGAAAATCTCCTTCCCGAGCCGCTTCCGGAAGAATCACTCACCAGCGACCTAAAAGACCACGAAGTAGAATCCAAGATTCGCCAGTATTGGCGCAATTTCACACACCGTCCGGAATTCGAAGAATTTGTCTACGCCATCCATCCGCATCTACCGTCAATATTGGGAGGCACCCCACTGAGGCAGCTTTCAAAAACTGACAAAGAAAACGCAAGGCGCATTGAGAAGCTATTTCACTTCCACTCGGACGAGCTGCAGGACAGGTATGCTGAGCTCAGTGAAAATGGAATGATCGTCATCGCTCCAATCGTCATGGCAAACACAGCCATTTTAGAATCCGGCGAGAGTTCGGCGGCATTGGTTGTCATTGGCTTTGGAGAAGGGGTCGATGAGGTGATGCACCACGCTTGCAGTGTGCTCAAACGCGTCCACTTTGACTTCCCGGAAACACCCGAAGAACAAGAGCTCGCCGCCCTAATCGAAGACGAAGAATACCACTTCGGCCGCAGACGTAAGCTCCCTCAATGGCTAGTCGGCAACCTTCCCGTCTACGCCGTAGACCTGTGGGTGCCCAGCCAAGCGCTCATGCATGAGACACTGCAAATCGATGTTCTGGTATGTTTCGCCGAAGCAGGTGGGGCCGGGCTCACCTCCACCATCCCCGGTGATCTCATCAAGCTTGCCTTAAATGACTCCCGCGGCCCCAGTTCACCCCCACCCGTCCCACAAGCGCCCAACAATCCCCCACCTCCCCCTCCACCACCACCTACTCCCCCAGCACCATCAAGGCCAGCCCCACCCGAGCCAAACCCACCCTCGGGCCCGCGCTTTAACTTCCCTA
>CAXIBU010000022.1:0-21575 GCA_964021555.1 uncultured Verrucomicrobiales bacterium | reverse complement strand
GCTAGCCTTGGCCGACGAGCAATGTGAGGTCTTTCGAAAAATGCGAGACCAAGCAGTCCTGGCGGAGCCATCGAAAGCGATTGAGCACCTCAACTACGTCGTCAGCTACTACCCTTCTGGAACGAAGCATGCCAAGGGGTCCGAGCTCGATAGGCGAGTGGAGCAAGCCAGAGCCGAAGCGATCCATGCCATCATCGCCGACCTGCGCACCAAAACCAAGCGAGATCTCGGGGACGATCCCGAAGACTGGATCAAGGTTCACGCCACATCGGGGGATTAAGTTCCTTGACTGAGAGTGAGTGTTGATCTCGATGTTGGTTGTTGAATGGCTGTGAGGATCTTGACGAAGGATGAATCAGGGATTTAACGAAGCGTCTTGTTCGTCTTTGTTGTTTCTTAGGCGATCATCGGGGTAGCTATCGGAGTGATAATCAATCAATTCTATTTCGGCATCATCGGTGAGGAGATCCCAGAGATCAGACGCTAGTTTCTCTTGGAAGTAGGCAAGATCAATAAATCGGAACCGCTTCCAACTCCACTTTCTAGCTTTGTCGTCAATCGCAATGGCAAAATCAGCAACACCTTGGTTTTCATGTAATCGTCGCAAAACAATATGGGATGGAGCCGCCAACGGTGTTCTAACCTCAATCCACCATCCGAAATCTTCGGCTACGGTGAACGGAATCTCGTAACCTTTAGACTCAAGCTTTTGCTGCAAGTAGTCCACAAGAGATTTGCCATACGTCCCAGGGTTGCAGCACTCATCGCGATCTTCCTGCAAAACAGGAAATTTTGAAGATCTGAAGTGATAACTCGAAGCATGCATTTTCTGAGGTGAACGTTAAAGCGACTTAACCTCCTGCCGACAGCGCGCTCCGACTTCAGGGTTGAGGTTGTAGGTCTTGACTTTTTCGACTCACTGCGGGTCAGGCGTTAGAATCGACGCATTGTTCTGCTTAGCTTAGTTCTTTGCCGTAGGATTCGTTGTAGATGTCTACCTGTTGTTCGGCGAGTCCCGCCCCATCAAGGAAACGCTCGAAGGTCGGTCTGTCGTTGAGGTATCTAATCAGCCAAGCGATCTCCTCTACAGCCATGCCCATCGAGGTGAAAAACACTGTCCTGCCGACGGAATTGAATTCCGGACTGATAGCCTTCAGTTTCTCGACAACCGGAACGAGCAATGAACGATCAGAAGCGTCGGCCAACAGGTAATACTCGATCTCGTCTACTACTTCAGAGCCGACCTCGGAGGATTCATCGTAAAGCGGCAAGCTGCGGATACTATCAGGAGTGTAGAACCGCACCGCAGTGATCTCTGGATCGCTAACTGCTCCAAAGTCTCGCCCCGAGAACTTCGTCGCCAGTGAATCAACAAGTGAAGAATACATCGCCAGTGCACGCTCAAAGGGATTCGGCTCGGCATGCACAGCTGCTGCAAGTTCGCGTCGTGATGGCGGAATCTTAACGCATTGCGCACACAAGCCGCGGTTGGCCTGGGTGGTCGCCGAGAGAATCATGCTGTCGCAAAGTGCGCATTTTACTCTCTCGGTTGTCGTCATCGTTTTTTCAGCAGAACAGTGTTTATTAGCCCAAATCAATATCAGCGGATTCTGATACTTCGGAGGCTAATCCAGAGGTTGTTATAGTAATGTGAGCACTGATGGATCAAGCATTTAGGATCGTGTAAAACGGTCGTGTAAAACGGCTTTGCCGCACACGACAGGGCTTTGCTCACATGAAAGGGCTTTGCTCACACGATTTATAGTGCTCTGATGGTGGCAGGGAGAGGCTTGCTTAGTCGAATTTGTAGTGGTCCATGCCGTCTAGGACGGCTTGGTAGCGGGTGTGGTTGGAGACGTAGACGTAGGGGTAGTCGACGATGGGGTCGAGTTCTTCGGAATGGTCTCTGGGGAGGACGCCGAGGTGGTCGCCGCGCAGGGCACCGGCGTCGTTGCCGTGGCGGGCGAAGACGAGGATGTTGTTAGCGGCGATGTCCCATTTCATGGCGAGGTGGCGGATCGCATTGCCCTTGCCGGAGCGCAGGGGGAGGACGTCAAGGAGGGTGCCCTCGGTGAGGATGACCTTGGTCTGGAGGCCGGCTTTACGAAGCGTCCTGCTGACACTTTCGAGGGTGGTTGAGGAATCCGGCGAGAGGTTGTAACTGATCTTGAAACGGTGCTGGCGGAAGGGCTCCTCTTGCAGGCTGAGACCAGGGGTGTCCTTCAGGGCCTCGTGCACGGCATCGGGCCGCCACTTGTAGTTGAGGTGCTTGCTCCAATTTTCATCGACGATCATTTTGGCGCCGTAGCGAATTTCGCCACCGAGCTGGCTGATGATGATGTCGGGGCGGGGCAGGCCGAGTTCTTTGATCTTGCGCTGGGTTTGTTCAAAGTCGCGGCCGGTGCAAATGCCGAAGGCGATCTTAGGTGATTGCGCATTAAGCCGTTCCTTGAGCTGTTTGATGGCATCGGCATCTTCGGAGTTGTTCTGGCTGAAGAGCCCGCAAAAGAGGAGCTGATTGGCGACGGGGAGAACGTTCTTGGAATCGGGGACGAGGAAATTCGGGGTGGCGGATTCGGAGAAGAGGCCGGCTGTTTCTTCGAGGTAGCGCTTGGCGTGTGCGCCCCAGGAGTAATGCTTGGCGACGCCGCTGAGGCCTTGCTCTGACTGGCGTTTCCACAGCTCGGGGTCGCGCAGGACCTCGAGCAGGGCGTCGCGGATGTCGTCCTCGTCGAGGGGATCGATGAGGCGGCCGTTTTTGCAGTTGCCGATGATGTCCTTGGGCCCGCCGTCGTTTGTGGCGACGATGGGGAGTCCTGAGGCGGCGGCCTCGATGAGGGTGAGGCCGAAGTTTTCAGTGATGGCTGGATTGACAAAGACGCCCTTGCGCAGGGCTGCCAGGCGGTAGAGCTCGGGCACTTCGTCGGGCTCGTGGGTCTTGGGGATGGCGACTTTGCCGTAGAGGTCGTGGTCGTCGATGGTCTCGAGCAGCTTGCGCCAGACCTTGCGCGCGCCGGAGTCGAGGGCGCGAATTTCATCTCGGTTACCGGCTAAGACTGCCAGGTTGGCGAGCTCTTGGAGTTCAGGGCACTTGCCGTAGGCGCGAACGAGGGCGCTGAGGTTCTTGCGCTCATCGGCGCGGGCCAAAGTGAGGATAAGCGGCTTTTCGGGCTCGGTGAGGAATCGGTCGATCTTCTTGGCGATGGTGGTCTCTCCAGCGCTGGCATCGGGAGCGGAGAAGCGCGAGAGGTCGACCCCGGGAGGGATGACGCGCATGCGGTCCTTGGCGTATTGTTCGTAGAGGGCGTATTGCTGGGTGACCTCTTGGCTGGTGCTGGTGCAAACGAGACTGGCGGAGTCCAGGCTGAGCTCTTCGGCTTCGATCCGCTGCCGGAGGTTGTAGCGTTTTTCAATGGCCTCGGGCGTTTGGCCCTGAGCGAGCAGGCGCTGGCGCTTCAGGCGGCCAAGTGAGTGGCCGGTGAAAACAAAGGGGCAACCCAACATGCTGGCGAGCATTCGCCCGACGTAGCCGGCATCCGCGTAGTGAGCGTGGATGAGGTCGGGCATGCGCCTGACTTTACGGAAATGCTGCAGGGCGTGGTCGACGAACACATCCAGGTAGGGCCACAGGCTTTCCTTTTTCAGGTAACGGCGAGGGCCAGCGGGGATCCGGCGGATAAAGGCTCCATTTCCCAGCGCTTCCTCTTCTTGAGCGTAGTCATCGCTGATCTTGGGATCGAAAATCTGACGAGTGATGAGATCGACACGTGAGACTTTTTCTTGCAATGCGAGCTCTCTGGCCAATTCCACCACGTATTTGGTCTGACCTCCGGTATCGGAATCGCGGCCAAGTTCGAGGTCTTGGCCACGGATGAGGCCGTGAATAGAGATGTGGACGAGGTAGAGTTGATCACGCATTTTTTTTAAGTCTAATTAAGTATGAGGAGTCACTGGGTGCTTGAAAATATAATGGAGGACCTCAGTTATGGGCGGTTGAAGACGGCGTCGTAGCTGTTGATAAACTCGGAGGCTGACCACGCCTGGAAGGCCTTGCCCATGGGGCGGCCGGTAACGCCGTGACACCATTCGTTGAACTCCCATTCCTGGCCGATCCCTTGTTTGTTGAGGGAGGCGAGTTTGACCAATTCGGCCTTGGCGATGTCGCGCAGGCCGAGACGCTGGATGAAGCGCACCCAGTGACCGCCGACAAAGGGCCAAATGCCGCCATTGTGGTAGTGGTTAGGGAGGTTGAGCAGATTGACGGTGTAGTATTCGCGCCAATCGGGATCGCCCGGATTGATGACTGGGTAGAGGTTCTGAACGGGGAATGGTTCATTTGCCCCGACGCCCCACATGAAGCGGAAGGCGGTCTGAGCATGCTCGACGTCGATGACATTGAAGAGGAATGCCAGGGTGTTGCCGAAAATGTCACAGCGCCAATCGAAGCCAAATGGAGTGACCTGTGCGATCAGGTAACGGGCATCGCCAATCTGGCGCTGGACCTGAGAGAAGGCGAATGGTTCATCGTCCCCCTGCTGGGAAACCTTGGGCCAGAATCGCTTGCTGATCGCGCGCTTGACCTGCTCTGAGTGAAGCAGGCGCTGGCTGGCGGTCTCGGTATCGCCCAGGAAATCCATCAGGCGACCGTAGCAATGATTGGTGCGGCACCACAGCACTTCGTCGACGAGGACGTTGTAGGATCGGTTGAAGAGGTCCATCCAGTCGGAGGACTCGGGAATTTCCAAAAGCCCGTCGAGGTTGCTGTCGTGGGCATCGAGCCAGAACATGATCCTCTCGATGGTGCCCTTGTATTCGCGGAGGAATGCGATGTCGCGGGTCTTCTCGATGTAGGCGTGGAGAGCGATGATGAGCCATAACGGGCTGTCGATGGCAGCGATCCCACCGACCCCGGAAAAGTCGGGTGTCAGCGTGGGGATGTGGACATTGGCTGGGACCTGGCCGTTCTTTGAGGTGTAGTCGAGAAGGGTCTTCAGCGTAGCACGCTGGCAGACGCGAATTTCTTCGTCATCGACGCTGAGCGAGCCGAGCACAGTGATCGAGCCGTCGCGGCCCCACACGGAGTGGTAATTCTGATCGACGCCTTCCCCGGTCTCATTGTCGGGGATGGAGCAAGCGCTGAAGCCCATCGGGGTGATGCAGCGCTTGAGTGAGGCGATCGCCTTTTCACGGGCGAGCTTGAGAAAGTCGTCGTCGCTCAAGGTTTCCTCGGGGACCTCATCGAAGAGACGCGAGATCTCGGGGGAGTGGCCTTGAGCTTCGCTGTGGTCACAGTCGCCGCGGATGATCTCATCGATGACGCCGTAGTGGAGAAGGCCTTCGAGCACACCTGCGGCGCAGGGCTCGGTGGCGAGAAAGGCGGACTTGCCGAGAACCGCCTCGATGAGCTCGGGCTGGGAATTTTCCACGACGATGCCGTTGATCTTGGGGTGCTCGAACATGGTGGCGTCGTTTCCAGTGTCGCCAGCGACGATGCAGTCGGCCATTTCCAGCCCCAGTCGTTTGCACAGCCAGGCCAGCGCATTTCCTTTATTGGCGTGGGCGGGGATCAGGTCGAGGTCGCGGCTGGAGGAATAAATGACCTGAACGGAAAGCCCTTCGGCACGCAGAGCCTGGTTGAGGAGGGCGATCTCCTCGCGGCTCGCATTGTGCCAATACCAACTGCACTTCCACTCGTTCTGATGATGAGAGGGCTGCAGGGTGGCGCTGGTTCTTTCAGCGACGATTCTCTCGACCGACGGCCAGTCCCAGCTGTCGTCGATGACCGAGGCGAATTCCTGAATGACCTCCTGCTTTTTTTGATCAAAGATTACGGTTCCAACGCCGCTGATGATGTAATCGGGCTCTGGTAACATGGACTCGCGCACTTGGTGGCGGGCGTCGTCGAGCAGGCGGCCGGTGTTGTAGACGAGGAGGGGGCGCTTTTCATCAGGAAGGGATTTCCAGGTCTCGGCAAAGTCGAGAGTGGAATCGGGTTTGCCAAGCAAGGTGCCGTCGAGATCGGAGGAGATTAGTTTTAGAGCCATATGAGTTGTTGGAAGGATTCTAACACAGAAATTGAAATTCGCAGCATTTGAGGTGCCAGTTTACCAGACTTTGGCAGGTATCTCGGCCACCTTGTCTCTCATCACCGCGAAAACACGGTCGTTGGGGAGCGGTGCGATGGGGTGCCCGCCGGTGAATGAACCGAAGCTTGGAAGGATCAGCTGCCGACCCTCGCGGAGCCAGAAGCAGGGGACTCGGATTTTGCTGCGTTTGCCGGTGCGAAGTAGGATGACGGGATGGAGATGACCAGCGATGCCCGACGCCCCAGCGCGGAAATCCGCGGGATCGTGGATGATGGAGAGTCCTTCGACGTCGAGTTCTGGTTGATAGGTCAGGCGTGAAAGTGAGAGCTCGCCTGCGCGTCTGTCGTGATTGCCGGTGGCGATCTCAATGGGGCAGGGTAGCTTTTCTAAAAGAGTCTGGATTTCGACAGTGAGCGAATCGGTAATCCCAAAGCGCGAGTGCAAAAAGTCGCCAGCGACGATGATCCGAGAAGGGTCGTATTTATCAGAAAGAGTATGAATGCGGTCTAGGTCGGCACCGAGCTCGCCCTCGGGAACGGGGATGCCCTGCTTTCGGAAGGCGGCACTCTTGCCAAAGTGGGTGTCTGCAATGAGCAGGGTGCGACTTTGCGGAAACCAGATGGCAGGCTCGGGCAATAGCTCCAGCTCTTGATCAGAAAGACAAATTCGCACACGGGGACCTTGGCGGGAAATGGGAGCGGATGCAAGGGAAGCACTAGAATTCGCTGACAAATGCGCCGTCTGGTGATAGCTTCGCCCCACCTCGCAGCAATGGGCCTGCGGGAACGGATGCACTATGGAAAAAGTCTCACGCCAACGTCTGGTAGATCAGGTAGAAGAGCGTCTGCTCGGTGAGATTGCCTCGGGAGCACTGAAGGAAATTCTGCCGTCGACGAGGGTTCTAGCCTCCAGCATGGGGGTGAGTGCCCCGACCATGGCAGCTGCGATCAAGCGCTTGGTCGGAAAGGGCTATTTGATCCATCGGGGGCAGCGCAGGTCCTATGGAATTGCCTCTCAAGCGCGGAAAAATGCGGTGCTGGACCCGACCCGACGCAAGCAGCTCTTACTAGTGACCCACGTCGAGCTCGATAAGCTCGATGCCCAAACGCGTGAGATTCTGAGGCAATTTCTCGGGCTCTTGGTGGCCTCCGGCTGGGGCTATGAATCGCGGGTGATTGATTATCTCCGAGCGAAGACGATCCATAAGAGCTGGAGCTCGGGGCTCGACCCAAGCGACTACGATATGGCTATCGTAGTATCAGCTCGTCCTTCAATCATGGAATGGCTAGAGCAATTGAACTTGCCCTACGCGGCCCTCGGCGGAGACTCCCAGTATCAGAACCTGCCGATCACGGGGGTGAGTATTGTTTCAGTCGTTCGCTCGGGCTTGGAGCGTTTGATGATGCTGGGGCACGAGCGAATTTACACACCGCTGTGTGAGCAAGAGGAGGCAACGATAAGGAAGGTCCGAGACACCTACGCCGAGGTCTACGCCAGCCGCGCGGTCTCGTATTTCGAAAATCAGCAAACGCCGGTCAGTGAATACAGTGCGCGTGACGTGCTCTGGGGGATGACGGCGAAGGCCTTTGAGTCGGTTAAGCCAACCGCCATCATTCTCTTCGATTGGAAGGAATTTATGACGATCTCCTGTTTGCTCCAGAAGCTAGGTCTCGAAATTCCACGTGACGTCTCGGTCCTGCTGATGAATTACAATCCGATGGTCGAGTGGTATGTGCCGCGGATCGCCAGCTTCCAATATCCCGTTCAGCGCCTGGCCAAGCAGCTCATGCGCTGGGTCGAGCAAGTTGGTTATGTCGAGCCAGGCTCGTATTTGCTGGAAGGCTATTGGCGGGATGCTGAGAGCATCGCCGCTGTCCCGGCAAAGGGCTCCAATCGGTGAATTAACTTCCGTAGCGGCGGGTCAAGTGCTTGAGGTAGGTGTCTATTTCGGGGGCGCGTCCAGTGGCGCGCTCGATCAGATCATCGGGGAAGTAGCGTGAGCCTTGTTGGTGAATTTCAGCACGCATCCAATCTCTGAGCGGTAGGTAGTTACCTACGGCGATGGCGGCTTTGATCGTTCCGTCGGCGCAGGCGGCATCAAATAACTGAGCCGCATTCAGATTGCCCAGGCTGTAGGTCGGGAAGTAACCCATAGCCCCCATGGACCAGTGAATGTCCTGCAAGCAGCCACGGGTGTCGTCGGGGACATCGAGCCCGAATAGCTCCTTAAACTCAGCATTCCAGGCATCGGGCAAATCCGCGACTTTGAGGGTGCCGTTGAGCATCTGACGCTCGAGTGAAAATCGAAGGATGATGTGGAGGTCGTAGGTGAGTTCATCGGCTTCCACGCGGATGAAGCTGAAACACGGGCGATTGATGGTGGCGAGGAACTCATCGAGTTCCCAATCACGGAGGGCTGGGAAAAGTTCTTTGGCTCTCGGCAACCAGCGCTGCCAAAAGGCTCGTGATCGACCCAGGTGGTTTTCCCAGAGACGAGACTGACTTTCGTGAATCCCCAGGGAAACAGGACTTCCGCAGGGTAGGCCTGCCTGGTCCTTGTTGCTGTTCTGTTCGTAGAGGCCATGCCCAGCCTCATGCATCACGCCGAATAATGAGGAGGTAAAGTCGGAGGTCTCGTAGCGAGTGGTCAGCCGGACGTCGTCAGGCCCCAGCGTGGTGCAGAAAGGGTGAGTGGTGGTATCGATTCGGCCTCCAGCGAAATCAAAGCCCAGGGCCTCAGCGACTTCTTGATTGAGAGTCATCTGATCCTCGATTGGGAATGGTCCGGGGAGTGGTCGTTGTTCCTGGTTCTTGGATTTAGCGAGAGCTTGTTGTGCCAGCTCGGCCAAGGGCTCGCGCAAGGCGTCGAGACGGGCGGCGACTTCGGAGGTCTTAGCTCCGCGCTCGAACCCGCAGAGTAGGGCATCGTAAGGTTCGTCTTTGAAGCCGAAGCGGTCTGCCTTTTCACGAGCAATCTCCAACAAGGTCTCAAGGTGAGGGGCAAAGGCGGCGAAGTTGTTGTCGGTTCGGGCCTTTGCCCAGGCTGCCTTGGCCATTGATGAGGCTCGGCTGGATCTTTCTACGAGCTCTTGGGGGAGACAGATCGCCCGCTCGTATGCAAACTTCCATTCGCGAAGGTTGGCGGCTTCAATGGAATCCGGATCTATCTCAGAAGCTGCCTTCTCGAGCCATTGGGCAATCTCTGGGTTAGTAGCCAAGGCATGAATTTTCCCACTCAGGTAGGCGAGCTGCTTCGCTCGAAAGTCAACGCCATTCTCAGGCATGTAGGTCTCCTGATCCCACCCAAGGACGGCAGCCGTGCGGGAAAGAAGGTTAATCTCATGGGAATTTTCGACCAAAGAATCATATGCGCTCATGACCCAAACAAAACCTTCTCTCGTCCAAGAGGCAAACCCTTCTAGCAAAACTTTTCTACAATGGGTAGCGAGACGGGTTGATTAGGCGAGTGCTTTTGGTCGGCTGATACGACCTGAAAATTTAGAGGATTCCCATTGACCTGAAGGGCTTTGTGACCTAGGACGCCTGTCCCTTCATGGACTGCCTGAAGAACAATGAAATAGCGAAGGGGTTAAGGTAGTCACTATTTCACCAAACGCGCCTTCCTGGTTTAAGGGAGGACAACTCAATACCAATGGTTAACGAACTAGTAAAAGAAATGGTCGAAGCTGGAGTCCACTACGGACACCAGACCCGCAAGTGGAATCCTAACATGCGGAAGTATCTTCTGCAGGATAAGTCAGGTATCTACATCATCAACCTTGAAGAGACTGTGCGCTGCCTCGATGCTGCTGCTTCATTCCTCTCCGAGATTGCTGGCAAAGGTAAGAACATCCTCTTCGTGGGTTGTAAACGCCAAGCTCAAGAAGCCGTCAAAGAAGCTGCTGAAGCTTGCGATCAAATGTTTGTCAACCACCGCTGGCTCGGTGGCACCATGACCAACCTTGCTACCATCCGTAAGTCTGTCGAGCGTCTCCAATACCTCGAAGACATTGAAAAATCTCCTGAGTTTAAAGCAATGTCCAAGAAGGAACTTGCTGCTCTTAATCGCGAGCGTGAGAAGCTTCACCGCAACCTTCAAGGTGTCCGTAAAATGGACAAGCTTCCTGATGCTCTCGTCGTGGTTGACTCCGCTAAAGAGTCCATCGCAGTCGCAGAAGCTCGTCGCTTGAAGATCCCAGTTGTTGCTCTTGTCGACACCAATGCTGATCCAAAAGCAGTCGATTACCCGATCCCATCAAACGACGATTCGATCCGCTCAATCCGTCTCATCCTTCAGAACCTCGTCGATCCGATCGTCGCAGCTTCCAAGAAGTAATTTCCCAACACGAAAATCACACGAACAATGGCTATTACAGCATCCCTTGTCCGAGAGCTCCGCGAGAAAACCAACGTGGGCATGATGGACTGCAAAAACGCACTCAAAGAAACTGACGGCGACCTCGAAGCCGCAGTGAAACTTCTTCGCGAAAAAGGCATCGCCAAAGCAGCAAAGAAAGCTGACCGCGCAGCCAAAGAAGGTGTCGTAACCTCTCAGCTCGCTGAAGACGGCCGCTCCGGTGTTCTCCTTGAGATCAACTGTGAGACCGACTTTGTTGCTAAGAACGACAACTTCCAGAGCTTCGTTTCCGATCTCGCCAGCGCTGTTGCTGCGAGCGACGCGACTACGCTTGACGAAGCACTTGCTGCGAAGAAGGGCGAAGAGACCGTTGACGAATTCGTCAAAACCAAGGTCTTGGAAATGGGTGAGAACCTCAAGGTTTCCAACTTCTCACGCCTCAGCATCCCTGAAGGGACTCAAGGTGCAGTGAGCAGCTACATCCACATGGGTGGCAAAGTGGGGGTTCTGACCCAGATCACTTGCGAAAAGGCGGAGACGCTTGAATCTCCAGCATTCCAAGAGCTGATCAAAGACGTCAACCTGCACATCGCTTTCTCTAACCCGAACGGCCTGACCCGTGACGAGATCGACGGTTCCCTCATCGAAGGTGAGCGTGAGGTCTACGCGGTGCAACTTCGTAACGAAGGCAAGCCTGAGCAGATCATCGACAAGATCGTCGAAGGGAAAATTGCTAAGTTCTACAGCCAGATCGTTCTTCTTGAGCAGTCATTCGTCAAAGATGGCGACCACACGGTTGAGAGCTACATCCAACTGAAAGCCAAAGAGCTCGGTGATACCATCACCTTGACTGGCTTCTCACGCTTCGCCATCGGCGCGTAAGCTGATCTTCCGATCGAATTTTCAAAATGCCACCTTGCGCGAGCGGGGTGGCATTTTTTGTGGTGAAGTCTTGCAACCAATGATTTGTGAGAACGGATCTGCAAGATGGAGCTGATTCAAGGGCAAGGTTCTGGGCCCTATAACTGGGAGAAAAATTCGGAGTATCTCCTAGGAAAGAGTTTTTCAGAGGTGCTCCAGAGCACTCATCTGACACCTAAGATCCAGCCCTCGCGATTGGCGCGGTCTTTTTCTTCTGGTGTGAGGGCGGGTTCGAACCAGTGATCGAGCTGTTGATCCTCGGCTTGACGTTTGAGCCATTGAGCGACGGCGAGGGCATCTCTTTGATGAATATCGCCTTCGTTGGTGTGGGTAAAGCGGCGTCGCCAGAGGCTGGGATAGACTTCAGCGATGACGGGATGCGTTTGGTCCGGGCGCCAGCCATCGAAGGGCCAGACTTGGATGGAGCTATCGGAGTCACGGAGGAGCTGGCGCAGTTGAGCTAGACCACTTAAGGTGGACTTGCCTACCGAGCCTTGACCGACGGTGCGAAATACGCTGGTCGGCCCTGGAATCCAGGTCTCGCAAAGTCGTAGGAGATTTGCCCGCTCGTAGTCGGCAATTAGGGGAGAGTGTCTCAGGCTTTCGTCGACGGATTTGGTCGCTAGCTCAGGCCAGCGGGAATCAAGATCGAGGAGAAAGTCTCTCCAAGTGCGTAGTGAACGTCCCTCGAAATAACAATCGGGGACTGAAAGCCCGTGGTCGATCCCGACGAGAGTGGAGGGGTTTGATCTAAGAAAGTCGACCAGCCAGCGACGCACGTTATCTCTCGACCAATGAGCGCTCCTGCCGGCGGGGATGGGGGAGCGAATTTCTTCGGTAGGATGACCTTCCCGAGCGAGATAGACGCGGATACCGACAAGACCTTTGTCAGGAGTCTGCGCGCCTGAGTAATCGATGCCGAGGTAGTTGGCGAATTCCACTGACTTTACTGATCGATTCGCGACTGAACTCTTGCCAAGAGCTCGGGGTCGGACTCCAGCTCGGCGGTGAGACTTTGAATGACGTTCAAGGTGGCATTAGAGACGTGATGTTCCATCCCCTCGACATCGCGGTAAATGGTCTCGTCATCAACGCCAAAAAGCTTGAGGAAGCGTTCCAAGCTGGCGTGGCGGTCGATGATGGCTTTGGCAATTCGCTTGCCATCTTCCGTTAGGATGGTGCCGCGATATTTCTCGTGCTTGACCCAGCCTTGCTCATCGAGGCGGATTAGCATGTTGGTTACGCTGGCTTGGCTGATGCCAAGTTTGTTCGAGAGGTCAATGGGCCGTGCATATCCTTTATCTTCGATCAAATGCAGGATCTGCTCGAGATAGTCGTCCATAGCGACGGAGCCGCTGGTGCGATGGGATTGGCGTTGGCTCATGGTGGAAAGACCGTTTATCGACCCAGCTTGCCGAGCGAAGTTTTCTGCTTGAGGTAGTTGACCAGAAGGGGGCGAATGATGCCGATCAGGACGCTGGTCAGCAAGCGGCTGAAAGCGTGAATTTTTGATTCGGACTTAACCACCTGCTTGTTGACGTGTTGATCGACAACCTTGGTGTTCTTCCTGCGGAAAAAGCGCGAGCCTACCAGCCCAGCAACAGCAGAACCGACGGCCCACTTTGCCGGCGACTTCTTCACGGAAGCCTGAACTTGGGCCTTCAGGTCGAGAGAATTCTGAAAACGCGCCCGTTGGCTACGCAAGGCTGCGCGGCTGGCGGTCAAGCGCTGGATCAGTTGTTCCTTGCGGCCGGATTGTTGGGTGCGAAGCATTTTTTGTCTTTTTCGATTTGAGCTTTTGTTCCTTCAAAGAAGGCTCCATCCGGCTTGCTCTTGAGGGCAATAACAAGAATTAGCAGAACCAGAAGGTGGACGCCTGCCAGGGCAAAAGCGACGTAGAACCATGGCCATCCGATCAATGTGGGTAGCCAACCAATGAGACCGATGATAATCAGCAGGTAGAGAAAGAGCCCGAAAACAGCGGCCGCGATGGCCAGAACAAGCTTTTTGCCTACGAATTGCCCGAGTTCACCAGCCTCGATTTTAGCGAGCTCTCCGAGATCGCGAAAGTGGTTGCTAGCGACGTGGAGAAGGCTCTTGAACTCGGTAACCGGATTAAGAGGGGGCTGGTCTTGTGGTGGGCTGTCGTTTGGGTCAGACATTGGCTGGCACTTTCATAGGGTGAAAGCAAGTAGGAGGCAAAGAAAAAGCCACCCAGCCATGAGCCGGGCGGCTTGAAAAATTTGATCGCGTATTATTTGCCGCGGACAATAAGTCCGATGACGACGCCGATACCAAAAGCGCCGAGGATGGCCTTCGTTGGGTTCGCGCGGACGTATTCCTCACTGTGGGTGTGGAGGTCCTTTGCTTTGGTGCAGGAGACGTCCCAACCAGCAGCGGCCTTCTCTTTAGCGATGGCGGCTTTCTCAGTGGCGAAGTCTTTCGCGACTGCAGCCTTTTCGGACGCAAACTCTTTAGCTTTCCCAGCCTTTTCAGTGGCGTAGGCCTTGGCTTGGTGAGCCTTTTCGGAGGCTGCTACCTTAAGTTTCGATGCGGCAGAGGTGACGCCCTCGCCTGCGACGCCTGCAGCGGCGCGAAGGTCATCGGCAGCAGCTTGGGCGGGGGTTTCGGCAATAGCGGTTTCAGTGTTGGTGCTCATAATCTATAGTATTGTAATGTTGTTAGGGGTTAGTAATTGATGTTCTAACGTTGTCTCTATTATGCAGGAGATTGGCGCTTATCGCAAGGGTGCAATTTTCGAAAAACTTTATTTTTTCGCTTCTTTGTCATCGGAGAGCCTTTGCCAAACTTCGAAGGTGCAGAGAGGGCTTGGTTTGAATGGGGGATCGTAGAAAGCGAAGAAAGTCTCGCCTGCTCCTTCCTTACCTGCGTCCTTAATCTTCTGCTTGAGGTCGATGATTGCTTGGTCGCGGGCGGCTTTGGTGCGTCCTTTAGCGAATTTTAGAACGGCAAATTCGCCACCGGGAATGGTTTCGATCTCGACCTGTTCGCTGTTTGCCTCCGGAGTTCCGTCCTTGGCTATCGCAGCGGGAACGACGAAGCGCATTTTGCCCGATTCTCCTTCGTCCATGATGACTGGAGAAGTCATTTCAATTTTCTTTGATTTTTCGTTATCCCCGCTGATGTAGGCGAAGAGGCGTTGAAAGCTGCGGTTATCGCCCTCCATTGATTTCATCGACGTGGAAGCAACGGGCATATCGGCGTAGCGACGGATTTCGAAGTCGCCATCTTTCTTAATCCGCTCGTAATCCGGCTTTTCAATGGCGAAGAGGGGGGCGATGGAGACACCCGCAAGGCCGATAAGGCTGGCGCCGATCAATAAAGTGCGAATCGAGATTTTCATGACCATAAGAAAGCACCTTTGGTCCCAAAGTCTAATTGAACTTAGAATTTCTGGTTCTTGACCTTGGGCGAGGCCAGACACATGCTCGGGCATGGATTCAATGAAGGTGTTACTTGGTGTGACTTTCGCACTCTTACTCATGGCGCTGGGCTTTGCTTACACGCAGGGAACAGGACGTGGCGAGGATCCAATGCTGTTGGAGCGGATTGAAAAGTTGGAAGTTGAAAATGAGGAACTTGAGACGAAAATCAATCGCTTGGAAGGTGGACTTGACGCGCTATTGAGTCACGGACAGATAGCCCGACCTGCACGGAGGGCTGTTATCCCGCAGCAAAGTGAACTTTCCGAGGCTGATCGCCTGCGCATGCAAGAGCAGGCGAATCGTGACGAGCTCAAGCGTAGTCAGGAAGAGTTAGCTCGTCGTGAAATGGAGCGCCGAGAGGCCGAGGCTCGTGCTGCTCTGCAAAAGGCAGAGAACGACACCTTGGCGAGAGAGCTGCGTGAGCAAGACAAACCCGGGCTTCGCGAGAAGCGTCTCTTGGTGAATTCCAACGCGGTTGGTTTTATCCAATCATGGTCACCAAGCTACGGTATCGCTGGAATTTCGCTGATTGGCGACCCAGGCTTGAAGGCTGGTGATATTCTGGCAATTCGCCGTGGGACCAAGGCAATTGGCCAAGTTCAGGTTTCTGAAATCACCGTTGAAGGGGTCACTGCCAAGATCTACCCACCTTATCGTCAAGGGATGCCTATCCCTGAGTTTAAGGAAGGGGATGAAGCAATCTTCACTCCGCGGAAATGAGGGCGCTGGGGCTGATCATCGCTCTGCTCACTCTGTCGCTTTCAGAGTTGCGGGCTCTGGATTATCAGTATCACAAAGTCGAAACCGGATCTCTGTGGGGGAAAAGCGAGCTGAGGTTGCTCTTTTTCCGAAGCAATGAGCACCAGCTCAAAGTTGTCGATAACGGCAGCATGACGAAGCCTAAATTCGTAGATCTCGGAGCAGCGGTGAATTCGCTGGGCGGCATCGCCGGGTGCAATGGTGGATTCTTCGCCAAAGAAGGCTATCCGCTCGGGCAGGTGGTTGAAAAGGGCAAGGCGATCGGAGGTGTGGCTGAAAATTCAGCGTTGGTAAGTGGCGTATATCTTTTGAGCGATAGTGGTCCGCAATTGATGCGAAGTGGGCTCTATGCCAAGCACAGGAAGAAGCTGAGTGGTCTCTCGGATGCTTTGCAGACGGGGCCGTTTTTGGTGGAGAATTCCAAGGTGATTAAGGGACTCTCAGGGGAGAATCGACGCAATCGCACCTTCATCATGGAGGACGGTAAGGGCAATTGGGCCATAGGCACCTGTCAGGCGGTGAGCTTGGCTCGATTGGGTGAGATACTGAGCCAGCCTCATCTGATCAGCGGCTTCACTACTCGAACGGCATTGAATTTGGATGGCGGGACGAGTTCCGCTTTATTCGTCCAAGGTTCTTGGAAGGTCAGAAATGCGAAGCCGGTGCGAAATTACCTGGTTTTGACAAAAGCGTGAGCCGTCCAGTTGACATCACGCTGCAGCGAGATTAGCGGATCGAATGGAAAAGCAGGCTCAAACGGAACAGGCGACAGCGGAGACGACTGATCAACTGCCAACCTTGCTCAATGCGAGAGAGAAGGGGGCGAGATCGAATTTCTTGCCTTATCCTACTTCGACCATGGGGCCGGCGATTGTTCCGAATGACCTGACGAACTTCCGCAGCCGCGGAGCGAGCGAGACGGAGAAACGATTGGAGCAGGAGCTGGTCGAACTTCACGAAAAATACGTGGCGGCAGTCGATCGCTTCAATTGGAACCGCATGGTCTATAATGCGACTTTCCGTTTCGAGCCGGTGATGGGAACCACTTACCACCTCTATCAGGACGGCGATGAGCAAGTGCTATCCATGGTCGGTCCGGATGAATGGGATCGGGAATTTCTCGGTAGCTTCCGACTGAACATCGACCGCTGCTGGGAGCCGGTCGAAATTGCCGAGAACCTGGACCGCAAGCGTTTGTTCGACGCTTAAACCGACTTACACGCCTCAACAATGGGGCGGACAAAGTCTTCGATGATCTGGTCCAAATTCGGATCGCTCTGGTGTTCTGCGACTTGGTTGACGATGGCGGAACCAACGATGATGCCATCGGCGGCCGCAGCGACTTCGGAGGCTTGTTCGGGCGTCGAGATGCCGAAGCCGACACAAACCGGAGTGTTGGTAAACTGCTTGATCCTCTCTACCGTTGCTCCAACCGTAGCGGAAGGGGCTGCCTGGGCTCCAGTGACCCCGGTGCGGCTGAGGGCGTAGATGAAGCCGCTGGAATTTTCAGCGATGGTCTTGACCCGAGATTCCGGTGTTGCCGGGGCGATCAAGCGGATGTGGTGGAGGCCGACTTCGCTGGTAAGATCGGGATTAAGGGCAGCCTCGTCAGGTGGTAGGTCGAGAAGCAGGATGCCATCGGCCCCTGCGGCAGAGGCGTCCTTGTGAAACTTCTCGTAACCGTAGGTGTAGATGGGATTGAGGTAAGTGAAGAGCACCAGAGGAGTTTCGGATTCCTCGCGGAAGGCGCGGATGAGGTCGAGCACTCGGCTGACATTCATGCCTGCCTTCAGAGCCCGTTCGGCTGCCAGTTGGTTGACGATGCCGTCTGCGAGGGGATCGGAAAAAGGCACGCCGAGCTCAATCACATCTGCTCCCGCTCGGCTGAGAGCGTGCATGATTTGAAGCGAAGCATCGAAGTTGGGATCTCCAGCGGCGACGTAAGCGACGAAGGCGGATTTGCCGGATTCTTTGAGGTCAGAGAAGGTCTTGGTGAGGCGAGTGCTCATAGGATGCGGATGGGATAGCGCAGCATTGGCCGGTGGAAAAGGGAAAGATTCAAGGAAAGTGAGGAGTAATCGCATTATTCCTTCATTTGCTGAATGAATCCTCTATTGCATCCGTCGTAAGGACAGATCATCTTACATCCATAATTCATATGAAAACACCAAGTTTCAAAGGGCTCAGTGCCCTTCTCTTATTCGCAGCAACGATGCTAAGCTCGGTAAATGCTCAGTTTGCTCCGCGCGACCAGGGCGAGAGCTACCTCGCGATTGAAGAGCATTCGGGCAAAGTGATGTATGCTCTGAATGCCAACGCCATGCGCCCGGTGGCGAGCCTGACCAAAGTGGCGGCTGCCATCGTAGTGCTGGACTGGGCTGAGATCACCGGGACAAAATTGGCGACTCGGGCAGTGGTGCCGGCCTCAGCACTGGCACTCGGCGGTCCTAACCCGATGAATTTGCAAGCCGGGGAGCAAGTGAGCCTGCGCGACCTTTTGTATTCGGCGCTCCTGGGTTCCGACAACGTTGCTGCCGAGACTTTGGCTCATCACGTGGGATCTTCGATGCTTCGTGCCAAGGGGCGATATGGTGATCCGGTTCCCGAATTTGTCTCCGAAATGAATCGCTTGGCCCGCTCACTGGGCATGACCCGCACGGCTTATCAAGACCCCCACGGCTTGGGTGCCGGACGTAGAGTCAGCAAGTCAACGGCCATCGACCAAGCGCTGCTGGCGATGCACTCGACCAAGAATGAGGCGTTCACCTTCATGGTCCGCCAGCCGACCCGCAAAGTTGAAGTTTACGGCCCGACAGGGGTGCGTAGTTTCAATATTGGAAATACCAACAAGCTCCTTGGCAAAATGGGAGTCGTGGGGCTCAAGACTGGAACCACCAATGCAGCCGGGCAATGCTACATCGGCCACGCTGAAAAGCCGAATTTGGTGCGAAAGGATGCAGCTGGGCAGACTTTGATTACTCCAAGAGGGATGATCGTCGTCGTGCTTGGTTCGCGTGACCGATATACCCGTGCTGAGCAATTGCTGAACAATTCGTGGGCTCAGTTCGATCAATGGGCGGCTCAAGGCTTCCCCAGCACTGGTGCCAGGGGGGAATACCTCAGACTTAAAGCAAACAATCAGGGACGCTGAGATGAGAATCGGAATCTTAAATAGCGGTGGCGATTGCCCTGGTCTCAATGCAGTGATCCATGGAGTGGTAGGCGCTGCGAGTCAGCGTGGCTGGGAAGTCGTTGGTTTCAGAGATGGCTTTGAGGGTCTCCTGCCTCCTGGCGATTACACCATGCTTACCCCGCAGAACTGTGCCGGGATCATGAAGCTTGGTGGCACCATTCTTGGCACCACAAATAAGGGCCACTTTGCGGCCAAGGTCGGGACGGGCAATGTCAAACGCATCGCCGATGACATCATCGCCAAAGCCAAGGAGACCTTGGAACGGCTCGAGGTCCGGGGGCTGATCGTCGTTGGTGGGGATGGGTCGTTAACTACTGCCCTGCATTTGCAGGAAGCGGGGATCCCCATTGTTGGGGTGCCTAAAACGATCGACAACGACCTTCAGGCAACGGCGATGACCTTCGGCTTCGATAGCGCGGTATCGACCGTCGTGGATGCCCTTGATCGCCTGCACACGACCGCCATTTCGCACAAGCGGGTGATGGTAACGGAAGTGATGGGGCGACATGCCGGATGGATCGCTCTTTATGGCGGCCTGGCTGGTGGTGCTCACATTGTGTTGCTTCCTGAAATCCCTTTTAGTTTCGAACGCGTGGCTGAGGTCATTCAAGAGCGGGGAGCCCGCGGCGAGCACAGCACGCTGGTGGTCGTCGCCGAGGGGGCCAAGTTGCCGAGTGGGCAGAACATGACCAAGGTAAAAGGCGATGGTAAGGGTGAAATCCGCCTTGGTGGGATCGGCGAATTTGTCGCTCATGAGATTGCCAAGCGAACCGGGAAAGATACCCGATCTTGCACGCTGGGCCACCTCCAGCGTGGTGGCTCGCCGACGGCGCTTGATCGTGTTCTGGGAACGCGCTTCGGGGTGCGTGCGGTGCAGTTGATTGAAGAAGGCCGCTTCGGGCGCATGGTCAGCTACCAGTCTTATCATGTCGATTCCGTGACGATCAAGGAAGCCGTGCATGCCATCAAGACGGTCGATCCCGACGGTGAAATCGTCGATGCCGCACGTAGGGTTGGCATTTCATTCGGGAATGATGCTTAATCGCCGCGATGACTGAAGATCCATTGATTCGATTGTTGCTCTCCGAGGGGCGCCTCAGCGAAGAGGCCTTGGCGGAACGCTTGAGCATGAGCCCGGATGAAATTCGGGTTCGTTTGACTGAGCTGGAGGCTTCCGGCTGTATCGTTGGTTACAAGGCGGTCATCAATCCGGAGAATCTGGCGGAAGATCTACGGGTCAGCGCCTTTATCGAGGTTAAATTGACACCCGAGCGAGGCGGCGGATTTGACCGTGCCGCGCGGAGGATCGCTCGCTTTGAAGAGGTGACTTCGTGTTACTTGAGCAGCGGCGGATTTGACCTTCTCGTGATTGTGGAGGGCAAGGACCTTCGGGCCGTAGCAAGCTTCGTTTCGGAGCGCCTCAGCACGATTGGTGGAGTGCTCTCGACGGGCACCCATTTCCGACTGAAGACCTACAAGGAAAATGGATTCCTGTTCGGTGGCGAAGAGGAAGACGAGCGCCTTAGCATCACTCCCTGATCATGGGCATCGATTATTCCAGCAAAATCGCCACCCAAGTGGGAGCGGTTCCGAAGTCTGCCATTCGCGAATTTTTCGAGCTCGTGCAAGGCCGTGACGATGTCATCTCTCTCGGTGTGGGCGAACCCGACTTTGTCACGCCTTGGGCAGTTCGAGAGGCGGCGATTTACTCGCTGGAGAGGGGGGCGACGAGTTATACCTCCAACCTAGGCCTCCTGCGCTTGCGCAAGGCAATCTCAAACTACCTCGAAGGGCTGTGTGGCGTGAGCTACCAGGCGCAGGATGAAATCTTGGTCAGCGTCGGCGTTTCCGAAGCGCTCGACCTTGCCTTGCGAGCGCTGTTAAATCCCGGTGATGAAGTCGTCTATCACGAGCCCTGTTATGTGTCCTACGCGCCCAACATTGTTCTGGCGCACGCCAAGGGGGTAGCGGTGGCGACCAAGCCGGAAGATGGTTTTACCCTTGACCCAGAAGCCCTCGAGGCTGCGATCACGCCCAAGACGCGTGTCCTGATGCTCAACTTTCCGACCAATCCCACTGGAGCGGTGCCGGAAAGGTCGCAGCTCGAAGCAATTGCTCGGATTTGCGAAAAGCATGACCTCATCGTGCTTTCTGACGAGATTTATGCCGAGCTGACCTACGACGACAAGGAGCACATCAGCTTCGCAAGCCTCCCAGGGATGCGCGAGCGGACAGTCTTGCTGCATGGTCTGTCCAAGGGCTTCGCCATGACCGGCTTCCGCCTGGGCTATGCTTGCGGACCTGCTCCAATCATCGGAGCGATGTTAAAAATCCACCAGTATGCAATGCTGTGCGCGCCGATCACAAGTCAAGCGGCCGCAATCGAAGCTCTGGAAAATGGCACCCAAGCAGTTCAGAGAATGGTCGAAAGTTACGAGGCTCGCCGTAACTACCTTGTGGAAGGTCTCAACCGGATTGGCCTGCCTTGCAAGAGCCCTGGGGGTGCCTTCTATGTCTTTCCTGACATCCGCAGCACAGGCCTCAGTTCAGCTGAATTTGCGACACGACTGGTAGAGACCGAAAACGTCGCCGCTGTGCCCGGTTCCGCATTTGGCCCCAGCGGCGAAGGTTTCCTCCGTTGCTGTTACGCCACTGCCTTCGACCAGATCAAAGTCGCCGTCGACCAGATGGATCGCTTTGTGGGTGAGCTGAAGAATAATACCACTTAGCAAATCAAACGAGACGAATAAGAATGTTTGGGCTTTTTGGGGAGTGCGCTTCGCGATCTAAAAGAAGCTGGGCGCTTTTTTGCA
>CAXIBU010000021.1:0-21736 GCA_964021555.1 uncultured Verrucomicrobiales bacterium | reverse complement strand
CTTCAGGATTTGATCAAGTTCCTTACCCCAGATTTCGTAACCCTTCGGGTTGAGGTGAAGAAGGTCGGGCATGATGTTTTTGCTGAGAGTGCCATTGGCTTCAAGGAACTTGGGTGCCAGGTCGTGAAAGTGGACTTTCGGGTCGGTAGTTGAGAACTCAGCAATCTGCTGATTGACCGCGATATTATGGAGGCGCAGTTTGTCTTCTGGTGTGGCTCCGCGGGGGAAGATTCCGAGGACAACAATATCCATCTCAGGTTTACGATCGCGCAAGATATTGATGATGTGCTTGATACCGGTAGCCGTCTCATTTGGCTTGCCAAGCGCCCCGGCGGCGTTGTTGGTGCCGATCATGATCACGGCGACTTCGGGTGCATCGTCGGTGGGCATTTCGCCCATGAGCAAGCGCCAGAGGACGTGCTCGGTCTGATCTCCGCTGAAGCCTAGGTTGAGTGCCTTACGGGGAGCGAGAACCTGATCCCAGACCTTTTTACCGGCTCCTTCCCAGCCTTGAGTGATGGAGTCACCAATCATGAGCACTTTGTGACCGCCCTTTTTGGCTGCCTCGACGGTCTTCTGGTGACGCTTTTTCCACCAATTTTGGTTCATTCGCGAAGACGGGACAGTGGCAGGGGTAACTTCGTATTTCGCACGGGTCTCGTGATAGAGTCGAGTCATGTCCTGCAGAACTTGGGCATAGGCGGGATCACTGTGGACTGACTTCATCTCCTGTGGGTCCTTCTCGAGGTCGAAGAGGTTCCACTCTTTCGTTTTCGGGAAATACATCAGCTTGTATCGCTGATTGCGCACTCCGTCGTGCCGGGCGACTTGGTGAGTGCTTTCTCCTGAATAGAAGTAGTAGATCGCTTCGCGGAAGTCGGAGGGCGCCTTTACCTTACCCTTAAGCACTGGAACGATACTCTGGCCCTGCATGTGGGCGGGGGTCTCGACCCCTGCAATGTCGAGAAAAGTCGGTGCGTAGTCGATATTCTGGATCATTTCCTGCGGGCGAGAGCCCGGCTTGATGACGCCTGGCCAGCGGATGAGAAAAGGCATCTCGAGCGATTCTTCGAACATCCATCGTTTGTCATACCAGCCATGTTCGCCGAGGTAGAAGCCTTGGTCGGAAGAGTAGATGACGATGGTATTTTCAGCCAATCCGGATTCGTCGAGGTAGTCGAGAATTTGGCCGACGCTTTCATCAACGGCGCGGATGCAGCGCAGGTAGTTCTTGAGGTAGCGTTGGTATTTCCATTGGGTGACCTCCTTGTCGGTGAGCTTGCCGGCCTTCATGTCGGCGATGAATTTCTGATTCAGGGGCTCGTAGTGGGCATCCCAGGCCTTTTGTTGGGCTTCATTCATACGCAGGTAATCACCAAAGCCAAATTCGCCACCGCCAAAATGATTTGGGAATAGGTTAGGCCCGTGAAATTTCATGTCGTGTGACCATTGCATGTGCTCCTCGATGCCCATGGCGTGCTCTTTCAACGTCGACGAGCGATTGGCGTAATCATCAAAGAGGCTTTCTGGCTCGGGGAGGGAGACATCATCGAACAAGGTGTAGTGACGCGGAGCGGGGGACCAAGCGCGGTGCGGTGCCTTGTGTTGGCACATGAGGACAAAAGGTTGGTCAGCCTTGCGGCCCTGCTTGAGCCATTCGATGGCGTGCTCGGTGACGATGTCAGTGCAGTAGCCTTGGAAGCGCTTTTTCTTGCCATCGGGCATCTGCATCAGGTCGGGGTTATAGTAGCTGCCCTGACCAGGGAGAATCTCCCAGTGATCGAAACCTTTTGGCAGCGAATGGAGGTGCCACTTGCCGATCATGGCCGTTTGATATCCGGCCTTTTGTAAGAGGGCTGGGAAGGTCGTCTGGGTGCCGTCGAAGACTGAATTGTTGTTGTCCAAGAATCCGTTCCGATGCGAGTGCATCCCAGTGAGGATTGCGGCGCGGGAGGGGCCGCAGATCGAGTTGCAGCAGAAGGAATTGCGGATCAGTGCCCCCTCTGTGGCGAGTCGGTCAATGTTGGGGGTCGGCGCGACTTTGGACAAGGGGCCTCCATAAGCGGAGATTGATTTGGTGGCATGATCGTCTGAAAAAATGAAGACGATGTTGGGGCGCTCAGCCGCCTGCGCGAAGCAAGCGAGCGCGAGGAAGAGACACAAAAACCGGATCATATCCCTACTTACGCACAAAATGCGGTGCTCTCGCAATGAAATTGGAGATTCCATGTCACCACCTTGATAAGTCAAACGTCAGAGCATGAACAGACGATGCTCGAATGTGGGGAAGCCACCGATGAAGGGGGTTAACAGCGACTTTCAAAAGCTTATCGTGAGATCTCCCTTTCCGAAGGTGGAAGAACCTCGCACTATTCCCATTCTGCGTGGGATTGATGTCAGTCCTTTTGATCCGACGAAAGTGCGGCGGCCTTGCTCTCCATTTCTTCCCGCAGGCGCGAGCACATCATCTCGCAGAGGTCTTTGACAATCTCGTCAGAGATGAAGCAGACGGTGGAAAGGCCTTCTTTGCGGGTTCCCACCATGCCCGCTCCCCGCAGAACGGCAAGATGCTTGGAGACGTTGGCTTGACCCGAGCCAGAGGCTTCAACCAGTTGTCCGACCGTGCGCTCACCCTGCATCAAGATGTTGAGCAAGCGCAGCCTGACCGGTTCAGAGAGGGCCTTAAAACGGCTAGCGATCAGTTGCAATGCAAGCGGCGAAAGCTCTTTGGCGGGTTCGGTTTTAGATTTTCGACTCATCTTAAAAATTCATTGCTTTATCGCTATGTAGTAATATGGTGATTAAAGAACACAGGTAATCAAGTTCAAATTCAATCATGACCACAAACCAGCAAAACATTCAGCCCGCCGAACTCAAGAATTTGTTGAGCAGCGATTGCTGCCTCATCGACGTGCGGGAGCCGGTTGAGCACACTGAAGAGCATGTCGAGGGAGCGAA
This sequence comes from uncultured Verrucomicrobiales bacterium, assembly GCA_964021555.1. Classification (GTDB taxonomy): domain Bacteria; phylum Verrucomicrobiota; class Verrucomicrobiia; order Verrucomicrobiales; family Akkermansiaceae; genus CAXIBU01. The sequence continues at coordinate 18,778 of CAXIBU010000021.1, read as the reverse complement.
ACTCATCCCGCTCGGGCAACTCGAGAAACGGGTTGGAGAAATTGACATCGATTCACCGATCGTCGTTATGTGTCGTAGCGGCAAGCGCGGGATGGAGGCGCTCAGAAAGCTCGAAAGTTTGGGTGTCGAGGGTGTTAGGAACTTGGAAGGGGGCATCTTGGCGTGGAAGGCGGCCGGGCATCCGGTGAACAAGAGTGATCGAAAAGTCTTACCCTTGATGCAGCAGGTTCAGGTCACAATCGGGATTGGTGTTCTGACGGGGGTAATCCTCTCGAAAACGGTGAATCCGAATTTCATCTATCTGAGCGCCTTTTTCGGGGCCGGGCTGGTTTTTGCTGGGAGCACTGGCTGGTGCGGCCTCGCCATTCTTATGTCAAAAATGCCGTGGAATCGTGCGGCAGGGGAGAGCTGTAGCCCTTCCGGAAGTTGTTCAATTTCTAAATAAGGCAGGCTTATGTTTCTTAGGCAAATCACTGACTCTTCGCTGGCGCAAAATGCTTACCTCATCGGTTGTCAACGCACCGGCGAGGCAATCGTGGTCGACCCCGAGCGAGACATCGATCGCTATCTCAAGGTCGCGGCTGAAAATAATTTCAAGATCACAGCGGTTGCCGACACCCACATCCATGCGGATTACCTCAGCGGTGCCCGCGAGCTAATGGAGCATCATGGGGCGACTGGGTATTTCTCAGCGGAAGGAGGACCTGACTGGCAGTTCGAGTGGGCCAAGGCCCATCCCAAGGCGAGGTTCCTCCATGATGGCGATGCCTTTAAGGTCGGCAACATTGAACTCAAGGCCGTGCTCTCTGCGGGTCACACGCCGGAGCACCTTAGTTATCTCGTGACAGATCTCGGTGGCGGTGCGACTGAGCCGATGGCATTGCTGAGCGGTGACTTCATTTTTGTCGGCGACGTGGGGCGTCCGGATCTACTTGAGAGCGCGGCGGGTCAAGAGGGCATCATGGAGCCCAGCGCCCGTGATCTTTATCAGAGCTTGCGCCAGACCGCTTCCATGTCAGATTATTTACAAATTCTGCCAGCCCACGGGGCGGGCAGTGCCTGCGGGAAAGCCCTCGGTGCCGTTCCCACCAGCGTGCTGGGCTACGAACGGATCAATAACAGTGCTTTGCGGGAAGCACTTGAAGGCAGCGAAGGGGACTTCGTAAAAGAGATCCTCTCCGGTCAGCCCGAGCCACCGCGTTACTTCGCTCGCATGAAGCGTGACAATCGGGTCGGGCCGCCTTTGCTGCCAGAGGGGAAACTGCCTGAGCCGCTGCGTATTTCATCTAGTGAATTGGGCACCATCGTAGGAAAAGGTGACCACAGTCTGCTCGACTTGCGCACCGATCGCACAGCGTTTATGAGCCGGCATATCAACGGTGCCCTGTTCGCCCCGATGCCCGGTGGCAAGCTATCATTAGTTGCAGGTTCCTATCTTGATGAACATTCGCCGATCGTTCTTTTATTAAATGATCCCGAGGAACTGGACGAAGCCGTGAGGCAACTGGTCCGCATCGGATTTGATCAAGTCGTGGGATGGATCCTCGTTAGCGACGCCCTGGGCATTGAAGAGCTCACCGTTTCCTGCGAATCAATCACTACGGACGAACTTGATCGAGAGCTTCAGGCCCATCCAGACGCCTTTGTTCTCGATGTCCGTGGTGCTGGCGAATTTGCTGAATCCCATGTGAAAGACGCCCAAAACATCGCCTACACTCGCCTCGCGGCTCGGATCGCCGAAGTTCCCGAAAACAAGAGGATCTACGTGCATTGTGGTAGCGGGATGCGCGCCAGTTTTGCCACTGCCTTTCTTTCCAGTAAGCACCGCGATGTCGTTTACGTTGATGGCGCGTTTGACGCGATTCCTGCTAGCGTCAAAGGGTAAAAAAAATGAATGTTCTTGCTCTCATTGGCGCGGCTCTGATTGGCCTATCACTTGGACTCACGGGAGCAGGAGGGAGTATCATTACCCTACCTGTCTTGGTTTATCTGGCGGGAATCGAGCCGAAAGAAGCGGTCGGGTTGAGCCTTTTTGTGGTGGGCGCAGCTGCTTTAGTGGGGGCGGTGCAGCGTATGCGCATGGGCGAGATTCACTTTAAAGTCGTGGCTTTATTCGCGCTGTCGGGCATGCTCGGAGCGGCGTGCGGGGCGCAATTGACCGCGCTTGTTTCCGGTCGATTTTTAATGATAACCTTCGCGGGGCTGATGTTAGTCGTAGCATTGAATATGCTCATTGGATCACAGGTGGAAGATGGAACGGAATCTGAATGCCACCCCATGCGTTGTTCGCTCGCGGGTCTTGGTGTCGGCGTGCTGACAGGGTTTATCGGTGTGGGCGGAGGATTTCTACTAATGCCTGCACTAGTCAAATTCGCCAAGTTACCCCTGACTGTGGCCACAGGCACGTCTTTGGCTGTCATTTGTTTTAACTCCGTCGCTGGATTTATCAGTCATTTTGGCGAAGCTCCGCCACGCTGGACCTTGGCCTTGGTCTTCGCAGCCAATGCGGCGATTGGTGTCGTGCTGGGATTTCACTTTTCCAAGAGCCTTTCCGTTTCTAGACTGCGTCAAGGTTTCGCCGCAATGGTCATTCTCACGGGATCCTTCGTGCTTTGGCAGAGTTTGGCTCATTAAAAGTAATCATCACATCATTAATCTATGAAGAATCTAATTCGACTTTTCCTACTTATCGCCTGTGTGGCGGCGGCCTCAGCTGAACCTTTTCGTGGTCCTTTGCCCAAAGAACAACAGGACATCATTCACTACATGGCCCAACACCACGCGGATTTTTCCCGAAAAGTGACGCTGACCAAAACGGGATATAAGGCAGTCACCACCACAAAAAACAAGGAACTCGTGAAAAAGCTCCATGCCCATGTGGCCTACATGGAAAAGCGTCTTGAATCAGGTGCCATGGTTCGTCGGTGGGATCCTGCTTACGCCGAGATGGTGCAGCACTACAAAGATCTGGAGCCAAGGATCACTCCGATTAAGAATGGACTCGAAGTGACAGTGATTGGCAAGACACCTCGAGCGATCAAGGTCGCTCAGAATCATGCAAATATCGTGACTTCTTTCGCCAAAGAGGGCTTTGAATCGGTTCAGCGCAAGCATCCGGATACTGAGCAACTCGACGAAGAAGCCAAAAAAAAGGAGAATTAAGGAGGCTGACGTGCGGGACGCCCGCGCCACGAGAGAGTTGATTGTGCAATTCACTTGAGTCCCATCGATGGACCATCAATGATGGGGTCTGTGTAGAATCTTTGAGCGCAAGAATTCGGCTAATGAGGTATCCTAAAAGCAAGAAAAACGTTCTGCACACTTGGAGCGTAAAGTCGGTCAACTACTCATCGAAAAGGAATTTCTCGAAAAAAAGTGCGTGCAGCTGGGAATCGATCTCACCGAACAGCCATGATTGAGAAAGATCACAAGAAGCCATCGATTCCTGTGATCAGAGGGGAGTTTCAGGAGCGGTTTCCCTCGCAGGGTTGCGTGGGCGCGATCGACCTTTTTGGTGGATAAGTCGGAGGTCGATGGCTGGAAGCGATCTGTTTTCTTGGGGCAGCGCCTTTGCTTAGCAATCGATGCTTCGATAGGCGGCCATGAGCTTTTCTAGGCCCTCTTTGCCATTGGCGCTGACGCCGTGCTCCATGCCGATGACGCCAGTGTAGCCTTTGTCTCGGAGCCATTGGGTGACGCCCTTGTAATCGAGTTTGCCGCTGCCGGGTTCTTTGCGTCCTGGCACGTCGCCGTATTGCACGTAGGCGGCCTGACTCCAGGTTTTTTCGGCATTCGGGATGAGGTCGTTTCCGATCTGGCCTTCGTGGTAGAAATCGGGGAGGAGTTTGCAGGACTTGCGGTCGACGAGCTCGCAATACTTGAAGCCGTCCTCAAAGGAGCGGAGTAGAGGGGCACCGCCTTGGATATTGTGAGAGAGGGGCTCAAGCACCATGATGATGCCGTGCTCCTCAACGACGTCACAGCAGCGCTTCATGAGGTCGACGGAGCCCGCGATTTGCTTGTCGAGATCGGCATCGCCTTTGCGGATGCCCGGGACGAAGGTCATGTGAGTCTGGCCCGTGCGTTTGGCGGTTTCGACGCCTTTCTGCATGTCGGCTAGGATGGCATCGGTCTGCTCTTTAGTTGGGCTGGCAAAATGCGCGCCTTGTCCGCCGCAGATGACGGTCACGCCAAGAGTGATCTTATTCTCTTTGGCAAAAGCGCCGACTTTTTCCTGTAAGGCGGCCGGGCGCTTGAGGAGTCCGTTATCTTCCCACGCGCGGAAACCGAGATCGTAGGCGAATTGCAGGCTTTCTAGGTAATCCTTGGGACCTGTAGGAAGAAGTCCGGGGTGGGGGGCGAAGAGCGATTTAAAAGGGGTGGTGTCCATGTCTTTGGCGTTGGCAGAAAGGCTAGCTCCCAAGCTGGAAGCGACAAGAATTTTAGAAAAGTGGCGTCGGTTCATGGTATCTTTGGAATTAACTGTGGTTGCTACGAAGTTTCAATTGGCGGCTGGGTTCGCGGCCGAAGCCTTTGATGTCGATTTTGCCGCTTGCACAGGTGGCGATGGCATAGGCATTAGTATCGCTGGTCTCGACCATTCCTTTCAAGTTCAAGAAATGGCAGCCATTCTCCGTAGCGTAGTTGCCTGCATGATTGTGGCCGTTGAGGTAGGCCTTTACGCAGGGGTGAGCGGTAATGATTTTGCGCAGTGCTTCGTCGTTCCACAGGTTGTGCCCGTCCTTGGGGGGCAGGACTGGGCAGTGATTGAATAGGATGACCTGCTGTTTCGCTTGGCTGGCGGTGGCCAATTCGGCATTTAGCCATTTGAGCTGTTCTGGGCCGAGAGCACTGTTCCATGGGTAGCCATTATGGGCTCCGCTAGTCTTCAGTGCGGCGAGTTGTTGCAGTGCCACCTCCTTGGTTTCGGGTCGGAAAGTCGCGACATCGGTGCTATCGAGAAAGACTAATCGCCATGAGCCATAGACCTTGGAATAGTATGGAGAGCTCACGCCCATGGCTTCGATGACCTTGGGTTTGTCCTGTTCTTCAACCGACCAATCATGATTGCCCAGCACGGGGAAATGCGGGATTTTATCTAACTTGTCATATCGCTGGTTAACAGCTTGGAAGCTGACAAAATCGCGGTCGATCAAGTCGCCAACGGTCACCACGCAGTCGACCTTAGCTTGCTTAAAGGCATCGACGGCTTCCTGCAACTTGTCCAAGCTCTTGCGGTAGAACCGAGAGCCGGCATCGGGATGGTCGCAATACTGAGGATCAGCAATCAGTCCGATCTTGAGAGAGCTAGTATCATTTTCTGCTGCTGATAGGGTGCCAGCCCCCATCGATGCTAGACAGGAATGGATAAAGTTGCGTCGGTTCATCATGACAAAGCAGTGTGGAATTACCCCGCGGTATTGGCGAGTAATTTACGCCGCTGGCGGGCGACCAGGCGAGTGTGAATAAAACTGGCAAGAACCAGAATGAAGGTTCCGAAATAAAATCGGATATCGAGTTCTTCGTGTTCATTGAGAAGCCATGCGGCGAGCAGGATGCCATAGACGGGCTCAAAATTCAGCGCTAGAGCTGTCGTGTAGGCGGTCATTCGCCTGAGCAAATGAACAAACAGGGCGAAGGCGTAGACGGTGCAGACGCCTGATAGGATGGCGATCCATAACCAGTCCGCCGCGGTCGGGATCAACTTATCGCCCCAGAGTAGCGCGGCAACCAGGCATACGATGGTGGCCCCGATCATTTCGTAAGCGGTTATCACAATGGCTGAATAGCCTCGCTGGACGTAAAGCCGGGTGTAGGAGGGGAAGATCGCGGCGAGAAGCGCACCTAAGACGGAAACGAGAAAACCTAGCCAATGATCAAAGGCGAAGCTCAGCACGAGGCTTAAGCCCGCAATCACAATCAGCCCCACCCATAGCTCCTCGCGGCGAAAGGGCCGCTTGGTGATGATTGGCTCGATGATGGCAGTGAATAGCGAAATGCTCGCCATTCCCGTGAGGCAAATCGAGACGTTGGCGAGCTTGATTGATCCATAAAAGCACAGCCAATGCAGTCCGAGCACGAGGCCGGTGGCAATCATTCCAAGGGCGGGTTTGAGTGCGATCTTCGCCGACTTTCCAGGGCTGAGAAAGACCCACGTGAACAAGGCGATTCCCGCGAGCCCGGTGCGCCATGAAACCAGTGAAGCGGCAGAAAGGCTGATCAGGTCGCCTAAGATGGCGGTGAAGCCCATGAGAAGGACGTAGAAATGCAGATTCAGGTAGTCACGCCATGTGGCATCGTTGTTAGAATCTTGCGGCATGGCAATAGGGGGAGGCCGTCTCAGATATTGCTGGGGCGCAAGGTGCCGGTGGCGAGCTCGACAGCCAGCGTGATCGCGGCGATCATGCTGGATGGATTGGCGAGCCCCTTGCCAGCGATGTCGTAGGCCGTGCCGTGATCCGGGGATGTCCGAGGGTAGGGTAGTCCCAGGGTCGTATTGACCGCAGTGTCGAAGTCCAGAAGCTTAAGCGGGATCAGACCTTGATCGTGATACATCGCGAGCACGGCATCGTATTTGCCCATGGCGGCATCGCGAAAGATTGCGTCCGGCACGTGGGGGCCGGAAAATTTGGCTTTGTCGGCAAAGGTGGCATTCAGGACTTCAATGGCCGGGGCGATGATCTCGATCTCTTCAGAGCCAAAGGCCCCCTCTTCGCCCGCGTGCGGATTCAGCCCGCAGACCGCGACTTTGGGGTGAGAAATGCCGCGGTGCTGGCAGAACTCGGCCAACAGCGCCCCGACTCGGTGAATTTCCGCTTTGCTTAGCTTGGCTGGGACATCGGAAAGCGGAATGTGAATGGTTGTTAGGCCGACGGTAAGGCGAGGGCCGGTCAGGCACATGGCGTGGCTTGAAGCATTGAGCCTCTGTGCGAAAAATTCGGTCTGACCGGGAAAGTCAAAGCCAGCTTGGTGGAGCGCCTGTTTGGAAACCGGGGCGGTAACCACAGCATCAATTTTGCCGGATTTCAGTAATTCGCAGCTTTCCTCCAAGGAAGCCAAGGCCGCACGACCGCTCTCCAAAGATGGCCTGCCAGGCTCGACCCGGCATTCCTTGCCAATGATCCGGTATTCGGCAAATGAAGGAAGCCGCCCACTATTGAGGGCGGCTTCGATAATTTCAGGTCCAATGCCAGCGGGATCACCACGGGTGATCCCGATGACTGGGAGCTTTGCTGGAGCAGAGTCCGCCATTAGCGTAGGCGGAAATACTGGTCGCGATTGCTCATCCAGTAGACGTCGGCAGGGTTGAGGCGTGGCAGATACATGACCGGCTTGCCTTGATCGTCGAGAGTTTGAGTGAGGCCGTGGATCGCTTCTTCGCCCTTCTTAGGGGTCACGTCCGGGTTGTTGACGATTGAGGTCTCATCAATGCGCTCGACAATGTGGTCGATCCACTTGAGCTTCTGTGCCTCGGTGCCAAATTCGGTCCAGTCGCCATCAGATGAATTTTTATACATTTCTTTGATGAGCTCGTCGGTGGTCAGGCCCATTTTTTCGGCGATCGGCTTGGCGAGGCGCTCCCACCATTTCTGGCTGCTCTCGAAGGACTCACGCTGCTGGGTGAGGTTCAGGCTGCCGAACATGGTCGAGCTGATCTGGTGGTGCAAAATGATCGCATTCGGGTAGGCGTAGGACTTTTCAGCCAAGGTGGCGATGGTCGCGGCCATGCTGGCGGCGAAGGATTTCACCACGACGTAAACGGGGGCCTGGCTGCCATCCATGGCGCGCAAAATGCGGTAGCCTGCCATCACCGATCCACCAGGGGACGAATCGATGACGATGAAGATAGGTTTCGATGAATCCGAATTATTGTAAAAGCTGATTCGCTCGGTGATGTAGTTGGCGGTGGCGTAGGTTACCGGGCCATTGAAGGCGATACGGCGGTCAGAGATCACCAGGGTGCCATCTTCTTTGAGAGGATTTTCAAGATACTCGGGCTCACGATCGGCGGCGGCGCGTCGTTTCTCTTTGGCCTCGCGGAGGGTCAGCTCGTTCTTGAGTTCGGCGAGCTGAAGCTGCAGCTCGGCTTGTTGGGCTTTCAGCTGGGCGGAGAGAGCCTCAGCCTTGGCTTTGGCGGTAGCGGCGTCCTCACCAATCTTCGCGCGAGCGGCGGAGCGCAGGGCTGCGCCTTCTTCGTCGGCCATTTTGAGCTTGAGCACAGCGAGCGCAAGGCGTTCGGAGAGGGCTTCCTTCTCCAGCTTAATTCTGGCGACTTCAGCGGTTTTTTCGGAGAGCTCGGCCTTCAGCTTCTCGGCGGCGAGAGCGTTTTGGGTGGCAAGTTCCTGCTGTTGCTTGGCCTCGGCAGACTTAGGAGCTTGTTTGGCCTCGGCTGCCTCTTGGGCAGTGGCAGGGAGCAGCAGGCAGACGCTGACAAATCCGGTGAGTAGAGTGTTTTTCATAAAGTTCGTGGGTAAGCGTATCTGGTGAAGCGGTTTATTTCGAAGATTTACCAAATTTTACCGCGATGAAGACGATTAATAGGAGGCCGGCGGTAAATACCCCAATCAAACCGATCAAGCGCATCAGCCCTTCGCCAACGCCCTCGTTGGTTTCGGGCTCGGGAAGTTTCGCCTTCAGAACGAGTGCCTCACCGTCGATTTTGGCCTCGTAGACCGTTTGCATGATTGGCCCTAGCACCTCGTGTTCCTTGTAGCGCTGCATGATGCGGCGCGGAGAGTAGTTGCCGAGGAACCCGTCTGGAACGGTCTTGCCAGGCACCTCAATGGTCTGCACATCGAAGACGACCTCCTCATCACTGATAGCCGGGACGCCAGTGATGGTGGCAGTCAGGTAGTAGCTAGTGCCACTCAGGGGTGCGCCATTGAGTGCTTCGTTGACCTTGACGACTAATTTACCGTCACGAATGGCCTCGACATAGAAGGTCTCACGGAGTTCGACAAACTCGTCATGCCCGGCGATGGCCAGATTGAGGTCGTCGGCGCTCAATCGAAGCTCGCCATCTTTGCCTTCATCGATGACCGCATTTCGAAATTCGATCAATCTTGTATCGAGCGCGGTGATGTCATCTGCTCGGGCCTCGCGGTTGCTGACGGGGACGGGTTTTGAGGTTTCAGTCGTGAACTGCTGGATCTCGGAGTCCTGCTTAATCAAGCTGAAGAAGGAAAAGACGAGGATGAACAAGAACGAGCAGGCGACTGCGATCAGCAAGATACACCCGGCAAAGGGCGAGCGCTGAGTAACTTGCTTAGCGGCCTTAGGGGTGTCTTCTGTCGATTCTTCGATGGGCTCTGCCATGGCTCGAGGTAGTGTGGGTGCACGCCAAGGTCAAGATTGATACCAACTTTGAGCGGGCCTTTAGTGCGCCTTGGTCTTAACCAAGCGGCGAATCCCGCGAATCGCCAAACCCAGCCCGGGGAACTGTCCGTAGACCGGGCCCGAGGCATCCCAAAAGTCCTCTTGGCGCTTGATGAGGCCATCCTTATTCAGGTGCAGCTCGGTAGTGCCGTCGATATCGAAGCTTTTGCCGCGCATTTCATAATGCATCCGCCAGCGCAGGAGGGCGGAGCTTTCGTCGCCGTGAGAGAAGAGGACGTGGAACTTGAGCTTTTTCAGCTGCTTGAAGGTATCCTCAAATACAAGGTGCAACTGGTCGCGACCGAATGCCTCGTTGAGCGGATCTTTGAAATGCACGTCTTTGCTGTAGATGTCCTCCAGTCGCGAAAGGCTGGCGGGACTGAATTCGTCGAAGAAGTTACAGATTCTGGCAAGTGACGGTTCGCTCATGGGAATATGGTCATCTCGGCAGGAGATAAAGCAACTGATTCGGACACAAAAAAGCCGCACCTGCCTAAGCAAGTGCGGCTGTTGGATGTTTATTAAACCGGATTAGGCAGCTTTCGCTTCGAGAGCTTTCTTCGATTGCTCGAAGATAGCGTCGAATGCGGCAGCATCATGAACAGCGAGGTCGGCAAGGATCTTGCGATCGACTTCGATGCTGGCGGCTTTGCAGCCTTCCATGAAACGGCTGTATGTCAGACCACGTGAGCGGACGGCAGCGTTGATACGCTGAATCCACAGACGGCGGAACTGACCTTTGCGTTTCTTACGGTCACGGTATTCGTATTGCCGAGCCTTGTAGACAGCATCTTTTGCGTAGCGATAGAGCTTCGAGCGGAAACCGCGGAAACCTTTCGCACGCAGAAGAATTCTCTTCCTACGTTTACGGCTGGCTGGACTATTTGTTGCGCGTGGCATGTTATTTGTCTCTGGTGCAAACTGTTTTTTCGGTTCCTCCTGCAGTCTCGTTTGCACTGATCCTTCTTTTGGAAGGAAGGCTACATGGAGGCCGCTCGTGATGCGAGCGGGGGCGCGGCGGTTGCCACTTCTTAGCTATTAAGCAAAGGGAAGGTTCTCTTTGACACTTTTGATGTCTGCGTCTGAAACGAGAGTCGACTTACCGAGGTTGCGTTTGCGTTTACGGTTCTTCTTTTGAAGAATGTGTCGTTTCCCCTGTTTCCTACGGAGGACCTTGCCTGTGCCGGTAACCTTGAAGCGTTTGGCGACTGCCTTACGTGTTTTAGCTTTACCTGACTTTCTGGCCATGGGACGCGCAAGCTACGCCCACGGAATCAAAGGTCAAGACAAAACAACCTTGTTTTCTCGCTTTGGGACAAATTACCGGCCGTTGCTAGTCCGGTTGATCTGAAAGTCCTCTGCTTCCTCTTCGCTCTTCTTTGACTGGCCCGGGCCGAGATGACGACTTTGGAGTCCATCCACGTGTTCGAGAAAGCGCTCGGCGACTTCCGCACGCACGGGGTCGAGCACGAAGTCCAGTCCCTCACGGCGAGCCATCTTCGCGGCATCGAGTAGGCCATCATTAGAGGAGATGAGGATGATTTTATCGGCAAAGTGTCGGAGTGACAGAAACGTGATGTCGACAGCCATCATGGTATCGAGGCCTTTCCTTCCTTGGGGGAGGATCATATCGGACATTTCCAATTCATCTAGCCCCTGTTCACCGTTTAGGAGACGATCGAAGGTGTTGCGGGTGAAGGTCCATGCGTTGTGCGGATTTGGAGGAGCAATTCGGATGACCATCTTGCGCTGTTGCTTGAGTTCGCGGTGGAGCTCCGCCTTACGTTCGCTAGCGGCAGATTTTGAAAGGTCCAGCTCCTCTCCACTGATTGGGTGGATCACGGTATGGGTGGCTGGAGGAGTGTCGTAGTAAAAAATCTTTTGTAACTGCTCACCTCGATCAAGGTGCCGAAGCGCGTAGGTGTAAAAATCTTTGCAAAGGTAGTGGGGGCTAATTTCCTGGCGGTCGGGCAGAAGAGCTTGGTGGCGCCGCTGCAGAAAGGTTCCGTCGATTAAAATGGTGGTTCGAGTCATCGTTTAAATTTTTGGTCTAGTCTAATGGAGAATCAAGCAGCCCTGAGATAATGGTGGCACGAAGATTGTGGAGATAAGATAAACGAAAAAGGCGACACCGCAAGGTGTCGCCTTTAAAAAATCAGTTGCGACTTAGAGAGCCTTCTTGATTGCGTCGAGTTCTTTCTGAACAGCAGCGAACTCTTTGGCTAGTTCGTTGAACTTACGCTCGGTGTCGGCAAAGCCTTCGATCGAGTCGGCAAGGCGACGGATCTTATCAGCGGTTGATCCACCTGAAGCTTTACGTGCAGCGGGTGCTTTGGCTTTGTTTTTACGACCTGGCTTGCGACCTGGCTTGCCAGCTTTGGTTCCGTTTTTCTTCCAGTTACTGAGAGTGATTGGAGAAATACCGAATTTCTTAGCAGCTGCAGCTTGTCCACCACGACCGTTCTTGTCGTTGTGAGCAGAGATGAATGCCATGATCTCGGCCTTCTCGGCATCAGAATAGCGCTTGGCAGTTGGCGACTTCTTAGAAGCGGCAGCCTTAGGAGCGGCTTTCTTTTTAGCAGCTGGCTTAGCTGCCTTCTTAGGAGCAGGCTTTTTAGCTACTGGCTTTTTAGCGGCAGCTTTCTTCTTTGCGGGCTTAGCAGGCTTAACAGCTGCTGCTTTTGGTTTGGTTTCTTTTTCGTTCGCCATAGTGTTGATGTAACGTGTGTCCCTAGCTACAATATTAATTTGTAGTGGAGTCAACGAAAAACGTTATTAGCAAGTTAAATAATTAAAGATACATGGTTAGATAGTCCGGTATGTAATCAAGCTACAGGTCGGAGAATCACGTATCTCTCCACAAGCTTAACTTTGTGGGATTGATTCACCCTTAATCAAGTCTTCGAAGCTCTGACGAGCGCGGATTAAGTGAGCTGAATCACCATCTACCAATACTTCCGCGGCCATGGGGCGGGAATTATAATTTGATGCCATGGTGAAGCCGTAAGCGCCAGAACTGAGAAGTGCGATCAGGTCGCCTTCTTGGAAGTTCTCCATCTCCCGGTCTTGAGAGAAGAAGTCGCCACTTTCACAAATAGGTCCTACAACATCGATGGATAGTTTCTCGCTATTTTCGCGGCTGGTGACTGGGACGATCTCATGATGGCCTTGATAGAGTGCCGGGCGGATGAGGTCGTTCATTCCAGCATCAACGATACGGAAGTTTTTAGCAGTTCCGTTTTTATGGTAAAGGCACTTACTAACAAGTGCGCCGGCATTTCCCACAATAAGTCGTCCGGGTTCAAGCATGATCTTAAGCTTGAGTGGGGCTAGCAACGGAACGATCTGGGAGGCATAAGCATCGATAGTAAGTGGAAGTTCTTCGGCTTCCTTGTCCCACCAATCTGACTTGGCGGAATCGAGCGCTTGGTCGTAGACGATACCAACGCCGCCACCGATGGAGAAAAATTCGATCCCGTGAGCAGCTTTGAGTTTCTCTACCAATGGACCGACCTTCTTGATGGCCTCGATGAAGGGTGCCACAGTGGTGAGTTGTGACCCGATGTGCATTTGTAGGCCCCGCAAGCTGACGCCGGGCATTTCATCAGCGGTGGTTTGGTAAAGGGCCTCGATCTGATCGAAGTCGATACCGAATTTGTTCTCGGATTTTCCGGTTGAGATATACTTGTGAGTCTTGGCGTCAACGTTCGGATTGACCCGTAGAGCCACTGGCGCGACGGCATCCATCAATAGGGCGATGCGGTTGATGTTGCGCAGTTCGGCCTCGGACTCGACATTGAAACAGTAAATGCCCTTATCGATGGCATAACGGATCTCCTCATCGGTTTTGCCGACGCCGGCGAAGGTGCATTGATCGGCTTTGCCACCGGCCTCGAGCACGCGGAACAATTCACCCGCTGAGACGATATCGAAACCGGCACCTTCTTTGGCGAGTAGATTGAGAATGGCGATGTTCGAATTAGCCTTAACCGCATAGGCGACGTGGTGGTCCAGTTCGGCTAGTGCTTGATCGAGACGATTGAAGTGGTCGCGGATCGTATTGGCGGAATAGACGTAGAGGGGAGTGCCGTGAGTTTCGGCGATTGCTTGGATGGAGACTTCCTCGCAGTGGAGCTTACCTTCTTGATATTGAAAACCGTGCATGGCGGTTCATTGCACCCGAGACGCTAAAATGTCAAAGCGGATCGTTTCGCATGACTCAGGGCAACTTCCACGCGGCTCTCTGTGCTCGGTAGGTCGATTGAGGAAGAAGGATGTAGACCGGGCGCTTCGATGGATCGATTAGGCGGACTAGCTCTTTCAATTTTGGCTCGGGCATGGTGGTGCAACCTGCGGTGGGAGACTTGCCCTCGCGGCGCCAGATGTGGAAAAATATCGCCGAGCCTGCCCCCGGGGTTGTTTGGCGTCCGGCGTTGTGAGCGATGAAGAGCTTGAGAGAGTGTGGGTGATCATTTTGGCGCATTTGTTGATCTTTCTCCCACTTCGTGCGCGGTTCCCTCTTGAGCTGGAGGTGGCGGTTGTAGGAAGGGGACTTTGAATCTTCGACCCAGAGGTCACGAGTGGTGATTTGATGATACTTTTGCCTCGGGTGGACCCTTTCTTTAGCAGCGTAGCCCCAGACCTCTCCGAGATCGAAGACGCCGGCAGGTGCGCGCCAGTCACCTTCCTTCTTGCGCCTGCCATCGCGAGGGACCGGGGACAGTCCAATTCCCCAGGCTAGGCCGGATTTTCCAAGTCTGCCCTTCCACTCACTCGAGACTGGTTGCCATTTCCCTTGGCGCTTCTCATAAACACGGAGAGTAACGTGCGAGCTATTCCAATCGGGAGCAATTCCGACGATAGCCTGCTGGCAATTTGAGGGTAACTCAAAGGCGCTGCTGGATAAGCAGGTGAGTAAAAGGGAGAGAAATACGCCGATCCATTTCATAACACGAAGTGTAACAACGCGTTGGTGTCTTTTCAACTGACTATCTCTTCGATTGATGAAGCACTTTGAATTCCTTACCAGGTCCGGATTCATCGAGAAGGTATTGGTCTTCTAAGGAATCGCTGGCGAATTTGCGAATGAAGTCGGCCTGGGTCTGCAAGGGCGCATTTTGAAGCCCTAGCGAATTTCCCCAATTGGCTAGGTCGGTGAAATTGACGTCACTGGTCATGTCCTGGCGTCCCGGATTCTGGTAGATGTCCATTCCGCTCAAGGTTTGATGGAAGAGATAGGCCCGCAGCGTGCCCTTGGGCCGGCGGTGATAGAGCCGCTCGATAGGGTCACCATAATCGATGGTGAGCATCTCTCCGCGCTTCCAATCAGGGAGCCATTCCTTCAGCCAGGTCTGATAGCTCTCCAGAACCTCGATCCGTTGTCCTGTCTGGTAGCCTTGGTCAAAGGCGCTGCTCGCTGGAAGTGGCGAGCTCGGGCAGGTGTATTCGCGCTTGCCTTGGGAGCCGAGCTCGATCCAGCACTCTTCCCAGCCCTCTTCTTTCTTTTCGAAGCGTCGCACGGGGAAGGCATCGACAAGCTCGTTGTGGAAGATGATGGCCTCGCCACCACAAGAGGTCAGAGCGTCTTTAGGCGAATCGAACCAGCGCACCTTACGCGAAAGGCGCTTGGCCTGTTGCTGGCGTAGCGGTGCCGATGTCTCTACGATGTGATACTTGCACTTGAGTCGCGTCCAGAGTGGCAAGCTCTTGAGGAGATGTCTCGCCAGGGAGCCATCGCCCGCACCAATTTCGATCAAGTTTAGGGGTAAGTTTTTCGTGCGATGTTGGGTCATGACCCAATCCCCGATGGCCCGTGCCAGAGTGGACGACAGGGTGGTGGCAGTGGCAAAGTCGCCCTTGGCCCCGACGGTGAGGATCTGCCGTGAGTAGTAGCCGTGCTGCGGATCGAAGAGCGCGGCGCGCATGAACGACTCAAAGCTCATCGCCCCGCAAGGCGGCCAAGACTTTGCGGGGGGCTCGGTCATGATCTGGGCTATTGTTTGGCCGCCAGCTCGGCGCACCCTCGGATGTCGAGTTTGCCGGAGGCTAGGACGGGGATTTCTTCGACGGTCTGAATGACCTTCGGGCACCAGAGTGAGGGAATGCCGGCGTCGAGCAGCTTGTAGCGAAGGTCGATGACCTCTTGCTGGGGAGCTCGACTTTCCAAGGTCGAGAGCAGGACAATCGCCTCGCCCTTCTTATCATCGGGGACGCCTACGACGGCGATACGGCGCTCGGCTTCGCCGTCGAGTTGGAGGACTTCGTTGATGGTGGCCTCAAGTTTTTCATGCGGGACCATTTCGCCAGCGATCTTGGAGAATCGGGAAATGCGGCCTTCGATGTAGAGGAAGCCATCTTCATCGACGCGACCGACATCACCGGTGACGAACCAGCCGTCTTTGATCACTTCGGCGGTCTTTTCGGGCTGATTGAGGTATCCTTGGAAGATATTGGGCCCCTTCAGGTGGATCATGCCGGATTCGGTGATCGGTAGGTCTTTCTCACTGGCGGGGTTGGTGATGCGGACCGCCATGCCACCAACGAAGCGACCGACGCTGCCCGGGCGGTGACGAGCCACAAAGTGGGCCTCGCCCTCGGGGTCAGGCAGGTTGAAGTTGGTGACTGGTGAGGTCTCGGTGAGACCGTAGCCCTCCATCGGGAAATGCCCGAAACGATCGCAAAAGCTCTGCGCCAGGCTGGGCGGTAGCTTTTCCGCTCCGGTGACTACGACTTTGAGGCACTTGAGCTTCTCGGGTGCGACACGGCGCATGTAGCCGCGGAGGAAAGTCGGGGTCGATAGCAAGAGTGCGACACGATGCATCTCGATCAGGTCGCCAAGACGTTTGGAGTCCAAGGGGGACGGGTAGGAGACCATGTTGAGCCCCTCGATCAATGGGTAGAAGAGAGTAACCGTCAGCCCGAAGCTGTGGAATAGCGGCAGGCAACCGAGCAATTTCGAGTCCGGAGGAAAGCCGAGCCGTGAGGCGAACTGGTGGACGTTGGCTAAGAGGTTGCGGTGGGTGAGGACTACGCCCTTGGGTGCGCCTGAGCTACCGGAGGTAAAGAGAAGAACCGCCTCGTCATCATCGCGCCGGTCGTCGAGGTCGAGACGGCTGGCGATGAAGCTTGCTGGGAGGAATTTGTTCGCCAGATACCAGCGCTTGATCGACTTCTTAAGCTTGGGTAGCTCGCGCTCGAGAAAAATCAGGTCGCGGTTTGGTGGCCAGGGGAAGTCTGGCATTTTTCGAACAAAGGGATCAGCGGTGATGTAGCGGTCGATCCCGCTCTGCTCGATGGCGGAGTTAATTGCTTCGTGAGAGGCGGAAAAGTTGAGGTTAACCGGGACCTTTCCGGCAAAAATGACAGCCAGGTTGGCGATGGTGCCGGCCTTTCCTGGAGGTAGGACGATGCCGACGCGGCTTTTCGAGACGGTCTTCTGGATGACTTGGGAAAAGGCAATCGCGACAGCGAGAAGTTTGTCGTAGGGGAGCTCGGAGTCGTCACTGCCATCGAACCATGAGCGAGAGGAGCCAGCCTTGCGGAGCCCGGAGAACAAGGCTGAGGCGAGGCTTCCCTCGAGGAAGGAGCGACTTTCGTAGGCGAGGTTCGAGCAATGGTGGAAGCTCTGAAGGATGCTTGCTGCGGATGGCTGCGGGTGCACCTTGCCCTCGGTGACGAAGACGGCGGTGGGAAGTGAGCTGGCGGATTCGAAGCTGAGGCGAGACTCGCGAGGGTTCTCAACGTAGATTGGGAGGGTCGGGAGGCCGAGATCGGCGAGGTATTTGAGCGCCTCGCCGGGGACTTGACTGGCCGCTCCGCTGAAGCTCTTGCGATTGCCGGGGAGATAGATCAGCGTGGTGCCGGCATCGATCAGGCTTTTCAAGTGCTCTTGCACGGTCTCCTGATCAGGATCCTGGAGGCTGAAGGCTAGTGCATCGACTTTGCCGCCTTGAAGGTGCTGGGTAATCTCGGGCTCAAATGCGGAGGACTCCTCTGCCAGATACGCAATCTTGGAGCGGTTTAGGCGCTTCTCTAAGAGCTGCATTTCCTTAAAATCCAATCGACTGGGGACGATCAGACAAGCTTCCGATGGGACAGAGTCGAAGCCGAGGAACTTAGGTGAAGATGACATGGTGGCTGGAAAAGCTGGATGCTGTGGTGATCCGGTAGGTGACGGGAAAGCGGTGAACTTGGGAAAGAATCGCGTTTTTCGCGTCTCATGCAAGGATTTAGCGGCGGGCTGATCGACTTGTCGGGCTTGCAAGCTCGCTCTTGGTGGATTACGGGCTTTAGCATGAAGCGAATTTTGGTTGGTCTCTCGGGTGGAGTGGATAGCAGCGTCGCCGCCGCGCAGCTCGTCCACGAAGGCCACGAGGTCGTCGGTGCCTACATGAAAAATTGGGTAAATGCCGATGGCATCCCTGGCGACTGCCCGTGGGAACAGGACATCGAGGATGCCCATCAGGTCGCCGAAGTGCTGGGGATCGAATTTCGGGTGGTTGACCTCGTTGAGCACTATCGCACGCGCGTGGTCGACTACCTTCTGGAGGGATACCGTTCCGGCATCACGCCGAATCCGGATGTGCTGTGCAATCGTGAGATGAAATTCGGGGTCTTCCTCGACTATGCTCTGGAGCAAGGTTTCGAAAAAGTCGCGACTGGGCACTACGCGCGGCAGATGAGCCACTCCGATGGCAGCGCTGATATCTTTCGCGGCTCGGATCCGAATAAGGACCAATCGTATTTCCTCTCCCTGCTCAAGCAGGAGCAAATCCAGCATGCGCTCTTCCCTGTCGGAGAAATGCTCAAGCCACAGGTCCGCGAACTCGCGGAGAAGTTCAACTTACCGACCGCCGGTAAAAAGGATAGCCAGGGCATCTGCTTCATCGGTCAGGTGAAAATGAGCGACTTCTTGCGTCATTATGTGCCGGATAGACCGGGCGAGATCGTCAATCTTGAGGGCAAAGTCGTCGGGCAGCATCCAGGTCTGCATTTGTTCACCCTCGGGCAGCGCAAAGGTCACGGCATCGCCTCGCCTAAAGAGGGCGTGGCCTATGTGGTGGTCGGCAAAGACCTCGAGAAAAATCAGCTCATTGTCGGCTACGATGAATCCCACACGCCCGGTCTCTATGCCAAGCGATGCGTGGTCGGTTCCATCTCCGAGACCCACGAGCCCCTCGTCGGCGAATTACGAATTTCAGCCCAACCCCGCTACCGGGCCAAGGCTGAGTCGCTGACCTTCAACCTTCGTGACGATGGCAAGGCTGAGCTCGTCTTCGACCAAGCCCAGCGCGCTCTCACTCCAGGCCAGATTTGCGCCTTTTACGATGGCGGAAGGTTACTAGGTGGCGGTGTCTTTGAGACGGTTGGTGAATGAGTGAAGTGCCTCGAGGTGTCGAAGAAG
>CAXIBU010000020.1:0-21829 GCA_964021555.1 uncultured Verrucomicrobiales bacterium | reverse complement strand
TGTTGCGATTGTTACCTTTGGATAGGCGTTAGAGCTCCTTTGTATTTCAGTTGGCTAGGGGCGGACTAGTTCGATGCCGTCTGCCTTGAGAGCTTTGACGGTTTGGGAGAGTGGGGCCTTTCGCTCATCATCTAGGTTTGCTAGGAGCTTCGCTTCTTTTTGGTGGAGTGCGGTAACCCATTCCTGGGCTTTGTCGAAGATACTCAGAAACTCCGCGCTGGGAAGATCGCCCCTGGGGTCAGCTCTAAAGCCAGACTCGGAACCAAACGGTTGTAGGCGAACTCGGCGCTCGACTTCTTTTTGGGCTGGATGATCCAGCATCCGGGCTCGGCAATGGGCTAGTTTCGCGAGGTGAAAGTGCTTTTGTCTAATCAAGAAATCACCGGTAGCGAGGAAGCCGTCTGCGAAATGCTGGTCATTGCGAAGTAGTTTGCCGTATTTGCTCCGGTGGAGCTTGGTCCGCTTGAGCTGTTTTCTGTCGGGTTGATTGTATTCGGAAAGCTTAAAAGCATCGGCGTAGGACTGCCCAAGGAAGTTGTAGCTTGGCACAGCGTTCTGCGCTGCCTCGGCTAGTTTCGCCGACCAGTTGAGACGTTTCAGATACCAATCACCGAGACCCATGTGACCTTCTGGGTTTACGGAAAGTGCTTTGGTGATCCACTCGGCGGATTCCTTGAATCGGCCTTGTTTCTTTGCCCAAATCCCTCTGTTTGAGATGGTCTGGTAGCGCTTGGGGTCCATTTCGAGTGCTGCTTCGAGTCGTTCCAAGGCGGGCTCGAATTCTTTGAGTCGGATGTGAGCTACCGCTAGATCATTCAGCTCATCTATGGACCAGTCTTTCTGCCTTTCGAGTCTTTCGATGCGTTTCCTGTAATAGGCGGCTCCGTGGTGGGGCACTTGCCCGAGAATGAGGTCGAAGAGGCTGGCTTCGACTTTGATTTCGTCCTGCAAGGTATCGGTATCCCAAAGGCATGCCGCCAAGGGTGATAGCGAGGCGAAGAAGGCCCCTGTCAAAGGGAGGAATTGGCGACGGTTCATGGTTTGGTTTTGATGATTACTTGAGGATTCCGGGATTGGTCCACGGCATAAACATGATCTGGAGGTGAGTCGAAAAGTGGAAGTTTGGCCCCTGCCATATCATCTCTTCGGGGATTCCACTAAAGCTACCACATTCGTATGCCTTGAGGGTGACGGTTTGCCCTACGTAGTCCTTTTCAAGTTGCCGGATTTCTGTGGAGTCGAGCTGTGATGGCCGTTTGTCGTGCTTGAGCTCGTAGAGGTCGAAAGGATTGTTGGCGACTTTTGCCAGCGGGTGGCTCGGCACGGTGAAGCTCATGGTCGGCGGCATTTTTAGGGGCTTCCCTTCGACTTTTGTTACCTTGAGAAGGTAGCTGCCATCGTGCTCTTTGGTTCTCAACTCTGCGCCGGAGATGATTATCGCCTCAATCTCGACGTAAGTGCCTAGAGGAACGCCCAGGTCGCCGATGACCTTGGCCTCGCGTAATTTGGTGATGGAAATGGTCTGGTCGGCTTGCGCTGGATCTTCAGCAGAATGGATCGGAATGGTGAGCGCTGCGAGGATTGTGAGAGTGAGGTGTTTCATGAAGTGACCGCTGGTGGAGTTGCTAGAGGTTTTCTTTGGGGAGGTGGAAAATCTGGCTGGTGTCGCTGTTGGGGCCTGGCTCTCGGACTTTGGAGCCAAGGGGGATTCCGGAGACGTCGACGGGTTTGCCGGTGTAGGGATTTTTGACGAATCCGGGCATTGCTGGAATCCATTCAGCGGTGGGGTATCTGATGGCTGATTGATCGGTCTTCTCAGGTGTGAGCATTCTGCCTAAGAGGATGCCGGGCGACTTTTGGGACGGCTCGGATTCTTCGTTTGATCCACCGCAGTGCGCTTCCCCCGGTGGTGCGATGATACCGGGGAGTGGTGGCTCGACTTTCGAGGCGCAGGAACTGATGGCAAAGGCTGATGCCAAAACCACGCTGCCACGAACGAGTCCGCAGAACTTAGGGTCTTTAGACGTTCGTTCCTTGAGCTCGGATGGGCTAAGATCTTCTACGTTCTCGATTCGTCGAGCGCAGGCTGCGCACGCGGCAGAGCCATCCTCTCCCGGTCTGAGCTTTGCGGTGCAATAGACACTGATGGGGGAGATAATCTTCTTCATGTTGCTTTTCTAGCACATGAAGCTTGTGGTCGCCAAGGTTTATCGGTTGGTAGGTGGGAGCGCTAGCTTCGCGATTGGGCGAAGTGCTTGGCGTAGTAGGTGAGGATCATGTCGGCTCCGGCGCGTTTGATACCGGTGAGAGATTCCTCGATGACGGCCTCGCGATTGATCCATCCGGCGCTGGCGGCGGATTCTATCATGAGGTATTCGCCCGAGACTTGGTAGGCGGCGATGGGCAGAGTGGTGGCCTGGCGGAGGTCGCGGATGATGTCGAGGTAGGGGCCGGCGGGCTTGACCATGAGCATGTCGGCACCTTCCTGGGTATCGAGCTCGGCCTCTCGGAGTGCCTCGATGGCGTTTGCGGGGTCCATCTGGTAGGTCTTCTTATCGCCACCTTTGGGAGCGGAATCGAGTGCGCCGCGGAAGGGGCCGTAGTAGGCGGAGGCGTATTTGGCGGTGTAGGCGAGGATGGCGACATCGATGTATCCCTCGATATCGAGGGCCTGGCGGAGGGCTCCGACGCGTCCGTCCATCATGTCGGAGGGCGAGACGATGTCGGCGCCGGCCTCTGCGTGGCAAAGGGCTTGGCGGCAGAGGACCTCGACGGTTTCATCGTTGACGACGTAGGGCTCGCCACGTTCATCGGGGCGGACGAGTCCGTCCTGGCCGTCGGAATTGTAGGGATCGAGAGCGATATCGGTAATGACAGCGAGGTCGGGGTGGGCCTCCTTCAGGGCTCGGATCGCGCGGGGGATGAGGCCGTCCGGGTTGTAAGCTTCTTCAGCGCTGGTGGTTTTGAGATCTTCGGCGATGGCTGGAAAGAGGACGACGGCTGGAATGCCGAGCTGGTGGCATTCTCCGGCCTCCTTGATCAGGCCCTCGAGTGACCAGCGCTTGCAGCCGGGCATGGACTCGATATCGACATCTTGGTCGCCCTCGTGAAGGAATAGCGGCTGGATCAGGTCGCCGGGGTTGAGCTGAGTTTCGCGGACGAGGGATCGGATGGCGGCGGAGCGGCGGTTGCGGCGTGGGCGGATCATTTTGGTGGCTGGGTGATGGGTGGTGAAATTCTGAGTTCTAGGATTTTCTCAATCCTCGTCGTCCTTGGGTCTGCGAGCGGCGTAGCGGCGGTGCTGTTCGTTGAGCTGGCGGCGGTGAAGTTGATCGACTTTCTTGAAATACATGCGGCCAAAGACAAAAGGGCCAGTGATGAGAGCCCCGATGATGAAGGGGAGTCGTTGGCTTAGCGGGAAGGCATCGTCTTTGTAGATGTAGAAGGCGAAGCCGAGATTAGAGATGATGATCACGCCGAGGACGAGGCGGATCAGTGATGAATCTAGGCTGAAGTCTTCGAGCATGGTTGGGGTGGCGGCGGTCTATGGCTGCACGGTGGCGATCACTCTGGCCTGAGCGAGCAAGGAGCTGGCGCAGGCATTGACCTCGGTGCGGGAGAGGGCGGCGATGCGTTTCTCGGCATCCAGATGGTAGAGGTGCCCGAGCCCGAGCAGGGTATCCAGTGCGGAGGCCTGAGCGACGGCGCGATTGGACTGCCGGGCGAGGCTGATGCTGGCCATGTGGTTGGTGCGGGCGCGCTCGAAGCTTTCTTCACTGAGCCCTTCGCTGGCGAGCTTCTCGAGCTGGGCGAGGAGTTCGGATTTGGCGAGAAGCAACTGATCCGGAGAGGTGCCGAGGTAGAAGGCGAGCATGCCGGTATTGAGCCCGGCGAATTGCGAGGCTCCGACGTAGTAGGCGAGGCCGAGTTCTTCGCGGATACGGGTGAAAAGAGGACCTGCCATGTCGGAGCAGTAGGAGGCGAACAGATCGAGCGCAGTGCGCCGCGGATCGGATGCGGAAAGGCCGGGGAAGGCGATGCAGAGCACGCCTTGATTCTTGTCGCTCAAATTAAGCGAGTGCTCGCTGGCCACTGGTGAGGTGGCCGCTGGGGCGACGACGGATTTTTCTCCGGTGAGCTGATTGAAGTGCTGCTCAGCGAGCTTGATGACGGCCTCGGGATCAAAGTCGCCGGCGAGCGATACCACGCAGTTCTCAGGGGAGCGCAGCTTCTCTAGGTGGGCGATCAGGTCGGTGGAGCCGAGACTTTGCAAGGATTCCTCGGTTCCTAAGCTTGGGAGGGCGTAGGGGCTGCCTTTGAAGAGTCCGCTGCGGGCGGTCTTGAAGGCGAGCTGCAAGGGGTCGGAGAGCTGCTGGCGCAGGTCGGCGAGCTGGCTCTTGCGCTCGCGGTCGACGGCATCGGAGGGGAAGGTTGCGTGCTGGAGCAAGTCGCTGGTGAGCTCGAAGCAGGTGCCGATGTCGCTTTTCAGGCACGAGGCTTTGAGCCCGAAGCTATTGTTGCCTGAGTAGGCAGAGATCGAGCCCCCGAGATCTTCCAAGCAAGTGGCAATCTCCTCGGCGCTACGATTTTTGGTGCCCTTGAGAAGGGAAGAGGCCATCAGCATGCCAATGCCCGCATTTTCGGGTGACTCAGCGGCCTTTCCTCCGAGCATGCACAGCTCCATGGCGACGAGGGGGATGCGATTGTCGGCGATGAGGACGAGTCGCAGACCATTGTCGAGCGCGTGTAGGACCGGCTGGTCGCGCTGAGCCTTGGCGGCTTGTTCGTTCTCGAGGGATGGGGTGCCGAGAGGATTGAGCGAGGTCTGGGTGAGCTGGGTGTGATCGATCCAGCGCTTGAGTGCGGCTTCGACATCCTCAGCGGTGAGGGCATTCAGCTGGGCGAGATAATCGCGAGTGAAGTCGAGCGATCCGGCTTCGTGCCAGTTCTTGGCCAAATCCGATGCCCTGCCGCTGGCGCTGGTGAGGGTGCCGAATTGCGAAGAGAGGGCACGTCTTTTGACCTTTTCCAAGTGTGGGGCAAAGTCGCTGGCGGTGAGTGATTCCAAGTGAGCAATGATGTCGGCCGAGAGCTGCGATCGGTCTTCTGGAGCCACCTCGGCGGAGATGGCGAAGATGCCATCCATGCCCTTGCTTTGGTAATTCCAGGCGGTGATTTCTAGGGCGAGTCCGCTGCACTCGCGGTGCTTGAGGTAGAGCAGGGCGCTGCGACCGTGGCCCAGCAGGCTGGCGAGGAGGTCGAGGGCCGGGGCATCCGGGTGATCGAGACCTGGAGCGCGCCAGGCGAGAGTAAGCTTGCTGGTGGGGATATCGAATTCGGATTCCGCCAGGCGCTGGCCTAGCTGTCTTGGCTCCACTGGAAGCTGGATGTTCTTGGCGAAGGGACGCTGCAGGCCTTCGGTGAGATCTTGGATCTGAGCTTGAATTTGCACGGGATCAAAGTCGCCAACGATGCAAAACGTGACGTTGTCCGGAGAGTAGCGAGCCTCGTGGTAGGCGACCATGTCGGCATGGGTGATGCGGTCGAAATGCGGACGGTGCCCAATGACCGGGTGTCGTCTCGTGTCCTGGCGATAAATCGCATCGAAGAGCAGTGTGTGAGCGGCGCGCCCTGGGTCGTCGAGGCCCATTTCGATCTCGCGACGGATCACGTCTTTTTCTGTTTCGAAGTCCTCTTCTGGAAAGCGGGGGTGGAATACCATCTCGCCGACGACTTTGACGAAAGTCTCGACCCCGCTCGCCGGGCCGTCGATGTAATAAACGGTGCGGTCGTAGGAGGTGTAAGCATTCCATTGGCCACCCTTCGCCTGAACGGTCTGGGCCATTTCTTGGGTGGTAAAGCTGCGTGTCCCTTTAAAAACCATGTGCTCCAGAAGGTGCGACATGCCCGCGCCGAGCCACTGTTCTTCGTGGACTGATCCCGTGCCGACCCATGCTTGCACGCTGACCACTGGAACATCGGGATCAGGGAGAAGGATTAGGTCGATGCCGGAGGGTAGGCGAGTGAGGGTCGCCTTGGTCTTGGGAAATTCTAAAGGTGTGTCGCTCATGGACTAGTTGGCTTGGGCTGCCTTGGGCAGGAATGGTTTCACGAAGCTGTCGTGGAAGGAGAAGAGCTCGGAAAAGTCCTCACGGGAGTCGTTCTCCTGGCGGCCGAAAATGCGCTCATCAATGAGATTGAAGACCATCTCACCTAGATCCGAGCAGCGGGAGACGCCCCACTCCGAGAGTAAGGTGGAGGCCATGGGGCCGAATTCCTTCAGTGCCAGGTCTCGGAATCCGAAGAGCAGCTCCTTGCCGTCGACGTGCCGGGTTTGTCCCTCCTGTTCCTTGAGGTTCTCGACGGTGAAGTTCAGGGCATCCCTCAAGAAATAATAGGCGTGAGGAGCGTAGCGCGGATCGCGAGCGACGATGGTGTCGACTGCGGCATCGAATCGATCTGGTGGATAGGACATGGGACTTAGAATTGTTGAAATCCGTAACCGAGCACTTCGGAGGCATTGGTCACGAGGGTAAAGGCTTTGGGGTCTGCGTGGTGGACGTGGCGTTTCAAGCGGGAGATCTTGGCGCGCGGCACGACGCAAATGATGAGGCTGCGTTTGTCGCCCGAATAGGCTCCTTCGGCTGGGACGATGGTTGCACCGCAATCGAGGGTTTCCAAGAGTGTTTCTCGCACGAGTTCCGGTTGGTCGGTGATGATCATGGCGGCTTTGACCAAGTTGAGCCCGGATTGGACGAGGTCGATGGCCTTTCCGATGCAGAAAACGGCCACGAGCGCATACATGGATGATTCCGGGCCGAAAAGTCCACCAGCTAGGCAGACAATGGCGGCATCCATCAAGAAAATGCTCTTGGCCGGGGGGATGCTGAATTTTTTGGCCAGAACCTGAGCAATGATCGAGAGGCCGCCCACCGAGATGCCAGCGTAAAAGATCAGGCCCAAGCCCGCACCAATGGTAAGTCCTCCGAAGCCGGCTGCGAGGATCAAATTATCGGTGAGTGCCGGAGCAAAACTGAAAAATTCGATAAAAATCGGGAGGACGAGAGTGCCGATCACTGCTCGAAAAAGCCCTTTCTTACCCAAGGCGGCAGCGGCCAAAATCAGCATGGCAAATCCACCCACCAGTTGCACCAGTGCCAGATTCCAGCCAAATTGCTTGAAGAGGAGCAGGGCGATTCCTGGTAGTCCGCCCGTAATCAGCGAGTTGCCAAGGAAGAATGCATTTAGCGACCATCCGATTAGCGCGCAGCCGACGAGGAAAAAGCTCCATCTCTTGAATGGAGCGAGGCCGGCATTACGTGGGTGAACGGTCATGAAAAGGTGAGCGGAGTCGGGCCAGTCTGTAGCAAGCTTGTCGCGACAAGGGAAGACCTGAGCTTGACGCCATGACCAGCGGCTCTCACGATACCATGCATGGGACGATTGATAGCGATACTGATGGTATTGGTTACTGCACAAATGATGGCACAGGATGCTACCAAGGCACGAGCGAGTGCGCAGAAATTGGAACCTGCGATTTTGCGAGGTGACTTGATGCCACTGTTGGAGAAAATGCACCCCCGATGGAAAGAGCGCTTATCCAAGCGTGCCGGCGGAGATGCCGCATTGGCAGCGAGTTTCAAGAATCAGGCGAAGCAGATTGCCGAGGCGGGCGTCAAAATTGATGCCTTTACCGTTTCTCCTGCCACCGACAAGCCCGTGCCGGTGAATTTTGGCCGGGAGATGCTGGTTTTTCTGCCGACACTCAAGATCATCAGCGGCCTCGACAACAAGGGCGTGCTCCGCCAGATCGAGCAAAAGGGTTTCCTGATTGCAGTGACTGATGTGGGTAAGGACGACTGGACCTTCATTGATGGCAGCACGCTGTCCAAGTCTGACATTCGCAGTTTGTTTCCCGAACTGAAGAAGGACTTCGTTACGCCGCCATTTGGTAGCAAAGAAATCAAATAAGCTGCGAATTTGCCCTGAAACCATGTCTGATTCCGTCACTCGGTCTACTGATACCACGTCGAAGCCGAAACCACGGTGCCAGCGCTTGACTCCGAAGTTGATCAAGCAATTGACCGAAAGGGGGCAGAGTGAGCTCTGCGAGGTCCGCGACAGTCCGATCCATGGTTACGGGGTATACGCCACCCAGGACCTCGGGAAAGAGGACCGAATCATCGAATACGTCGGTCAGAAGATCACCAAGAAAGAGAGCGAGAAACGCGGCATCGAGCAACAGGACCTAGCCGAACAGCATGGTGAGGCGGCGGTCTACATTTTCACACTAGATGAGGATTACGACATCGACGGCAACTTTGATTGGAATCCGGCGCGGCTCATCAATCATTCCTGTAATCCGAATTGCGAAGCTTGGATTGAGGACGAGAAGGGTATCGCGATTTACAGCCTGCGCGAGATCAAGAAAGGCGAAGAACTGACCTTTGACTACGGCTTCGATATCTCCTGCTGCGAGGACCATCCATGTCTCTGTGGTTCGCCGGATTGTGTTGGTTACATTGTTTCGCGCAGCCAGTGGAAGGAATTGAAACGCCGGATCGCCGCTGGAGAACTCAGCTGATAGGCGATGGCGAGGCTAGCACGATCTGACCGAGCTGGTGGCCTTCATTGGATCCATTCAAGAGGGGAGGACAATGAATTTCCTCTTGAGGGCTTGGAGCAAGAAACGGCTTTGGCTATTACTGAGGCAGCGCAGCGGTCGGGGTGGGGTGAGCTGGCTCGGCTGGTTGCCGCCGATGGATACTGCCTGGTGATTCGCAGCTCGCGTCCTAATCTGAGTCGCGCGATGACAGCTCTGCAGCGAGACCTTGCCCGTAGGCGACAGCTCTTCTTCCCAGAGCGGGCAGGCGAGCTATTTCGTGATCGATACCAGTCTTGGTTACTTGAAGAAGATGATCCCGCCGCGCTTGAAAGGCTTTTGGGGCAGATTCGTGACGGAGCTTTAGATGCGGCGATACGTGCATCCAAAAAGCTTCGACTGCAGCCCGTCACGGAACACAGTGATCATGCCGATGCGGAGGTCGAGCTGGCCGAGGCGCTGTCGAGCTACGCGATCGGGTGGTATGGGCTTTCGGAGGATGAAATCGTCACTCTGGCAAATTCGGCTGACTGCAAGTGTGTCATAGCGGCATTCATCCGCAGCCGCTGCGCAATACCTGTCGCCTGGATCGCAGATCGTCTCGTCATGGGGCACGCTTCCGCGGCGAGCCGTGGGATTCTGAAGGTAACGGAATCTAACCGCGAACTAGAACTGGAGCTTGCACGCTTGCAGCTCGCGCGGGATATTGAGGAAACGTCATGAGAACTTACATTGCTAAACCAGAAATCATCCGAGACGCCACAGGCAAAGTTGCTGCTGACCTGAAGTTGCCAACTGATCGAGGCAACGCGCCGCAATTGCTAATCGGGAGGAAGGAGTGGATTTCACTCCCCGAATTTGGGATTGGCCCTATCCATGCGAAAACGGATTCAGGGGCTCGTTCGAGCAGCCTGCATGTCGAGGACATTCGAGAATTCGAACGGGACGGGAAAGACTGGGTTGCTTTCAAAGCGTTCGACTATTTTTCCAATACCACCGAGTGCGAGGCCCCGATTGTGGCGATTAAGCATGTGAAGAGCTCTTCAGGCAGTGGTGATCATCGAGTTTTCATCGAAACGGTGGCGGAAATTGGTCAAGGCTTCCGCTGGAAGGTGCTGATTAGTCTGACGGATCGCTCCAGTATGAAGCATGACATGCTCTTAGGTCGTAGGGCACTTGCGGGTAACTTCCTGATTGATTGTCATCGCAGCCATCTGTTGGGCCGAATTGCAGGTATCTAGGACGCTTTTTACGAGCGCTGACCCTTGAGAAATCAGCTTTTGATCTGTTTGTGCGAAAAATAATTCAAGTGAGGTGTAAAATTTTAAGGTGGAAGTAAATTTTTGCCAATCTGTTTGATTTTAGGGAGTTGTGGCAAGTGCTGCGGGATTGTTATTGAGTTCTAAATAGTTAAGATATGTAAAAAAAACTGGACTCTATCGGAAAATGATGGATAAGCTCCGGAACTGCAACGAATGATTTCGCTGGACAACTCTGTTTTCAGCGTTATCACCACTTGCGACGAGGCACTCCCCCAAACGGAGCACGCTTCAACAACCAAACTAAACGAGACAAGCAAACCATGAAAAACAACATGCTTACAACCGCAGCTGCAGTAGCAGCTTTCGCAGCGGCTCCTGTTATGGCTGGTGAACCGGCTCCGGTCGCCGCACCAATGCCTAGCAGCTCCGCAATTACCGCCGATCTTACCCTCGGTTACCACAGTGGCTACGCCTATCGCGGCATCGTCGCTAACGAAGAGATCGTCGACGACGTCTTCACAATGGGCATTGGACTTACCTACACCGACGGTGCTGGTAACCAAGCTTTCGCTGACCTCTACTACCGTAACCTTGACGGTCAAGGCCGTGGCTTCGGTTTCGACGATCACACCACTGTAACTGTTGGTGTTCGCCGTGAACTCATCCCTAACCTCACCGGCACACTTGCCTACGCTTTCAACAGCGGTGGTATCTACCAAGACTACACTGGTTTCTCAGGTGATGACAACGGTCACGAGATCCAAGCGAAACTCGACTACGCCATCAACCCTAACTTCGTAGTTTACGGCATGGCCGCTTACGAATTCAACGACAGCCTTGACGGTTTCTACCTTGAAGCCGGTGCTGCATACAACTACCAGGTCACCGACCAGGTTTCAGTTGTTGCTTCAGGTGCTCTCGCTGCATCATTCGGTTACCTTCAGGAAGTTCCTGGTGTTGACAACGACGGACTTAGCCACTTCGAGCTTCGTCTTTCAGTCCCAGTTGCTGTTACCAGCCAACTGACTGTCACTCCTTACGTTTCCTACATCAGCGCTCTTGACGTTGTTGATGACTACAGCGCTATTGGTGGTGCTGGCAACTTCATCCAATCCGACGCTGTCGTTGGTGGTGTTGAAGCTGTCCTTACTTTCTAATCTCGGTTTACCGAATTTAGATAAAGGAACACAATTCCTAGCCCGCTCTTCGCAAGAAGGGCGGGCTTTTTCGTATTAGCCTAAGGCGTTGATCGCTTAGTGGGTGCGATAGAGTCTAGTGGTTCACTCCCAAGCGACGAGCCACGTCTTATCGACAAGCCCGAAGCCACGTTTTTCAAGCTCTTGACCGAGGTCTGGTAAGTGAGCGGCACCGAAGAGAATGGCGAGGTGTTCGTGCCCTAAAGATCGCTGTTGGTCGAAAATTTCAATGCAGCGTTCATTCCGTTTGCCGAGAATGACGGAATCCGAATCCATGTCCTGAAAAAGGCCTGAATTAAGTGCCATTTGCTGGATCAGGAGCTGGCGGAAAGGCGTTGGGCTGGGGTGGAGTGCGGCGCTCCAAAATTTCCAGGGCCGAATGATGCCTTGTTTGTGCGTGGCCTTGTTTTTCGTGGGCTTTTGATCCTTCTCGCGGCCTTTCTGCCCGAAGACGAATGACCAGATTGATTCACCCTTCAGTTTGCGCTCGCGCACAAAGGTCTGGTGGTCGAGGTCGGCGTGAAAGAAGTTTTCAGCACCGTAGTCGATCCAATCGGTCTGTAGTTCGAGGCCGAGAGCGACTGCGCACTTTTGGTAAAGGTGGTTCAGCCAGTCTTTGGTTGGCAAGGGTGGGGAGTGGTTTTCGCTCTCACCTGTGAGTGGTTCTAGCACGGGTGGTCCCAGTGCCTCGGGTTGCAGCGGATCTTGGGTTGGGGAGGGGACCTGCCATGAGCCTAGGCTTTCACCGCCAACCATTTCAAAAAGCACGATGCTGGGGGTTTTGAGGAAGCGGTTCAGTTTCCGGAAATAACCGGAGCTGCCAAGATGGATTGCCCCTACCAAGTCGACGGTGGTGCCATCGGCGTGGCGGTAGCGGAGAATCGCGGTTTCCAGCCGTGCACCGCTGGCACTTGGGCACACGCGAATGACGTCATTTGGCTCCTCCGAGATCGTGTCGAGATCCTTGGGGATACGGCTAAATCCCATCAGGAGCGACATCATGAATCTGGTAAAAGCCATTGCTACAGGGAGGAGAGCGCGGATTTGCCCGTGATACGAGCGAAAACCGTGACGCAGGGTAGCGCTGCATGACGGTTTTCCGTGGTCAAATTCTTTTGCGCCAAGGGCAAGAACATGTGATAAAGCAGGTGCGAGCGGCACCAGCCGCCCTTGATGATCATGAACGATAATCCTTTCCGCGACGAGTTAGTATCTAGGGCCCTTCCTGAGGCATGCACCATCGTGATCTTTGGTGCCACCGGGGACCTGACTCACCGCAAGCTAATCCCTGCGATTTACAATTTGGCCGCCGAGGGCGATTTGCCACCGGGCGTTCGAGTCGTAGGTTTTGCTCGCCGTGATAAGTCAGACGGGCAGTTTCGTGAGGAGCTAGCCGAGATCAATAAGGAAGTATCCCGCTCAGGTCACGACGAAGCCTTGTGGGAGCGCTTTAGCCAATCTATCCATTATCACCGCAGCGAATTTCAGGATGAAGGGGGCTACCGCTCTCTAGCCGCGTGTCTTGATGAAATTGATCGGGATCGTGGTAGCGCGGGGAATCGCCTTTTCTACATTGCCAGTGCGCCAGAATTCTTCGATGATATTTTACTCAATCTTAAGGCGGTTGGGCTGAACGAGCCGAAGAAGGACTGCTGGTCCAGGGTGATCGTTGAGAAGCCCTTCGGAACGAATTTGGAAACGGCACAGCGCTTGAACGAGGTCGTAAACCAGACCTTTGAAGAAGCTGATACCTATCGGATCGACCACTATCTCGGGAAAGAAACCGCTCAGAACATCATGGTGCTGCGCTTCGCCAACGCTATTTTTGAGCCACTCTGGAATAGCAAGCACATCGATCACGTGCAGATCACTTGTTCCGAACATCTTGGTATGGAAGGTGGTCGCGGCGGCTACTACGATAAATCCGGCGCTCTGCGCGACATGGTGCAGAACCACCTGTTACAGCTCCTCAGCTTGATTGCGATGGAGCCCCCGACAGACCTAAGCGCTGACGGCGTTCGCGATGAGAAAGTCAAAGTCATCCGTTCCCTGCGCCAGTGGGATACCCCAGAACTGGTCGCAGAGAATTCCGTCCGGGCTCAATACACCTCCGGCTCAATCAATGGTGATCCGGTCTTGGGTTATCGTGAGGAGGATAGGGTCGATCCAGAGTCCGAGACAGAATCTTACATCGCAATGCGAATTCTGATCGATACGTGGCGCTGGGAGGGCGTGCCTTTCTATCTTCGGATGGGTAAGCGTCTTCCGAAGAAGGCGACAGAGATTTCGATTCATTTCAAGAAGGCGCCGAATGTTCTTTTCAACGCCTTAAATGGCGGTGCTCAGGATGAGAATGTCTTGGTCATCCGGATCCAGCCCGACGAGGGGATTTCGCTGCGCATGATGTCCAAGCTTCCCGGGGCGAGTTTGCGTTTGGAGCCTGTGAAGATGAATTTCCATTATGCGACGAGCTTCGGTAAGGGAAGTCCGGAGGCCTACGAGCGCTTGCTATTGGACGCGATGGCGGGAGATGCGACTTTGTTCGCTCGTCGTGACGAAGTAGAGCAAGCCTGGCGTTTCATCGATCACTTGGAGCGAGCGTGGCACGAGAGCGATCAGAAGCCGCCGATGGCGGAGTATGTTTCCGGCACTTGGGGGCCACAAGAAGCTGACGAACTGCTTAAGCAGGACGGGCGCCGTTGGAGGAGGCTTTAAGGAATTTTGAGCATGTCTGAACTTTTGCAATCACCCCTTGGAACACCTGTCGCTCTTGGAAAGATCGAAGGGAAGCTGCGTGAGCTGTGGGAGCTTGATGAGGCCTCGAGCAAGGCATCGCTGATGAACTTGGCGGTTTATTCCGAGAGGCCGGGAGCGCTGGAGGACAATCAGTCAATCATTTCCAAAATCACCGAGGAACAGGCCTGCCGAGTTTTATTGATCGAACTGGACCGAGAGGCCGAAGGGCCTAAGGCAGAGGCCTGGATTTCAACTCACTGCAACCTCTTGGGAGGGCAAAAGTCGGTCTGTTCCGAGCAGATAGCCTTTCAGCTGAAGGGGCGCGAAGTCGGCCGCTTACGCAATGTCGTCTTTTCTCATTTGGAAAGCGACCTACCCTTGGTTTTCTGGTGGCAGGGTGATCTCAGCGATCGTTTCAGTGAGCGACTTTACAGTTTGGTTGACCGTCTGATTATTGATTCATCCGAATGGAGCGATCCCTTGCAGGGCTTTTTGACCATTCAGAAAGCTGGGGCGTGGCTGAATGGCTCGCTCGTTTGCCAAGATCTTGAGTGGACCCGCGCCTATCATCATCGTCTGGCAGTGGCTTCTTTGTTCGATGAGCCTGCTGCGATCCAGATTCTCGACTCCTTGGAGCAGGTCACCATTGTTGCCAATCCGCAACATCGGTTGAGCGGGCTTATGTGTGTCTCATGGCTGATGGTTCAGGCGGGTTGGACTTTGCGTCCCGAGCTCCCCATCTCATCGAGTCGGGATGAGAACCGTTGGTTGATGTCGCAGAAAAATGGGCGCGAATTTGAAGTGCGACTGGATCTAAATGACTCCGTTGGTTCCCTGGGTAGTTTGGAATTTCGATCGAAGAACGCGTGTGCCTCAGTGCAAGCTAGTGCGGTGGATGGCCATCTGAAGGTGAGTCTCAAAGATGGACAGACTTCATTTGAACTGCTGCATCCAGCAGCACCTGTAGACAAGGGTGATCTGGTGGCTGAGCAGCTTTCGCGTGGCGGGAAGAATGCGCTCTTCCGCCGAATGTTGCCACAGTTGGTCGAGTTGCTTTCGATCAATAAGAGCTAGCGTGAGGAATTGATTGTTCTCCCGAGGGCACAAAAAAGCCTGCAAGGTTGTAACCAAGCAGGCTTTTGTAAATTTTAGCTGATGACTCAGTGCTTAATCGGGCCGGCCTTGAAGGAGCGGACCTGAGCAAGGAGTTCGCGAGTTTCCCGCTCTAGGTCATTGAGCTTCTGCTTGGAGATCTCGATGCGGTCTTTCATGGCTTGCTCCAATTGGGCAAGGTTATCGGAAAGCTGCTTATTGAGCTCCTTGAGCTTGGCCAGACTGGTCTCACAGACGCCAGGCTGACTTTCCAAGGCGCGGAGGCGCTCGGCGGCTTGCATCTGAGCTTGGGTCATTTCAGCGCGGATGATCTTCTTATCGTCAACTCGGCGCAAATTCGAGGTGAGGCCGATCTTGGAGAGCGTCCAAATCGTCCACTTCGTGGGATCCCATTGCCAAGGCTTAATGCCGTTACGGTAGTCATGTTGAAACTCGTGGTGGTAGTTGTGGTAGCCCTCGCCGTAGGTAAGGACTGCCATCAGAGCACTGTCGCGAGCGCTACACTTTGAGGAGTATGGCTGTTTGCCTAGAGTGTGGCAGAGTGAATTGATGAAGAAGGTGCTGTGCTGCACGAGGATCACGCGGAGGACGCCAGCGAACAGGAAGCCTGCCCATGCCCCGGGACCGCCAGCGGCGAGGTAGCCGATGAGCGCAGGTAGGATCAACCCGACACCGACGGACAGCGGCACATACC
The DNA here is from genome assembly GCA_964021555.1 of uncultured Verrucomicrobiales bacterium. Lineage (GTDB taxonomy): Bacteria > Verrucomicrobiota > Verrucomicrobiia > Verrucomicrobiales > Akkermansiaceae > CAXIBU01. The sequence goes on along the minus strand of CAXIBU010000020.1, from coordinate 6,226 downwards.
ACTTGTATTGCCATTGGCACAGGCGGTCGCTCTGGAGGTCTTTGACATTATCGATCGGTGGTTCAGGGTTCAATTTGAACATGATCCAGCCGATGTGTGCCCACATGAAACCCTTCGAGATGTCGTAAGGATCATCATCGTGGTCGACATGCTTGTGGTGCTTGCGGTGATCAGAGGACCAGTCGATCGCGGTATTTTCAAAGGCGCAGGCACCGAAAATTAGGGTAAACAGCTTAACTGGCCATTTTGCCTTGAACGAAAGGTGAGAGAACAGGCGGTGATAACCCATGGTGATACTCAGGCCTGTCGCGATCATGTAGAAGGCGAACATACCCCACTGAAGGCCGTCCATGTAGGACCAACCGTAGTTGTAAAGATAGATGGGTATGCCAATTAGAGCAACCAAGGTGGTGCCCATCAGGAATGAACTGTTGACCCAGTTGACTCGTTTAAAAGGAATGTTTGAGAACATAATGTGTAATGGTTTTCCAAATATTTGGAACCGATGGCGTTTGTTTAGCCTCTGTTGCTTACGTGGTCAATACTTGCCGAACATTATCGGCCTAACGGTTACCAACTTCCGTAGAAAGATACGTGGAAACACGCGCAAAAGCATAGTTCCAGCGAAAGAATGTTGGAAAATGGCCTAAGGCTTAAGGATTTAGACTTTCTAGCTCGGTTCGGAGTCGTTGAATAGTCGATCTGGCGCGGATAGCGCTTCGCTCGGCCTGTTCCAAGAGTCTGGTTTGACGGGCGATTTCCTTCTGAAGCGTGCTCAATCGAGGCGCTTTGGATTTTTGACTGATCTCGGCAGATAGGTATTTTTCTGCGTCTTGCTCGCTCAACCAAAGCCCATCGATGAAGGTCTGGCGTAGCTCCAGCCTTTTAATCGCGTTCTCGAGTTCGCTGATCTCGGGGCGGATCTTATCAGCTCCGTGCGGGAATCGTTTGGCGAAGAGCTCAGCCGCAGCGAGTTGTGCCCGCAGAGCAGGGGCTTGGCTAGGACGGATGAGGTTTTCTTCCTTAAGCCTGACTAGGACGTAAATGGACGGTGCTTGGAATTTGGTGACCTCGATCCCGCGATTACCAGTGAAGAACACAAATCGAGGATCGGAGTATTCATAGGAGCGAAATGGAATGATTTTGGCGTTTGCATCGGGGTGACTGGCCGTTGGCTTCACGGCGACAAGCCCTTGATAATCGGTTTCGCTTCCGAAGGCCGATCCGCCCCCAAAGAACATGAGGCAAAGGCCGAAGAATAGGGATTTCGTCATGCGTGGCAGCTTAGCTCATTTTTGTGATTGAGGGGAATGGAATCTGCGAATAGCCAGTTCGAATTTGTGAAGCACGGTCGTTCGCAGGTGGTAACTTAGTTGGAGGCGTCCGGTGTCTCGCGCCTTGATTGCGACAGAGGAGGCTGTTACCTCGTGGTAGCCCTGAGTTTTTTATGCAGACCAATCAGAATCACCCTATCATTCCAAAGACTTGGAATTTGCCCGAAATATTTCGTCGTCGCCTGGGCGAGAGCGTGGGGCGTCAGCGCTTGATGGTGGAGGAGGGGAACTATCTGGCGGTGCTGCACCAGTTGCCCATGGCGAGCGACAAAGGCCAGCGGCAGGCGGCACTCTTCTGGATCAATGAGCGGCAGGAGTGGAAGTCAGCACCAGATTCCGGAGGTCGTAGCGCGCTACGGGAGCTGGTGAAGACCTATCAGGATCGCATTCAGAGTCTCGATCAACTCCTGGATCGCAGTGAAAAGGCCTCGGAAATCCACGATATCATAGACGAAGTGACCCCACTTCTGAGGGCTGGGCGGAACATGATGCAGGTCATCCAAGAGTTGCGCCAGAGTCTCAGCGACGACCAACAGTTGATTGTGATCCGTGACCAAGCGATCGACGTGGAACGTTCGTCGGAACTTTTACTGCAGGATGCCAAGAGTAGCCTCGACTACTTGATTGCTCGGAATTCATCTGAACAGGCTGAGGCCGCAGCGGCAGCCACCTGTGAGGCTCGCAAACTAAACCGATTAGCAGCCTTTTTCTTCCCGCTAGCCACCCTAGCCACAGTCTTTGGGATGAACCCACCCTCAGAAGTTGTGCAGTTGAATGGAGTGTGGATTGTAGTCGCTGTGGGACTTATCACTGGCCTGATCGTTTACGGGTTGTTGTGCGCAGGGCGAAAGTCGTAGAGCTAGTCCTGTCTCAGGCCATCCAGCCACTTCGGAAGGTGCTCTGGCTTGGTCGCTCCTAGTAGCGCCCCGACAACGGCACCCCGGTGACAGTTGTCCCCGCCGACCTCGGCATTTGCTTGGATACCCTTAGTGAAATCATCAGCGTATTTGAGTGAGAGGAAAAGAGATGCGGGCATGGCCTGATCGATGTAGCAGGCTGGGCTGAAACGACTGCCGATCACGTGGATGTCCGGTTGCTGGGCCCAACGCTCAGCTTTCTTCGAGGAAATCCAATCTCCTCCCTGACTCTTAACGGCATCTGCGAGTGAGGTGCCTGCCCGAATCTCCCACAATAATCGGACGAGGCTATCGGCCGCGCGAATCACGTTGGCGTGAGCGTGGGTTAGGCCGACGTGTTCCTTGACCGCCGTTCGGAGCTCGGGGAGGTCGAGTTCTCGAAGGATAAAGCACAAGGCCGGCACTTGGGCCAAGCCTCCGATATGCTCGTCCTTAACGCTGCACTTGCGAGGCTTTTTGCCAGCGGCGTAGGCACTGAAGAAACCGCGGTGGACTTCTTCCAGATAGGTGTCGTGGTGCCAGTCTGGGGTCAGCATGACCTCAATATAGCGTTCGAGCCAGGCATCGGGATCGTAAGTTCCTCGCTCGTCAGCCCAACGAACGAGCTCTCGGGCTAGTTTGAAATTCAGGGTGTTTTCTCCGGCTTTGAGGAACTGGTGATAGTGGACATTGGGCTGCCCCCAGAATTTTTCTTGGTCCCTGAGAATATCACCTCGTTCATTCAGCGCTTCGTAGCTCGAGCGCCAGAGAATGGAGTCAGGGTGCGGATTTTTCGGGATTTTGAACTCATTTACCGGTCCATAGTCGCGCATCAGGGCCTCTCGGTCATAATACCAATGAACAGGCATAGCCAAGGCATCGGCGATTAAGGAACCTCGGTAGGCATTTTCGAAAGTCTCAAGTCCTGACATGTTGGACTATGCATCTGCTCTGAGGTGATGCAAAGAGTTCTAGCTTCAATACGCAGAGTGAGCGCATTGCAAAGGCACCGATGGGTTGATATTCGTGTTGAATACTCCTGAACTGAACTGTCGTTACCTCCGGTTCGGTCTTAGGCTTCCTTCTTTAGAAAGTGGTAGCAAAGCGCGTAAGCGAGGATTGCCATAGGCAAACCGATCGCCACGCCACCTACGAGTAGCGGGATCTCAAAGTGCTCCAAAGTCGACCAATTGAGCCAGCTTTGAAGACCTTTTTCCAGCAGATCACCATCGAAGGCCCTGTCTTCGGAGTTCAACACCCAGCACCCGATCTGATATTCCCATAGTAAGATCACTGGAGCGATGGGCAGGAAAATGTCGTGTAGGGTGACGCCGATGGCTGCAGCAAGGATGTTTGTTCGACTGATCCGAGCAATTCCCATGGCGAGTAAAGTCTTGATCCCAAAGAGGGGGAGGAAGCCGATCAATGTTCCGATGGCGATTCCTGAGCAAATCTTTCTAGGACCACCTTCAAGTTCGCGGATGGCGGAAAGTTTCTGATTGAGCCATTTCATAGGAAAGTTGCGTCACGAATTTGGTTGGGTTTTGTCCACATCGAAATGGGTGGGAGGAACCGCCATAAGTCGTGCTAGATCAGTTTCTCAGCCTCGGCAAGCTACGAATCCGTCAGAGGATCCCACCAAAGAGGACCCCATGAAAGATCAAAAAATCAGCGGTTCCAACACTTGACCTACCCAAAAAATCGCTGCATGAGCGTGCCTGTTATGGCATTTGGAAACACATCAATCGAATGGGATGAGGACGTTGATCTCTTGGTCGAGCGCCTTGAGGAGGAATCCGAGGAAAGGGATCTGACGCGCGAAGAGCGCGCGATTATCGATGTGGTTGAAACCGTTCAATTGCTTCAAGAGGGGGATGGGCTGCACGACTTCTGGCAGAGCAGTGTCACTCACTCGCGCATCGTCAATTCCTTTGACCTTGTTGGCGCGAGTGGGGTCGTCGATGTCCTTAACGCCAGTCAATGGTGCCAAACCCGCCCTGAGGACCGTGCACAATATTCTGAAACGGAATCCGATTACCTCAGCGAGATCGAATCCGACCTCAACGAGGCACTTGGCGATATCAACGAACTCATCTGTGAATTCATCGAAGACGAGCTCGAGTGAGCAGGCGCTTTTCCGCCACGGACCTGATCGCCGGACCGAGGACCGGCATAATGGCAAGGGATAGAGGAATTTAGGCTTGGATGAACTTCCTTTCGTGCCAAGCTAACGAATGTGAAGCGACTTCTCATCTTCTGTCTGGTTCTCGGCGGCTACCTGTCTTTGTCAGTATCGATTGCCAGAGAGTTTACCAGTGCTGATGGCAGCAAGGTGGTGGCGGCGAAGTATCTTGGTTACGATTATGAGACGGGAAAAGTCAGGCTCCTGATAAAGAATGATACGCTTGATAGCGATCTGGGCTATTTTTCGAAGGCAGATCAGCTATGGATCCTCGAACAGCTTCGAGAGGATGGCAAAGACGATCCCAAGGCCAGCGCAGCATTTCGCGCTAGATTAATAGAGAAAAGGCGGGTGGCAGCTTGGTCGGAAAGCATCGGCGAAGAGCAAGCGACTAAAGTGGAGGAGGCGATCAAGCTGGGGCTTGAAAGTTTGGCGCTCCAGCAATTAGAGGACGGCTCCTGGCCTGGCGGAGAGATGCTTGTTGGAAATACGGGCTTGGTCCTGCTGGCATTTCTCGGGCACGGCGAAGGGCTGGAGGGCGAATTTGGCCCAGCGATCAAGGGTGCTGTCGGGTTTCTGCTGAAGTCGGCTAAGGAGCATCGTGGATTCATGATCACGTCCGCTCATAGTAACCGCCTTTGCTACGAGCACGCCATCGCGACTCAGGCTTTGGTGGAAGCTTATGGGATGGGGCTGCGGTTTCGGCTCGAATTTCCAGAACTCGAGCCGACAGTTAAGATGGCTGTTCAATTGATCATGAAACTCCAGCACAGGACAAGTGGTGGTTGGGATTACAGCTACGATGTGAAAGGTGCGAGAGGCGGCGATTTGTCCATTACCGCGTGGCACCTTCAGGCGCTTGTCAGTGCGAAGAAGGTCGGTTTGTTTGACCAGAAGGATCTCCAAAAAGCCCTCATGAATGCAGAGGACTATGTGGAAGCCAGAGGCAACGATCGAGGAGGTTTCGGTTATGCAGGTAAGCAAGGTTTGTTCGGGGGCTACGATAGCCTGACGGGATCAGGAGTCTATTGTCTCCAGGAAATGGGGCGGAGCTCGAGCCGGGAAGCGCGGGCTGGGATTCGCTATTTACTCGCGAATAGTCAATTTCAGTATCGAACCGAGTTTTGCGATCTTTACGCGCTGTATTGGGAGTCGTTGGCGGCGAGGAATCGAGGTGGTGAGGCTTGGGGCCAACTTGGACCGCGCCTCGCGGAAGAGCTACTGCCAGTGCAAGGTAAAGACGGCTCATGGGGGCCTCCGAACGGCGGTAAACGTTCGCGAGCTCACGGCATGCGCTTCATGACCAACAGTAGCTATCGAAATGCGGTCATTCTCTTGGCCCTCGAAACGCCCTACCGCTTTACCAAGCCTGCACCACCAGAGAAATAGCGGGCTCTTTCTGACTTCTGCCAACTGATCGCCCGATGGGGCAACACGCAATTCACCGCGTCATTCATTCGGGGATTGCATTTTTTTTTGTTAGGGCCATCCTTAGGGAGGCTTGGGGGTCAACGTTGACCTCCTTAAGTTTTTCCGAGTCTTCGTGATTTTTCGAAGGCCTTCGTCTCATACCCTCTACGTTGCGGGTGACGACCGTCCTAGCTGGATGGCAGGGTTGTGGCCATTGCCCTGAATGTTCAGGCGGCTCCTTTTGTTCGGAACGACCGCCCCCTAACAGGTATATTTACACGTCCGATGCCCCATATTCACCAGATAATCGACTTTAGCGGAAAAAAAGCTGCTATAAAACCAAGCTGTATTTCACGCACGGGGCCAGTGTCGTCACCTTTCGTCAACGACTTTTACCACGAAGA